>CAJLWM010000017.1 GCA_905210415.1 uncultured Prevotellaceae bacterium
CAGTGCCGCGTCCCTACCGGCGGCGATTATCGATTAGTTGTTTATCGCACTGGCTGATGTCATCAAATCACAAGACTTTGCCCCGGGATATGGACAACATTAGGTCTTCAGCTTGCAATTCATAATTTGGGAAATATGTGATGATATCCAGTTACTGCCGTCTGGTATTTTCTTTAATCGGAAACCCTTGTAGCTTTATTAACCGGTTTTGATTAACAAAATTGATATTGATACACAATTAAGGCGGGGCACAAATGTGTGCCTCGCCTTATGTATTTGTTATTGAGTAGTATGTTTGTTTATTCCCACTCGATAGTTGCTGGTGGCTTTGATGAGATGTCGTAGCAAACGCGGTTAACACCTTTCACCTTATTGATGATGTCGTTGCTAACCTTTGCCATAAAATCGTAAGGCAAGTGTGCCCAATCGGCTGTCATGGCGTCGGTGCTGGTCACTGCACGAAGAGCAACTGGGTGCTCATAGGTGCGTTCGTCGCCCATAACACCTACCGAACGAACGGTAGAAAGTAATACTGCGCCAGCTTGCCAAATCTGGTCGTAAAGAGAAACTTCGATTTCTCCGTTAGTCATATCGGCAGGTACACCTGCTGCAAGCACGCGGCGTGCTTCTTCGCCTTGCAATTTCACCTTATAGTCGCGAAGACCTTGGATGAAGATGTCGTCGGCGTCTTGAAGGATTCGCACTTTGTCAGGGGTGATGTCGCCAAGGATGCGCACTGCAAGACCTGGGCCTGGGAATGGATGACGCTTGATGAGATGCTCAGGCATACCCAATTCGCGACCTACGCGGCGCACTTCGTCTTTGAAAAGTAGACGAAGAGGTTCGCAAAGTTTGAGATTCATCTTTTCTGGTAGACCGCCAACGTTGTGGTGGCTCTTAATAGTGGTGCCAGTTATAGAGAGCGATTCGATGCAGTCAGGGTAGATAGTGCCTTGTGCGAGCCATTTAGCGTCGGTGATTTTTTGCGCTTCAGCATCGAAAACGTCGATGAACCCCTTGCCAATGATTTTGCGCTTTTGTTCGGGTTCGGTAACGCCAGCCAATTCGCTGAAGAATTTGGCGCTTGCGTCAACACCGATTACGTTCAAACCGAGGCATTCGTAGTCATGCATCACGTTGCGGAACTCGTTTTTGCGGAGCATGCCGTGATCAACGAAAATACAAGTGAGGTTTTTACCGATTGCCTTATTGAGAAGAACTGCGGCAACCGAAGAGTCAACACCGCCACTAAGACCGAGAATTACGCGGTCGTTGCCGAGAGTTGCTTTGAGTTCGGCAACAGTGCTTTCGATAAACGAAGCAGCGCTCCAGTCTTGCTTACCACCGCAGATGTCAACCACAAAGTTTTTGAGCAATTGTGTGCCATCTTCAGAGTGGAACACTTCAGGGTGGAATTGCACGCCCCACAATTTCTCGTTTACTGCTTGGTAAGCGGCGATAGCCACCTTCTGGGTAGAGGCGATAATCTTGAAGTTGTTGGGGATTGCGGTGATAGTGTCGCCGTGGCTCATCCACACTTGAGAGTTAGGACGTAGGCCCTTGAGCAAAGGATTTTGCTCGTCGAATGAGCTAAGGTGAGCGCGGCCATATTCGCGTGTTCCTGCAGGCTCAACGTTTCCGCCGTTGGTGTAAGCCATGAATTGTGCGCCGTAGCAGATGCCCAAGATAGGGTATTTGCCTCGGATTTCGCTCAAATCAACTTTGAAAGCCTTCTCGTCGTAGACAGAGAATGGGCTTCCTGAAAGGATTACGCCAATCACAGACTCGTCGCCAAATGGGAACTTGTTGTAAGGCACGATTTCGCAATACATGTTGAGTTCACGCACACGACGTCCTATCAGTTGTGTGGTTTGTGAACCGAAATCAAGAATGATGATTTTTTCTTGCATTGGATGAATATAGGGGTTAAACGAATAATAATCTTTTTATGAATCTTGTAAAAAGCAATTATGCTCTGCAAAGATACATTATTTTTGTGGGATGCGCATTATACCCAATCGGTCAATAAAGTGTTGGTGGTAATTTTATTATCTCCTGAAGCATGCGCCAATGCCAGAACCGGGCGTTATCGGATATTGAGTACGCGCTGAGTCTGCAACGACAATCTCCAGCAATCGGAGTTTAGCACAGCATTGAGGCACGATTGCATGGTGTAGTTGCGAATGTCGTCGTTGTCGCAGTAGCAAGGCTGCAAGAAACGATGGTTGGCCTTAATGTGATTGTATTGCTTGAGATCTTGTCCGAGATACACCACTTTTAGTTCATCACACTGAGTGAGCACCACCGGAGCAGTGTCGCCGCCGGCAAAGCTGCTTTTTGGTGAGAGCGTAATCCAATCGATGCCTTCAGGCAGCTCGTGAGTGCCGTTGGTTTCGATGGCGATGTATTTTCCGGCGCGCTTGAGAGCATCGATGAGAGATTGGTTGATGAATAGCGACGGTTCACCGCCCGTGAGCACCACCATGCGAGCGTGGGGGTATTTCTTCACTTCGTTGATAATCTCGTAGAGCGACATCGTATTGCCCTCTTGGTGCTTGGTGTCGCAGAACGAGCAATTGAGGTTGCATCCAGAGAATCGAACGAATACGGCAGGGACACCGGTGTGGAATCCTTCACCCTGAATAGAATAAAAAATTTCGTTAATCTTCCACATAACTTGCTATATTGTTTTCAGATTCTTGTACGTCGGCTTGATAGCACTCTGGAATCAAATCCACCACCCACTTAGCGATGTTTTCGGCAGTGGGATTGAATGGTAGCACGTCATTCAGGTTTTGATGGTCGAGAGTGTCGCAAATCATGGTTTTAATGTGTGTGAAATCGCACACCATACCATCGGCATTGAGCTTCTTAGCCTTGCAATAGACAGTGATAATCCAGTTGTGACCGTGCAGATTGGTGCATTTGCTTTCGTAACTAAGTGTCAGTTTGTGACACGCAGAAATCTCAAGGGTTTTCTTAACAAAATACATTTTTTAAATCTTTTTTTCCTGCCAAAGCCGATGAGCGTAGGTGGAGTGAGAGAAAAATCGGCAAGCAGAACCGTTTTGTTTATTAATTGTCATAAATGGTGGTATCGGTGACACCGGCTTCGGCGAGTGCTTCGCGACGCTCCACGCATGTGCCGCACTTTCCGCAATGATGCAAACCGCCCTTATAGCACGAGTAGGTCTCGGAGTAGTCTAATCCGAGGCGGGCGCCGTGTTGGGCAATGTCTGTCTTAGTTATATTGGTGTAGGGCGCGAAAATGTGTACGCCCTCATATGTTCCATTGGTCATGGCAGCCGACATGGCTTCGATGAACTCTTGGCGGCAGTCGGGATAGATAGTGTGGTCGCCACCGTGGTTGGCAATGAGCACGCGGTGTAGATTGTTGCTTTCGGCTATGCCGCAAGCGATGGCGAGCATGATTCCGTTGCGGAACGGCACTACGGTAGATTTCATGTTGTCGTTGTTGTAGTTGCCTTCAGGTATAGCATCGGCCCCTTCAAGAAGCGAGCTCTTGAAGTAGTTGTGCATAAACTCGAGCGGAATGATGATATGGCGAATGCCAAGGCGTGTGCAATGCAGCGAGGCATATTCAATCTCACGTTTGTTGTGGTTTGAGCCATAGTCAAAAGTGATTGCCAGAGAGATTATGTCTTTGTATTCATAAAGCATGGTGATAGAGTCCATGCCGCCAGAGAGTATTATTGCAGCGTCTTTAGCCATAATTTATTTTGTGTAGATTGATGTGGGTTAATTAAGAATTATTGGTTGCGAAACATAGCCAGCATGCGTTGGCGCACCATATCTTGGTGTTCGCTGTCGCCATAGTTGGCAAACGGATAAATAGATATGCCGCCTCGTGGCATGAAAATGCCCACAACCTCAAGATACTTTGGATCCATCAGTTTTATGAGGTCTTTCATGATGATGTTCACGCAGTCTTCGTGAAAATCGCCATGATTGCGGAAACTGAATAGATAAAGCTTCAAGCTTTTGCTCTCCACCATGTTGGTGCGAGGGATGTAGTTGATTATGATTTTTCCGAAGTCGGGTTGTCCGGTTTTAGGACAAAGAGTGGTGAACTCCGGGCAATTAAAAGTCACGAGATACTCGTTTTCTGGATGTTTGTTTGGAAAGGTTTCCAACACTTCTGGAGCATAGCATTCGGCATACTTTGTGCCTTGATTGCCGAGAAGGGTCACGCCTTGTAGTTCGTCGTTAGTTCTTGCCATATTGTGTATATAAAAATATGCTTAATAATCTGTCAAAAAAAAGTGCATTGTAGAAACTATGGGACGCGATGATTGTATGGAGGGCCAAAACTGACCGGAGAAATGAATTATTTGGTGATAACTGCCTAATAACAATTGCTTTGCGGTGTTGATACCAACACTCTAAAAAATAATTCTAAAACAATCGTGGGAGATGAATTGCCCAGTTTCTAAACTTTACGCAAAAGTACTTATAAAAAATGGTTTTTTCAATTAGAATAGGCTTAATTTTTCAACAAAGAAAGATGTGGAATAGAACAAATTTTCGGGGTAATATGATTAACTTTGCTAATGGGAAAAACGTTATAAATAAAAACTCGACATAATGATAGGATTAACACATATATGCAACATATTGCTCACTATGACTGCGGCAGAGGTTACCGATGCCGAAGTGAGCGGTGTGATGAACGGAATAGACGGTATGACGGTGGAAGGCTTGATTTCCGACTTGGCTTTGATATTGGTGCTCGGCGCGATAGCCACTTTGCTGTTTAAGAAACTTAAGCAGCCGATAGTGCTTGGATATATTGTGGCAGGCTTTCTTGCTGGTCCGCACATGATACTCTTGCCATCGGTGAGCAGCGAGGCGAATATCGACTTTTGGGCGCAGATTGGTATTGTGGTTCTGCTGTTCTCGTTGGGCTTGGAATTCAGTTTTAAGAAACTGATGAATGTGGGCGGATCGGCAGTGATAACGGCGCTGGTAATAGTGGGCGGAATGATGACGCTCGGATTTATTTCGGGTCGCTTGCTTGGCTTTAGCAGCATGAACAGCCTGTTTCTTGGCGGAATGTTGTCGATGTCGTCAACCACTATTATTATCAAGGCATTCACCGACTTGCACATGCGTCAAAAGAAATTTGCTTCGCTTGTGTTTGCCGTGCTGATTTGCGAAGACCTCTTTGCTGTGGTGATGATGGTGCTTCTTTCGTCGATCGCCATCAACAACAGTGTAGAGAGCGAGGAATTGATTTTCAGCATCCTGAAGTTGGTGCTGTTTCTTGTGGTATGGTTTACGGTGGGTGTGTTTGTTCTACCGTCGTTCTTCAAGCGCGTGGCACGGTCTATCACCGATGAGATGCTGCTTGTGATATCTATGGGCCTATGTTTGGCAATGGCAGTATTCTCGGTGAAGTCGGGCTTCTCAATGGCTCTTGGAGCGTTTGTGATGGGGTCGATATTAGCCGGAACCATACAAGCCGAAAGAATAGAAAAGGTGGTGAAACCAGTGAAAGACCTCTTTGGAGCAGTGTTCTTCATCTCAGTGGGAATGATGGTGAATCCAACAATCATAATGCAATACGGCTCTACCATTGCCGTGCTCTCGATAGTGGTGATAGTGGGAATGATATTGTTCGGCACCACTGGTATGCTCGTGACCGGTCAGCCGCTGAAGATAGCCATGCAATCGGGCTTCAGCCTCACTCAGATTGGTGAGTTTGCATTCATTATAGCCTCAATGGGTATGTCGCTCGGCGTGCTTGAGCCGAATGTCTATCCGATAGTGGTGGCAGTGTCGGTAATCACCACTTTCTTCACGCCGTATTTCATCAAAGCCGCCGACCCATGCTATGAGATGGTGGCAAAGCGAATGCCGGTGCGTTTGCAATTCCTGCTCGACCGATATAGCGTGAAGGAAGCCGAGGAAAGCGAGTCAAGAGCAATATGGAAATCAATCTTTGCTCGTCACTCATGGCGCACTGTGCTATATGCCTCGCTGCTTACAGCAATAATCGTTTTTTCGCATGGATACGTTGAGCCGATAGCTATAGAATGGCTTGGTGAAAAATATGGTAAGCTTGCTATGGTGATAGCCACAATAGGTGTGATGCTGCCATTCCTTATGGCATTGGCATCGCCTTGCACGCGACGCAGCGAATATGAGAAGCTCTCGCTCTCAACCAATCACCGTAGCGATGTGCCATTGGTGGTGATGTCGTTGTTCAGGGTGATACTCGCCAGTGCGTTTATTTTGGGGTATCTGCATATAATGTACACCAGAACGGCTGTGATCACCATTGCCGTGGTGCTGGTGGTGGCATCGGTGGTGGTATTGTCGCGCAAGCTACGCAAGCAGATGCAAAGCATAGAGTCTCGCTTCATAAGCAATCTCAATGAACGGGAGTTGCACAGAAGCGGTAAGGAATATAATCTTGTGTCAGATCTGCACATGGCATTTATGACGGTTGGCTATGATTGTCCGTTTGTGGGCGATCGTCTGAAAAACTCCGATTTGCGCAAGCGATATGGCGTGAATGTGGTGAGCATCACGCGAGGCATGAATTATTTCCCAGTACCTACGGGAGACATGCGCATATTCCCTGGCGACCAGTTGGCGGTAATTGGCACCGATGAACAGCTTCAGGCACTTCTGCCGATGGTGGAGCAACAAAGCGAAGTTCCAAACGAGGCATACGACAAGACGAAAGTGGAATTTCTCCACTTTGTGCTCACAGAGCATTCTCCGCTTGTGGGCAAGAGCGTGGCACAGGCTCGACTGCGCGACGATTATGCGGCGCTGCTTGTTGCCATACAGCGCGGAGATGAATACATTAAACCAACAGGCGACGATGTGTTTGCTGCACACGATGTGATATGGATAGTGGGCGATAATCGCCGATTGGCAGATTTGAAGTAAGGGTGTCCTTTCTCTAAAACAGCCTCCATTTTGATTTATACGCCAAAAAAGGGAAAGATGCGATGTGCAATCTTTCCCTTTTGTTGTCGGGATGACAAGATTCGAACTTGCGACCACTCGCCCCCCAGACGAGTACTCTAAACCGGACTGAGCTACATCCCGATGCTCTTGCGTAGTGGAGTTGTCCGCTTTTTGTGGTGCAAAATTACAAAAATAGTTTGATACGGGCAATAGCGTCGCCGTGTATATTATCGTAAATTCCATGCTTATGCAAAATCTGCAGGAAAAGTCAATAGTTTACCAGGTGTTTATTGCGCAAAAATCTGCGCTGGTGCAAAAAATGGCGCTCTCAAGGTGAGAACGCCATTGTATATGGGTTTGAATAATGTTAGAACGATTATTCAGCCTTACCGTCGCTACCAAGAACGTTGATGATCTTGTGCTTGTAAAGTTTTTCCATGTTGTCGCGAGCTGGACCGAGATACTTACGAGGGTCGAATTCTGCAGGCTTTTCAACGAATACTTTACGGATAGCAGCAGTCATAGCCAAGCGGCTGTCAGAGTCGATGTTGATTTTGCAAACAGCGCTCTTAGCAGCTTCACGAAGCCATTCTTCTGGGATACCGATAGCAGCCTTCAATGCGCCGCCGTACTTGTTGATAGTTTCAACTTCTTCTTGTGGAACTGAAGAAGAACCGTGAAGAACAATTGGGAAACCAGGAAGTTCCTTTTCAACAGCCTTCAAAACGTCGAATGCCAATGGAGGAGGTACGAGCTTGCCGTTTTCGTCCTTAGTGCATTGTTCAGGAGTGAACTTGTAAGCACCGTGAGAAGTACCGATAGAGATAGCGAGGCTATCGCAACCAGTGCGAGTAGAGAAGTCTACTACTTCTTCAGGGTTGGTGTAAGTGTGGTGGTCGCTAGAAACTTCGTCTTCAACGCCAGCCAATACGCCAAGTTCGCCTTCAACAGTTACGTCGAATTGGTGAGCGTATTCAACAACCTTCTTAGTGAGGGCGATGTTTTCTTCGTATGGGAGGTGAGAACCGTCGATCATAACAGAAGAGAAACCGCAGTCAACGCAGTCCTTGCAGAGTTCGAAGCTATCGCCGTGGTCGAGGTGAAGCACGATTTGTGGGTGTTCCCAACCAAGTTCCTTAGCATATTCTACAGCGCCTTGAGCCATGTAGCGAAGAAGGGTAGCGTTAGCGTAGTTGCGAGCGCCTTTAGATACTTGAAGGATAACTGGAGACTTAGTTTCAGCAGCAGCCTTGATGATTGCTTGAAGTTGCTCCATGTTGTTGAAGTTAAAGGCTGGGATTGCATATCCGCCCTTAATAGCCTTTGCAAACATTTCACGAGTGTTTACAAGACCAAGTTCTTTATAATTTACCATTTTGACAAGTTAATTATATGATTAAACTTAATTAATATAATATACATGGTTGCAAAAAATAAGCCAAACTAAACGTCTGTCATATTTTTCTGGTGCAAAGATAGTTATTTTTCTCTAATACTCTTGCACTAATGATGTAATAAATTAATGACGTAGTTGTGTTTTATGCTAAAGAAATGTCTTCTACCACAATCGTCGGTGTTTGAGGTAGAAGTAAATTAATGCCACAAAGTGTTTGCGGGCCAATGGCGAAAGGAGCTTGTGTGTTGTGGCTCGTCGATGTAGATGCTCGATGCTGAAATTTGGCAAGTAACAGATTTTATATCCTGCTTTAGTGGCACGGATGCAAAAATCGGCATCTTCTGGACCATAAAAAATGCGACTATCAAGCATTCCTATATTCTCGATTATTTGTCGCCGAAACATCTGACAAGCGCCAATTACGTATGTGGGATGAATGGTTCCGTCGGGTGATGTTGGAAAAATTGTCTCTCTGCCTTTTATGCCAAGTACGTTGTGCAGTTTAATCATTAAGCCAGGATATGGTTTAAGGCTCTGTTGCACAGTTTTGTCGGAATTTAAAAGTCGACATGCTACAACTCCTG
The DNA here is from genome assembly GCA_905210415.1 of uncultured Prevotellaceae bacterium. Taxonomy (GTDB): domain Bacteria; phylum Bacteroidota; class Bacteroidia; order Bacteroidales; family Muribaculaceae; genus SFTJ01. Next base: position 8,923 of record CAJLWM010000017.1, read on the forward strand.
CTTCTGGGTGGCTTTGGATATAATCGAGCATACCTGCGATCGCTTCATGATTAACAATTGTGTCGTTGTCAAGAATTAGGATGTATTTACCAGTAGATGCTTTAATGCCTTGATTTCTTGCCATAGCCACTCCTAAGTTTTCTGGGTTGACGATCACTTTAATTGTGGGGAAGAATGCCGACAGCATTTCGGTTGTGCCATCAGTGGAACCATTGTCAACAATAATAATCTCGCTATTGATGTTGTGAACAGAAGGCAATAATGAGTCCAAACAACGGCGTAAAACGCTTTGTTGATTGCAAGTTAATATTATTATTGACAATGTTTTCATTGTTTGGTGTTATTTGGAGTAGCCAAAGAGTTTAATTCTCAGGGCTTTCAGGGCATTGGCGAACTCTGAAATGCTGCTAAATCTGCTTAGTTGGCGGAGAATAAAACTTGGTCGCAAAAAGAAACTAAGGTTTGTTCTAAAAAGCGCTTTCTCCATGTCTGCGGCAGATAGGTGGGGATAGTTCAAGATTGACTCTCTTTGCACATCGGTAGGAATATAATCTGGAGTGGTCAACCAGTTGTTCTCCTTGCACATGGTGTAGAATTCAGTGCCCGGAAATGGAGAAACAATATTAAACATCACTTGGTCGACATTTAATTTTTTTGCCTCTTTTAGGGTGTGGCGAATCGTTTCTTTGGTTTCATACGGACTACTGCCAATCAACACATTTAGTTTGACTGGAACTTTGTATTTTTTGAGCAAAGCAATTGCTTGATAAATCTGTTGAGACGTAATTCCTTTTTTTATGAATTTAAGGATTTCGTCGTTAAAAGATTCAATGCCAAGGTCGACATATCGGCATCCGGATGTGCTGAGCATTTTGGCGATAGGTTCTGTTATCGCATCAACACGTGCTTGGCAGCCCCACACAAAGCCATATTTGCGCATTATTTCGCATAACTCTGATGTGCGTTGTTCATTCCAGATAAAATTGTCGTCCATAAAGCCGATTGCTTTATAGCCTTTCTTGTGGAGCATTTCCATTTCTTTTGCCACGTTTTCAGTTGAGCGGAATCCAATAGTAGGTTTACGCCCATTTTCACGGCGGTATTCTATTTCGCGAGCAAACGTGAGAGAACTTGGCACGCAATAGATGCAATGGTGCGGACAATTGCGCGATGTCACTGCAGTGGTGTAGGGCCCAGTCTTCAGTTTGGGATTGTGATATTGCTTATGCTCGATGAAGTGCCTGGCTGGGAAAGGCAATGAGTCGAGATCGCGAATAAGTGGACGGAAGCCGGTGCTTTGATATTTTCCGTCTTTTAGATATGAGATTCCAAGTATTTGCGACCAATCTTTGTCGTTTTGGATCGCATCAACAAGTTCTTTTACAGTCTCTTCTGGTTCTCCTCGAACAATGATGATGTGATCGTTTATTAGACATTGCTGTGTGAAGTAAGTAGGGCCTGGACCAAGAAGAATAACGTATGCATTAGGTACAATTTCGTTTATGTGCTTAATTGCAATTAAGTCGCTTTGGATAGACAAATTGACAGTCCAAATGAAATATATGTCCGCTTTGTCTTCGCGAAGGAAGGCGCAAAGCGAATCGGCATCTCCGCCATCAAATACAAAGTCTTTATGAGTGATATTGTGAATATTCTCTTGTTCAAGAACCGCAGCCACCGAAAGTTCATAGATGTTGGGCATAGGATATACAATTCGAGTACATCCTGCTGTACGTTCGGCTGGTTGCTTTGTTATTAGTTCAGGGGGTGTTATGAATGTAATTTTCATTGCAAAATATAGTGTTTCCAATTTTTGGTATGTTTGGCAAAATTGGATAGTTTTATTTAAAGTAACGATTAATTCAGCGGATAATTATGCTAAAAGATACTTTTTGATGAAGATTATTGCTGTTTTCGGAATGAATGGTAGAAAAATCAATAATTATCACGTATCTTTGTTTAAATTTTGCGAAAATGTAAAATGGAGATTGTTTAGAATAAAGATTAACCAATAAAATTAAAAACAAATTACTGAAGAATAATGAGAAAGTGGCGCATTGAGGATAGTGCAGAACTGTATAACATCAACGGATGGGGGCTGAAATATTTTTCGATTAACGAGAAAGGTCATATTCAGGTTACTCCTCGTGATGGTTATGTGGGTGTGGATTTGAAGGATGTCATGGACGAATTGCAGGTGAGGGACATCACGTCGCCTATTTTGCTGCGTTTCCCCGACATTTTGGACAATAGAATCGAGAAGATTTCTAATTGCTTTAAGGCTGCATCGAAGGAATATGATTACCAAGCAGAAAACTTCATCATCTATCCTATTAAGGTGAATCAAATGCGTCCGGTGGTGGAAGAGATAGTAAGCCATGGTAAGAAGTTTAATATCGGATTGGAAGCCGGTAGTAAGCCAGAACTTCATGCAGTGCTTTCTATCAACATCGACGAGAAATCATTGATTATTTGCAACGGATATAAAGACGAAAGCTACGTGGAATTGGCACTGTTGGCTCAGAAAATGGGTCGCAGAATATTCCTTGTGGTGGAGAAACTCAATGAATTGAAGTTGATCACTGAGATTTCAAAGCGTCTTGGCATCCGTCCGAATATAGGCATCCGCATCAAGTTGTCGAGCTCAGGTAGCGGCAAGTGGGAAGAGTCGGGTGGCGACCAAAGCAAGTTCGGCTTGAACTCAAGCGAATTGCTCACAGCTATCGACTACTTGCAACGCAAGCAGATGACCGATTGCTTGAAGCTGATACATTTCCATATCGGTAGCCAAATCACTAAGATTCGCCACATCAAGAACGCTTTGCGCGAAGCGTCGCAATTTTATGTGCAACTCTCGCGTATGGGCTTCGATATCGACTTCATCGACGTGGGCGGAGGTCTTGGCGTGGACTACGACGGCACCCGCAACAGCGCAAGTGAGAGCAGCATGAACTATTCTATTCAAGAGTATGCCAACGACATTGTGTCGGCTGTGGTAGACACTTGCGAGAAGAACAATCTGAAGCAGCCTAACATTATCAACGAGTCGGGCCGCTCGCTCACTGCTCATCACTCAATATTGATATTTGAGGTGCTTGAGACAGCTCAGTTGCCACAGTGGAACGATGATGTGGACGTTATCTCGGAAGAAGACCACGAATTGGTGCGCGAACTCTACGACATTTGGGACAAGATAAATCCTGGTAGAATGATGGAAGACTGGCACGATGCCCTGCAGATTCGTGAAGAGGCACTCGATTTGTTCAGCCTCGGATTGGTAGATCTGCGCACTCGCGCTATGGTGGAAAAACTTTTCTGGTCGATTGCCCGCGACGTGAATAGCCTGGCAGCAGAGATGAAGCATGCTCCAGACGAACTGCGCAAGGTGGCAAAGAAGCTTCCTGAAAAGTATTTCTGCAACTTCTCGTTGTTCCAGTCGTTGCCTGATAGCTGGGCTATAGACCAAGTGTTCCCGATAATCCCTATTTCGCGCCTCGACGAGAAACCAACACGCATGGCTACGCTGCAAGATATCACTTGCGACAGCGATGGCAAAATCAATAATTTCGTGTCGCAGTCGGGCATGTCGTCGTCTTTGCCTGTTCACACGTTGAAGGGCAACGAGTCATATTATATAGGTGTATTCCTTGTGGGTGCTTACCAAGAGATACTTGGCGATATGCACAACCTCTTTGGCGACACCAATGCCGTGCACATCAGCGTGTATAAAGACCACTATGAGATAGATCAGATTATAGATGGCGAAACTGTGGCTGAGGTGCTCGACTATGTGCAATATAGTCCGAAGAAACTCGTGCGCAACATTGAGACGTGGGTGACACAATCAATGAAGCAAGGTAAGATTTCTCCAGAGGAGGGTCGTGAGTTCATTAGTAACTACCGCTCGGGCCTTTATGGATATACTTATCTTGAGCGTGAATGATGATGAGGCTAAGCATGTGAAAAAATGATAGTTTATATATAGGCAGTTTCTCCTCTAAAAAAGGGAGGAATTGCCTTTTTGTTTTCGGATAATAAAAATATAGTGTGGTATGCGATATTTTATGCGTTTGGCTTTTCGTGGCGCTAACTTCCACGGATGGCAGACACAACCCAATGATGTGTCGGTGCAGGAAACCATCGAGCAGGTGATGTCGATGGTGATGCGTGCGCCGATAAAGATTATTGGTGCTGGGCGCACCGATGCCGAGGTGAACGCGGCAATGATGGTGGCGCACTTCGATGTTGAGAAGCCGATTGCCGACCCTGTGAAGCTTGTGCATCAGTTGAATAGCGTGCTTTGCAAGGATATCGCCATATATTCGATATGTCATGTGGCCGACGATGCCCATGCGCGATTTGATGCCACGAGCCGCACATATAAGTATTTTGCAAATACTTGGAAAAATCCTTTCCAATATCCGCTGAGTTGGAAATGCCCAGCCGACCTCGATTTTGAGTTGATGAACGTGGCAGCATCACGACTGATGCAATACAGCGATTTCACCAGTTTTAGCAAGCTGCACACCGATGCCAAAACCAATATCTGCCGCATAGATTATGCAAAGTGGCAGATGGAGGGCGATCAATGGGTGTTTACCATCACTGCCGATCGATTTTTGCGCAATATGGTGCGTGCCATTGTGGGTACACTGGTGGATGTGGGTAGGCATAAAATCACTGTTGAGCAATTCTGTGAAATCATTGAGAAGAAAAACAGATGCTCGGCTGGCACGTCGATGCCTGGCAATGCGCTATTCCTATGGGATGTGACATATCCTTATCCGATAAAATAAGTGACAAAATTTCATCATAATGTGACAAAATGACCAATAATACTTAAGAATATGCCAATATTTCTTGTTGATGCCGAATTATTGACCTAAAAAGCCAATGGTGCAAAGATTGCAACGTATAGTATCGAACGCAAGGCGCAAGAGCCGAGGGTTCAAAACAAAAAAACGATAAATAAAAAAATAAAAATAGGAGATACGATTATGTTGACAGTTAGAAGAAACCAAGAATGGTTGCCAAATTTGTTTAACGAAATATTTGATAACAACTTATATGAGCGTGCATCGGTGAGCGCTACCACACCAGCAGTGAATGTTTTGGAAAAAGAACATGAATACCTCGTTGAGGTGGCTGCTCCAGGCATGACAAAAGACGAATTCAAGGTAAATCTTGATGAGGATGAAAACTTGGTTATTGCTCTTGAAAAGGAGACTAAGAAGGAGCAAGACGAGAACAAGAAGATGCACTATTTGCGTAGAGAATTCTCTTATAGCCAATTCCGTCAGACAATGATTTTGCCAGACGATGTGGATAAAGAAAAGATCTCTGCAAAGGTCGAAAACGGTGTTCTTACTGTAGTGCTTCCAAAACTCAATCCTCAAGAATTGAAGAAAGCTAACAAGGTGATAGATATTAAGTAACAGACCTTAGTTTGACATTTGTTTAGGCATTATAGTTAGTGGTTAGATTGGGCTGTCTGCGCAGATTGTGATGCGTGGGCAGCTCAATTTTTTTGTGCGTTGTGATGAAAATGTGGTGAAAAAATCGAACAAAAATTTTGAGATTTGCTTTCTGCTATATTATCTTTGCAGAGTGATGCGATAGTATATATGTATCTAAAGCATTGGGGTATTAGCTCATCTGGTAGAGCGCAACACTGGCAGTGTTGAGGTAAGCGGTTCGAGTCCGCTATGCTCCACAAAAAATAGCGAGGCGGTGCCATTGGCATCGCCTCGTGTGCTATATGCAGGATTGGGTCTAATGGTTATTTCATCGGGGTGACGGTGTAGCCCAGATTGCGCAGCTGCGCGATAAGGCCCTCTTCGTTTACGAGGTGGCCCGCCCCAACTGCTACGAAAAGCGATTGCTTTGGCATTTCGTTTTTGAGAACTTCTATCCAAGCATTGTTGCGCTTAGTGATAAGTTTCTCAAGGTCGCGCTCGATTTCCTCTGGTGTTGAACCAGTGCAACCGAGGTCTTCAAGAAAAACTTTTCCTATTTTTTCGAGGTCTTGTGATTTATAAGCCGATGCAAGGTTTCGAGTGGCAGTTTTGCTTTCGTCGATGTGGCTTAGCAGATTGGTGAGAGAGTGTGCTTGTTCGCTGATGGGATCGCTAAAAAGCATGTTGATTTGAAAATCGGCAGTCTCAAAACCTTTGAGAGTCTTATGAAGGTCTTCGGCTTTCTGCAGTATTGTCATGTCTAACTGCTGTGCTGGATTAAACCCTTGAAACTCCTTTATTGTAAGTAACATGGCTATCTGCGTAGAAATAAACGCGGGGGTGAAAGCCTCCATATTGGCTGCGCCAACCATTCCCATGGTGTTTGCCTTAAAAAGTGAATCGAGTCGGGCATACGACTTAGCGTCGAGCACCTTTGATAGAGTGCTGTCGGCAGGAGCAGTGGCTAGTTTCAGTGTTTTTGCCTGTGTTTCGGGCGAAGCTAAATCAGCTTTTAACACCTCGCCATACACCGCTTCGCATGTGTTGATGGCTTCGTCGAAACCAACGATGCTGTCAATCATGCTTGCTGGGGCCACATGGTGTGTGCCGAAAAGGAATGATGGCTTTTCAAGACCGTTGCCAGAAACCTTCCAAAGCAATTGTGCATTTAGGGCAAATGAGCATACTGCAAGCGAGAGGAGTATGGCGTTAAATCGTGGAATTCGCATAGTTTTTGGTATTTAAAGTGGTTGTTAGTGATTTTATTCTGACGTAAAAGTAGCGAAAAAATCACTTCTTTGAAAAATGAGCGCAGTTAATTAGTGTTAATCCGTGAGAAGCTGCGTTTTTATGTTTGGGTGGGCGTAACTATTTCGTAAATTCAAAACAAGTGATTAATTTTGCGTCGTGATTATGAAACAGCAAAATACAACGATTTCGATAGTTAAAGGCATTGCCATCATTTTGATGGTGATGGGCCACACCGAGGGCCCTGGTTTGTTGATGAATTTCATCTACCTATTTCACATGCCTATATTCTTTATCACGGCAGGCTATTTTTTCAGTCGCCGTTATCTCACAGACTCATGGACGTATGTTGAAAAACGCTTCCGTGGCCTGTATGTGCCAATGGTGAAGTGGTCGCTGCTATTCCTCCTGCTTCACAACGCATTCTTCGAGGTGGGGCTGCTGAATGAGCAGTTTGGCAACTGGTCGAATGGTGTTACGCACCCTTACACCTTGCGTCAGGCATGCCAGCGAGTGGTGAATATCGTGTTTTCGATGGGCGGATACGACGAGTTTCTTTTGGGCGCGTTCTGGTTTTTCAGGGCGTTGCTTGTATCGAGTATCCTGTTTATGGCATTAAACCGCTTCCTTGAGGGCAAGCATAAGTGGCTTCATGGCAATGGCACTGTGTTGGCAATCATAGCGCTTGCGCTTGGTTTTGCTGTGTTTCGCTTAGGTAATGGCTTGAAAGTGTTGACGATAGTGCAAGGCGGCATCCGCGAGACGTGGGGCGTGGCGTTCTTTGGCATAGGTGTGCTTTATCGCTCCTACGAGCATCGCATACGTGAGAACTGGGCGGTGGCGCTCATTTGCTTCTCGCTGCTTGTGGTGGGGGCAAATCTGCATCTGGCGGGCATGAATCTTGCACCTAAGATGCTCGATGTGCTCACGTTGCCACTCACAGGCACTATTGGCTTCCTGATGGTGCACTATGTGTCGGGGGTGATAGACAAGCACCCCGGAGTGTTGAGAAACTTTTTGGTGTATGCCGGCAATATGACGGTGTATATCTATGTGTTCCACATCATTTCGTTTAAGGTGGTGAGCGCGCTGAAGATTATGTGGTATGGTCTGCCATGGGGACAGATAGGATGCCATATGGTGATACACGAGCATCACGACGATTATTTCTGGATACTCTATACCGTAGCGGGAGTGGGATTGCCGCTGCTGTGGATGTATGGCTACAACAAACTGAAAGCACGCTATAGAAAGACTGATGCTTAGCCTAATAGCCTAAATTCATTCTATAGAAGCGAAAAAATGACAAAAAAGCTCAAAGTGAAGCAAAATTAGTTGGTAAAAAGTTGTTGAGATATAGGAAATTATGCGTAACTTTGCAACCAAGTTTGCGGGAACGAATCCGCATGCTGTAATTAACTAATTTATTAACTAATTTAAATGAGCGAAGAATTAAAGAATTCTCCAATTGAAGACTTCGATTGGGAAGCCTATGAAAAAGGCGAAACTCAAGGAGAAAAATCTCACGAAGAGTTGGAAAAAACCTATGACGAAAGCCTTAACACAATTAAGGACAAAGAAGTAACTGAAGGTACCGTTATCGCAATCAACAAGCGCGAGGTAGTGGTTAACATCGGCTACAAGTCAGATGGTATTATTCCATTGAACGAATTCCGTTACAATCCAGATTTGAAGGTAGGTGACACTGTAGAAGTATTCATCGAAAATCAAGAGGATAAAAAAGGCCAGTTGATCCTTTCACACCGCAAGGCTCGTATGGCTAAGAGCTGGGATCGTGTAAACGAAGCGCTTGAAAACGACGAAGTAATCAAGGGTTACATCAAGTGCCGCACTAAGGGTGGTATGATTGTTGACGTATTCGGCATCGAAGCATTCTTGCCAGGTAGCCAAATCGACGTTAAGCCAATCCGTGACTACGATGTATTCGTTGGCAAAACTATGGAATTTAAGGTTGTTAAGATTAACCAAGAATTCAAGAATGTTGTTGTTTCTCACAAGGCTCTTATCGAAGCTGAACTCGAACAACAAAAGAAAGAAATCATCGCTAAGCTCGAAAAGGGACAAGTGCTCGAAGGTGTTGTTAAGAACATCACTTCTTACGGTGTATTCATCGACCTTGGTGGCGTAGATGGTCTTATCCACATCACTGACCTCTCTTGGGGCCGTGTAAATCACCCAGAAGAAATCGTGTCACTCGACCAAAAGCTCAATGTCGTTATCCTCGACTTCGACGACGAAAAGCGTCGTATCGCTTTGGGCTTGAAGCAACTTCAACCACATCCATGGGATGCTCTTGATCCAAACTTGAAGGTTGGCGACAAGGTTAAGGGTAAAGTAGTGGTTATGGCTGACTACGGTGCATTCGTTGAAATCGCTCCTGGTGTAGAAGGTCTTATCCACGTTAGCGAAATGTCATGGTCGCAACACTTGCGTTCTGCTCAAGACTTCTTGAAGAAGGGCGACGAAGTAGAAGCAGTAGTATTGACTCTCGACCGCGAAGAACGCAAGATGTCTCTCGGCATCAAGCAGCTCAAGGCAGACCCATGGGAAAATATCGAAGAAAAATATCCTGTTGGTAGCAAGCACACTGCTAAGGTTCGCAACTTCACTAACTTCGGTGTATTTGTGGAACTTGAAGAAGGTGTTGACGGCTTGATTCACATCAGCGACCTTTCTTGGACTAAGAAAATCAAACACCCATCTGAATTCACTCAAATCGGTGCTGATATCGACGTTCAAGTTCTCGAAATCGACAATGACAACCGTCGCTTGAGCCTCGGCCACAAGCAACTCGAAGAAAATCCTTGGGATGTATTCGAAACTGTATTCACAGTTGGTAGCATCCACGAAGGTACAATCACAGAACTTCTCGACAAGGGTGCTGTTGTAGCACTTCCTTACGGCGTAGAAGGTTTCGCTACTCCTAAGCACCTCGTTAAGGAAGACGGAACTACTGCTAAGCAAGACGAAAAGCTCGACTTCAAGGTGATTGAATTCAACAAGGACGCTAAGCGTATCATCCTTTCTCACAGCCGCATTTTCGAAGATGCTGCTAAGGCTGAACAACGCAAGGCTAAGAAGGCTGCTGCTAAGACTGTTGCTGAAGAAGCTCCAGCTACTCCAGCTATCGAAAAGACAACTCTTGGTGACATCCAAGAATTGGCAGCTCTTAAGGAAAAACTTTCTAAGAAGTAATTCTGTAGAGAAAAAATCGAAACACTACCATAGTGATGAGGCGTTGGACGTTTGTCCAGCGCCTCGTTTTACATATATAATATGTGTAATCGGGCCCCTTGTTGCGGTTGCTTGTTTCTCTCATTTGCACTATCGTTAGATAAGATGGGCTGCACCTCAACAATGAAAATGAAATGAATTTCATTTTGCATTGCCCTCGGTTTGCACTATCGTTAGATAAAATAGGCTGCACTCGGAAATATCAACTTGAGCAAGCTAAGTTGCTTATTTCTCTCGTTTGCACTATCTTTGCCAAAAAAATAAAAGTATATGGAAATATTATCGCAATTGAATTGGCTTGGTTTAGTGATTGGTATATCAACTTTTTTAATTATAGGTGTGTTTCATCCCATAGTGATCAAGGCAGAATATTATTTTGGCACTCGCTGTTGGTGGTGGTTTGTGGTGGCTGGCGTGGCATTGCTTATCGCTGCCGTGCTTGTTGATAGTGTGCTTGCATCTGCTCTGCTTGGCGTCACGGCGTTCTCTTGCTTCTGGTCGATACTCGAAATCTTCGAGCAACAGGAGCGTGTGCGCAAGGGATGGTTTCCTCGCAATCCCAAGCGTCGTTATCCTTTCGATGATGCTGACAACTCAGAGAAGTGAAATTTATTGCCTAAAATAGAAAAAATATTTGTGGTAAAGCGTTTGTGATATAAGAATTATAAACTAACTTTGTGATAGGAATATGTAGATTGGGTGGAGTGTGTTCTCTACCGAAAGATTATGAGATTCCGGAGATTATAAAACAATGAGTGTAAAAAAACGGTGAAACGAATTCTTATCATATTGACCATGTTGCTGGCTATTGCAGGAAGTGATGCGCTCTGCGCAGAGCAGGCACAATGGCAAGAGTCGAAGCATGCTGTGGCGCCCGATACCGATGTGGATATCTCTGGTCGTGATGGTGTGATAGTGATTCGCACCAGCCGCCGCATACAGGTGAGAGTTTTCACCATCCTTGGTCAGCTCGTGAGCCAGGCCACTCTCAATCCGGGTGAAAGCATTTTGAAAGTAAATTCTCGTGGCATCTATATTGTAAAGGTAGAAAACCGTACCCAAAAAGTGGCTTTGTAGTGCCAAAAGTTAAAGTTTGTAATTTTGTCGGCGTAGTGTATATTTTATTTGCTGCGCGTGTGTAGATAATGTGCCTTTTCTTTGCTTGGCGCATTTTTTTTTGTATATTTGTGAAGCTAATATAAGTGATTTGGCCGTGAGACACGTGATGAATGTGTTATTTATGGTTGAGTCATATAAAAACACAACAAATATATGGATAAAAATTTAGACTGGTCAAAACTTCCGTTTGGATATCAGAAGACGAATTACAATGTGCGCTGTGCTTTTAAGGATGGCAAGTGGGGTGAAGTAGAAGTTACTGACTCTGAATACATCAACATGCACATGGCAGCTACTTGTCTGCACTACGGACAAGAAGTATTTGAAGGCCTCAAGGCATTTAGAGGAAAAGACGGAAAGATTCGTATTTTCCGTATGGACGAGAATGCTAAGCGCATCCGTCGTAGTGCCGAGGGCATTATGATGGAGCCACTTCCTGAAGACAAGTTCATGGAAATGGTGGAAAAAGTAGTCCGCCTAAACGAAGATTTTATTCCACCTTATGGCAGTGGCAGTTCGTTGTACATTCGCCCTATTGAAGTGGGTATGTCGGCACAAGTGGGCGTGAAACCTGCTACGGAATATCTGTTCATTATTTTTGTCACACCAGTAGGTCCTTACTTCAAGGAAGGATTTAAACCTACCAAGGTGGCTATCTACCGCGAATTTGACCGCGCTGCTCCTCGTGGCACTGGTCGCTGGAAGGTGGGTGGCAATTATGCAGCAAGCCTCACTGCTGGCACAATGGCTAAGCAAAATGGCTATTCTGCTGTGCTTTATCTCGATCCTAAGGAAAAGAAATATATCGACGAGTGTGGTCCTGCAAACTTCTTTGCTGTGAAGGGTGACACTTACGTTACTCCTAAGAGCGAATCTATTTTGCCATCTATCACCAATATGAGCTTGCAACAAATCGCCAAGGACCTTGGTATGCAGGTGGAATGCCGCCCTGTGTTGCTTGAGGAATTGGCTGAAATGGACGAAGCTGCTGAATGCGGCACTGCTGCTGTGGCTGCTCCAATCTCGCAAATCGACGACGTGGATGAAGGCAAATCGTATGTTTTCGCTAAGGACGGCAACCCTGGCCCTTGGACAACTAAGTTGTATAACCGCTTGCGTGGCATCCAACTCGGTGAAGAACCTGATACTCACAATTGGGTGACTGTGCTTGAATAATCACTCCCTCCAAAGCGGGATAACCGATAAAAAACGGCACTTGCAAAAATTTTTGCAAGTGCCGTTTCTATTAGGTGGTATTTTGAACCCAAATCGGTCAATAGGCTGTAAATGTAGTGATTTTTCTACTGCTTGAAGTCTATCGGTTTTTTTATAAGGCATCTATTGTTTGTTTTTAGCTCGTAATAGCAGGCTATTACTCGTTAAAAGACAATCCAAATCTTCTTTTCTAAAACTCCGAGATCTTATCAAGCTAATGACGAATTGGGTTGAATTGGGATTATTTAGCGTCTTTGATTGCCTTCACCCAGATCTTGTAGCCAGCGTCTTTGAGGTGCAAACCGTCGGTAGTGAGTTCCTTGCGGAGCACGTTTGTGCCAGGTTCAACGAAAAGAGGGTAGAGGTTGATAAACTTCAAACCTTTTTCCTTGGCAAGTTCTGCCAAGCGAGCGTTGATTTCAGGCACTTGGTTGGTTTTGCCGTCGAGGTTCTTATAGCGGTGGAAGCTCTCGTTGATAGGCAATAGGCTTTGAATGATGAGTTCTGTGTTAGGGCATTCGCTCATGATTCGTTCTATCACTTTACGTTCGCGCGAGATGATGTCGTCGGTAGTCAAGTGGTGGCTAACGTCGTTGATGCCGCAGAGATAGTAGATCTTCTTAGGGTTGCCAGGAAGAATCTGGTGCAAGCGGTCGTAGATACCCATAATCTCATCACCGATGATGCCGCGGTTTACTACGTTTTTCCAACCGAGCTTTTTGCCCCAATCTTTACCGCCTTCAGTGAGGCTGTTGCCAAGCATCACAATGTCTTTGCTGGTGATGGCTGGTTGGTTGAGGAATTCTTGGAAACGAGTGTAGTAGTATGGGAAATACTTTTCTGTTGTTGCCTTGTGCTCAGCAGTGAAGCCAGTGTTGGTGTCGATGAGTGCACCAGCCACAGCGTTAGCCACGAGGGTGCGAAGAGCTCCTGCAGCACCACCATCTTCTGGGTGAGCGCGGTTGGTGAGAAGAATCACGCTGATGTCGTTCACAGGGTCGATAAGCACGCTTGTTCCGGTGTAGCCAGTGTGGCCGTAAGTCTCATCAGAGAACATATTACCGAGGTTGCTCGAATAGTCAGAATAAACGTCCCAACCGAGAGCGCGGCCTACTGCTTTCTCATCGCGTGGCACGGTGCGCATTGCTTTCACTGCGAGTGGGCTGAGGATGCGAGTGCCGTTGAGTTCGCCGCCATTCTGCAAAGCAGCACAGAGGATTGCCAAGTCTTCAGCAGTGGTGAAGATGCCGGCATTGCCACTGATGCCGAGATTCATTTCTCGTGCAAGAGGGTCGTGCACTTGACCGAGGAAGCACACTTTGCGGTCTTTGCCTTGTTTTTCGGTAGGAGCGATATAATAACCCTTTGTTGTAGATGATTTGGCTTTAGTATCATCGGTAGTGTACATTGCTTCGTCGGTGACTACCACGTTTTGGTCGTTCACCCAAAGACCTGATTTCTCGTCGAGGTGACAAGGTAGATAGTCGGTGTGCTTCATTCCGAGAGGCTTGAAGATGTAGTCTTGTGCAAATTCGCGAAGATTCTTGCCACTGACCTTTTCAATGATTTTTTGCAGTGTGATGAAGTTGAGGCAGCTGTATTGGAAGCCGGTGCTTGGTTTAAAATCGCGGTGGCAAGTTGAGATGTATTTCATCAGAGAGTCTACGTTGGCAGCATCGCCATATTGCTTGCGCAATTCGTTTGGTGTAACGTAGGCAGGCAGACCAGATGAGTGGGTGAGCAGGTGCTCAATGCGTATGGTCTTGCTTTGCTTGCCATCTTCACTCTTCCAATTTTGGAAGCCGGGAATGTATTGGCTTACGGGGTCTTGCAGACGGATGTAGCCACGGTCGAGCAACACCGCTGCTGATACTGCAGTGCTCATTGATTTGCTGCATGAAGCCATGTCGAAGATTGTGTTGGTGGTCATTGGCTCTTTCTTAGGGAAAACGCTGCGGTTTCCGTAGGCTTTGAGATAAGCCATTTTGCCGTTTCTCACCACAGCCAACACGGCACCAGGGATTTCTTCGTTGTTGATTGCATTGTTGATGATGCGGTCGGCGTTGAGTAGACGCTCGGCATCAAGACCTGCTTGCTGAGGAGCAACGCAAGGCAGAGGCTGTGCTTTAAGCGCTGGCATGGCGCAAAGCAGCCCCAAAAGAAGTGTGAATAATTTCTTCATTTTTGTATGTCTAAAAAAAGGTTTTTTGTAAGCTTATATTTATGTGTCAAAGTTAGACAAAATATTTGTCAATGCCAATAATGTTTGTCCGCAATTATTTGGTTTTATCGCATAAAGAGAGCGATGTCGTAGCCGATGTAAATCAGCAGGAATATCAGACCCTCGATGCGGTCGAACTTGCGCTTTCCGAAGGTGAAAATCACTATGTAGCAGAGCAGTGCTGAGAATAACAGCATGGCATAATCTGTGATGGCGATGCTTTGGGTTGTGAACGGGTGTATAAGCGCTGGCACTCCAAGCACAAATAGCGCGTTGAAAATGTTAGAACCGAGCACGTTGCCAAGTGCCAACTGTGCGTTGCCACGACGAGCGGCAATGATGCAGGTGATGAGTTCGGGCAACGATGTACCCACAGCCACGATGGTGATAGAAATCACCGATTCGCTAACTCCCCAAGCGCGGGCTATGCTTTTTGCCGAGTCGAGAAACATGGTGCCGCCTCCAATCAGTGCGCCCAGCGATGCAAGGGCGATGATGATGAGCAGAGCTATGTTGAGGCGCTGATATTTGTTTGGCTGTAATTCTTCTTCTTCGGTGGCCTCGTTGCGGCTCTTATACACCACATATCCCATATAGGCGGTGAATGCCACCAGCAATATCGCGCCATCAACGCGCGATAGTCCGGTTTGTGCGCCTGTGAATGTGAGGATTGTCACCAGAATAGATGCGAAAATCGCGAATGGAATGTCGCGGCGAGTTTGTTGTCGCTGAATGGTGAATGGCAATATTAAGCCGGTTGCGCCAAGTATTAGCAGCACGTTGCAGATGTTAGAGCCGAGCACGTTGCCCATGGCTATGTCGCCGTGGCCGGTGATTGCCGACGATGTGCTGATGAATAATTCTGGGGCCGATGTGCCCATTCCCACAATTGTGAGTCCGATTACGAAATCGCTAAGATGCGCTTTCTTTGCTATTGCCACTGATGAGTCAACCAATACGTTTGCTCCGATAAGCAGCAAGGCAAGTCCGAGAATAAGTATGATATAGTCCATTGTTTTAGTCGATTGATTTTACTATTAGATTATTGTTGATAACTTGAAATTTCACTTCGTGTCCGCCGAATTTCATGCCATAGATGCGTTCTGGATCGTGTTGATAGCGAGGACGCGGGTCGCAAGCCAGCACTCCGCGCAGGGCGTGGAGTGTCTGAGTCGATATTCGCTTTGTGAATTCGTCGGGGATAGTAACGTCGAGCAGCTGCATTCCGTTGCCCGTGTCGGTAAATCCGCCGGTGGCTTCGGGATGGCTGTCGGTGTAGGGCAAATATGGCTTGATGTCGATGATTGGGGTGCCGTTCATCAGGTCGGCGCCGGCCACGATAATGGCAGGGGCGTCGCCTGACGTATAGTCAATGTCGATGAGTTTCACCGAAGAAAGTCCTAATGAGTTGGGGCGGAACGGAGAACGCGTAGCGAATACTCCCATGCGAGTGTTGCCGCCAAGCCGCGGTGGTCGCACCGTTGGGCTCCATGATGCCTGTTTTGCTTCAGAAAATTGCCAGATCAGCCAAAGGTGAGAAAAGCCTTCTAATCCTCGTAGCGCGTCGGCGTTGCGGTATTCTGACTCAAAAACAATTCGGCCGCGCAACTGGTCTACGATGCCGCTTTGGCGAGGTATGCCGAATTTTGTGTTGAACTCGGTGTGAATATGTGCTATTACCTTAATTATATCGCTGTCAGCGTTTGACATACACTCTTTGTTAAAAACAGTTAAAAGAATTGATTTTTCTCTTGTTTTGTTTTGCAGATTTGTAGGATGTTATTAAATTTGTAACGTGTTTTTCATGGTATTAGATTTAAGGTTAACGAGATTGGTTGTCGTGAGACAATCAATTTTTTTTGTATCTATACGAAACACATTGTCAGATTTTATTGTTCTGACAATGTGTTTCGTAGGTAGAATTAATTCTCTGTTGTAGTCTCTTCTGTAGGGACTTCGTCTTTTTTCACCAACAAGGCGCTTGCCTCATAGAGCAAGTATAGTGGCATAAACACTGCTATCATAGAGAATGGGTCGCTTGGCGTGATGATAGCCGACATTATTAGGAGTATCACCACTGCATGACGGCGATATCGCGAAAAGAAACTGCGTCGCACCAATCCTATGCGCGAAAGCAGCATGGATAAGAGTGGTAATTCAAACACTATGCCCATAGTGAAGTTGAGCGAGAGGAAAGTGTCGATATAGCTATCAAGCGATATCTGATTAGGCACCAATTCGCTCACATGATAGTCGGCGAAAAACCTTAGAGAAAATGGAAATACGATAAAATATCCCACTGCTATGCCCATAAAGAACAGCATATTGCCAATCAGAAACACCGTTCTGGCATTTTTTCTCTCATTGATATAGAGAGCGGGACTTACGAATTGCCACAATATATACACCACCATAGGGAAGGAAAGCACGAGTGCCAACCAAAACGATGTGGACATGTGTATATAAAACTGTGAAGCAAGTTGTATGTTGATGAGATCGACGTGAAAGTCGGCGGCGCTGAATCCGCTGAGTCCAGGCACGTATTTAGCTATCTGGCCCAGCCACTGGTATAGGATGAAATTGCCGTTGCATGGCGCAAGAATCACATAGTCGAATAATTCCGGCATATAGATAAACAAGACTATTGCCACTACTATAAGTATACCAATAATCTTAAATAGGGTCATGCGCAGAGCCTCCACATGATCCCAAAACGACATTTCTGATATATCCCGTTGATTGTTGTCTTCCAAGTGCAAACTATATGCTTAATTGTGTATGCCGATAGGCTTGGGTTGCTTGTCGGCTGATTATTCTTCGGTTTTGCTTTTCTCTTTCTTTTGTGGTTCGCAAGGGTTTTCTATCTCTTCTTGAATGTCGTTGATGCCATCTTTGAAGCTTCTTACTCCTTTTCCAAGTCCTTTCATCAATTCTGGTATTTTTTTACCTCCGAATAGCAAAAGCACTACAAGTACAATAATGAGAATCTCTCCTCCTCCCAAATTGAATAACAAAAATAAATTGCTCATAATCAGTAAAAGTATTAAAGTTGTTAGTTACTATTTATGCAAAGATAAATATTTTTGACGAAAAAAGGGTAAAAGACACTAAAAATAATTATCTTTGCAGCCTAAATATATAAAGAACACTATAATATAATTTTTTAAGGTAAAAGAATGAAAGCATTTGTATTTCCTGGTCAAGGCGCTCAATTCGTGGGAATGGGTAAGGACCTCTACGAAAACGACGCCGAAGCACGTGAAATGTTTGAAAAGGCTAATGAGATTTTAGGTTTTAGAATTACTGACTTGATGTTTGAAGGTACTCCAGAAGACCTCAAGCAAACCAAGGTGACACAACCTGCAGTATTCCTTCACTCTGTGATTTTGGCTAAGACTCTCGGCGAAGAGTTCAACCCAAGTATGGTGGCAGGTCACTCTCTTGGCGAATTTTCTGCTCTTGTTGCTGCTGGCGCAATGTCGTTTGAAGACGGCTTGAAGCTTGTGTCGAAGCGTGCAATGGCTATGCAGAAGGCTTGTGAGGCTGCTCCTTCTACTATGGCTGCTATCATTGGTTTGCCTGACGAGAAGATTGAAGAAATCTGCGCAGAAATCAACGAGGATGGCAATGTAGTGGTTCCTGCCAACTACAACAATCCTGGCCAATTGGTAATCTCTGGTAATGTTGAGGCTGTGAATGTCGCTTGCGAAAAACTCAAGGAAGCCGGTGCAAAGCGTGCTCTCGTGTTGCCAGTGGGTGGTGCTTTCCACTCTCCTCTGATGCAACCTGCTAAGGATGAACTCCAAGCTGCTATCGAAAACACTGAATTCATCGAACCAAAGTGCCCTGTTTATCAAAACGTTGATGCTAAGGCTCACACTTGCCCAGCTGAAATCAAGGCTAACCTTATCGCTCAACTCACTGCTCCAGTGAAGTGGACTTATGAGGTACAGAATATGATTGCCGATGGCGCTACTGACTTTACAGAATGTGGTCCTGGCAAGGCTCTTCAAGGTATGATTGCTAAGATTAGCCGCGAAGTTGCAATCTCAGGTATTCAATAATTTCGTAGATAATCATCTGTAATGAAATATGTGGTGCAGGTTCAATCAATGATTTGAGCCTGCACCACTTTCGCTTTTTTACAAGTGTTCGGATGAGGAATCTGTAATGAAATTAACAATTATTAACCCGGCGCGGTGTCATTTTTAGGGTATTTTTGCGTCTAATGGGTGTAATGATTGTGAAAATCGAAACTAAAATAAATATAAATATTTAAAAATGAGAAGTTTGAAGAAACTTATGCTGGTCGCTTTGTTTGCGATCGGTATGCTGCCAATGACTGCATCGGCACAAAGTGAATCAACTTTGCCTGTCGACAAAGCAGTCCGTACAGGCAAATTGGCTAATGGCTTGACTTATTACATTCGCCACAACGAATATCCTAAGGGTCAGGCTGAGTTTTATATCGCACAAAAGGTGGGTTCGATTGTTGAGGAAGACAATCAACGTGGCTTGGCTCACTTCTTGGAGCACATGTGCTTCAATGGCACTAAGAGCTTTAAGGGCAACGAAATGCTCAAGTGGTGTGAGAGTGTAGGTATCAAATTCGGTCAAAACATCAATGCCGCTACCGGTGTTGACCAGACTGTATATAATATATCTAAGGTGCCAACTGCTCGTGTGGGCGTTCAAGACACTTGCTTGCTTATCCTTCGCGAGTGGGCTGATGGTTTGCTCCTCGATAATGAGGAAATCGACGCTGAACGCAAGGTTATCCACGAAGAATGGCGTTCGCGCATGGTGGGCCAGATGCGTATCCTCGAAAATCTTTTGCCTACCATCTATCCTGGCACTAAATATGGCTATCGCTTGCCAATCGGCACTATGGAGGTGGTTGACAACTTCCCATATCAAGCATTGCGCGACTACTATGAGACTTGGTATCGTCCAGATTTGCAAGGCATAATGATTGTGGGTGATGTTGATGTTGATCGCATTGAGGCTAAGGTTAAGGAATTGTTCTCTGAAATCAAGATGCCAGAAAACGCTAAGAAGCGTGAATATTTTGAGGTGCCTGACAACAAGGAGACAATCTATGCTATCGGCACCGATAAGGAGCAACCTTCTGCTATTATTGAGGTGATGTATAAGCACCCAGCATTCCCTGATTCGTTGAAGAACGATGCTCAATATCTTGGCTACAAGTATCTGTTTGATATGGCTGCAAGCATGATGAATGCTCGTTTCAGCGAAATGGCTTCTAAGCCAGATGCTAAGTTTGCTTACGCTGGCATGAGCGATGGCGAATTCTTGATTGCAAAGACTAAGGATGCTATGACTTTCGTGGCTTTGGCTAAGAACAACGACGTTGATGCTGCTTATCGCGCTCTTAACACCGAGATTGCCCGCGTGAAGAAATATGGCTTCTTGCAATCGGAATATTTGCGTGCTCGTGAGGAATATCTTTCAACCCTTGAGAAGGCATACAACAACCGCAATCAGCAAAACTCTGGCGCTCTTGTGCAAGAATACGTGCAAAACTTCTTGTCGGGTGAACCTATCCCAGGCATCGAATATGAATATAGCTTGATGAATATGATTGCTAAGAGCATTCCTGTTGTGGCAATCAATCAGGTGATGCAACAAGTTATCGGCGATGAAAACCGCGTGGTGATAGCAATGCTTCCTGACGCTGAAGGCATGAAGGTGCCTACGAAGGAAAGCTGCATGCAGATTGAGAAGGAAGTGGCTGAAAGCAACATCGAAGAATATGTTGATAATGTTAAGACCGAACCTCTCATCGCTTCTCTTCCAGCTAAGGGTAAGATTGTGAAGGAAACATATAATAAGGAATTTGATGCTAAGGAATGGACTTTGAGCAATGGTGCTAAGGTGATTGCTAAGAAGACTGATTTCAAGGCCGACGAAATTCTTCTTTATGCAGTGGCTAAGGGTGGCGTAAGCACTCTTCCTGAAAAGGATGCCAACAATGTGAGTGTGCTTCCTCTTGCTATGTCGCAACGTGGTCTTGGTTCGTTCAATTCCAACGACCTTGAGAAGTATCTTGCTGGTAAGCAAGCAAGCTTGAGCTATAGCGCCGATGGCACATACACCCGCAGCATCAGTGGTTCTACTACTCCTAAGGATTTGAAGACCATGATGGAGATGCTCTATATGTCGTTTGTTGGTTTGCACTTCGACAAGACTGAATTTGCCGCTTTGCAAAATCAATATGCTTCTTTGTTGCAAAATCAGGTGAACACTCCAGAATATGTGTTCCAAACTCGTTTGGCTAAGGCTTTGTATAAGTCGCCATTCAGCCAGATGCTCACAGTGGAGGGAATCAAGAGCGCCGATTGTGCTCGTGTTGAGGCTATCGCACAAAATGCTTATAGCAATGCTGCTGAGTTTACTTTCGTATTCTCGGGTAATTTCGATGAGACACAACTCAAGGAGTATGTTGAGCAATACATCGCTACAATGCCAGCCAACGCGAAGAAGATTGCTAAGGTGAAACTTGCTGGTATGGATGTAAATCCTGGCACTGCTACTCAGACATCTACTTATAAGATGCAGACCGAGCAAACTTATGGCTCATTCATCGTGTCGGCAAACTTGCCATTCACACAAAAGAATAGCTTCCTCACACAGGTTGCATCACAGATCCTCACCGCTCGTTTCTTGGAACAAATTCGTGAAAAGGAGGGTGCTACCTACAGCGTTTGGACTAATGGTTCAATGTCGCGCATCGCTGATTTCAACGTTACTTTCAACACCACTTTGCCAATGAAGCCTGAAAAGAAAGATCGCGTTGTGGAAATCGTGAAGGCCGAATTCAACAATCTTGCTAACGACTGCAACGAAACTGAGTTGGGCAAGGTTAAGGAATATATGGTGAAGGATATCACTGAAAGCCGCAAGAAAAACGGTAATTGGGTGGCTAACATCGCAAACTCTACACTCAATGGCGTGGATATGCTCAAGGATGCTGAAAACGTGATTAACAGTATCACTGTTGACGACGTGAAGCAATATATTAAGAGCGTGGTATCTCAGGGCAACTTCCAAATCTATTTGATGGATCCAGAGAAATAATTGGTTAAACCTATCTTTGATGATATTTTCGGCGTCAGCTCGATTCTTTTCGGGCGGGCACCGAAATTTTTTTAGTGGTTGGATGATGGTGGGTGTGTCGCCAAGTCGCAATATAAAAGTGTAGAAAAACATTGCATTTTTGCTGAGGTGCGGTGAATGTGTGGTAAATTTGCAGTCGGAAATTTTTAAATGATATATTATATATGTTACAAATACAAGATGCACTTGTGAGTCTCGACCTCGTTGAGCGCTTTTTTCTATGTGATTTGGATACTTGCCGCGGAGAATGCTGCATTGAGGGCGATGCCGGTGCGCCGATTACTGATGAAGAGGCTGAAACCATTCGACGAATATTGCCTGAGATATGGGACGACCTTTTGCCTCGTGCAAAAAAGCA
Organism: uncultured Prevotellaceae bacterium; assembly: GCA_905210415.1. Lineage (GTDB taxonomy): Bacteria > Bacteroidota > Bacteroidia > Bacteroidales > Muribaculaceae > SFTJ01. The sequence goes on from CAJLWM010000017.1 coordinate 30,932, forward strand.
GATTGAGGAGAATGGCGTAGACTATATAGATGAGGAAGGCGATAGGGTGACGCAAATCATCGACGGTAAAAATTGTGTGTTCACTTGTTATGGCGAGAACGGTATGTGCTACTGCGCTATCGAAAAAGCCTATCGCAAGGGCAGGATTGATTTTTACAAACCTATATCTTGCCACCTCTATCCAGTGCGCTTAAAAGAATATCCTACTTTCACGGCTGTCAACTGCCATCGATGGAAGATTTGCAAGTGCGCCGAGGTGCTTGGCAGGGAAAAAGGTGTGCGCGCATATCAATTTTTGAAAGAACCGTTGATTCGCCGATTCGGTAAAGAGTGGTATGAGGAGCTGTGTCTCACATGCGAGATGTATCTTAAAGAATACGGTGATTCGGCGAATGAAGAGTAATGGAGAGTGTTGCCGAAATTTTACTGAAAATTTTTTAAAAATTTTTTTTGAGTGCAAGTTGTTGTGCTATTGTCTGTTGAGGCAGGCGAGGTAAAAAAGTTTAAAATTTCTTTCCAAAATATTTTGTGGGTTCGGAAATTTGGCATAACTTTGCACTCGCTTTCGGGAATGAGGCCGACGGCCAAGAGGTCCCGACGAGCGATGAAAGGTCATTGAAATTCTTGCTTTTAAGACGAAAGTAGTACAAAGGAAATACAGGAGACAAGGTAAAAAATGTCAAGTGAAGTTTCCGTCAATGCTTGAGTGAAACACGAGACAGGTTAACACAAAGATTAACACGATAAGCGAAGGACTCTTGACCGATGGGGCAGACGTATTCGGCGGTATCTCTTGGGGCCGCGCGGACTTTACGAGTGAAAGCAGTAAGGCGCAGCGTGACAACAAACAAGGAAAAAAAGAAGACAAGATACAACAACGAAGAGTTTGATCCTGGCTCAGGATGAACGC
>CAJLWM010000018.1 GCA_905210415.1 uncultured Prevotellaceae bacterium
GTGTTTTTCATAGTTTTACCCCGAAATTCGTTGCACTTCTATTTGGACACTGCACGCGAGATTGAATGCATAATGGATGCGGGAGCCCAAAAGGTGTATCATGCCGTCGGGCGATTGGGTGGCGGCAAGATAGCCTCGCGGTTCGGCATGCGTGCCGTCCATCGTGAAGAATTGTGTCCAAGCGCCACCGTTGAGGTATCGCTCCACGCCGTCGGTGAGCAGGCGTTGCACAGGCCAAGTTTTGCCGTCGTCATACGATAGTGCCACGTAAGCGCCGTAGCCGATGAATGAGTTGCCGTTGGCATCGGTGAATGCCATTCCTTGTTCTCTTTTAGGCGTGCGTGTGGGGTGGTCGGTGAAGCTGACGAGCATTATCGGGCCTTCCTTCAATCGCAGCAACACCAGTCGCTGATGTCCCTGTATGGGTGGAAATGGCGATGCGTGGTAGGTCCAAGTCTTGCCGCAATTGCGCGAAATGCTGATGGGTAGGTGTTTTTTGCCGTCGCTGCCAACGACAGCGTTGTCGATGCCTCTGCCCATAGCCATAAGGCTGCCGTCGCGCAGTTGCACTATTCCGGCATGTATGCCAGCGATGGTGGTGCCAGTGCCACCCTCGGTGAATTGTGGCAGCGGAGCGCCGTCCCAAGGGTCGGCCCAAGTGTTGCCGCCGTCGTGGCTGATGTGGATAGAAGTGCCGTCTTCGCTGCCAGGACCCGCATCGCAAAGTTGCACCATCGTGCCGTCGCGTAAGATGATGGGGCCTTGTATCACTTGATGTCGCATGGTGTGCTCTGGCTCGATGATTCGTGGGCGAGTCCATGTTACGCCGTTGTCGCGGCTTGTGCGCATGGTGAGAGCGAGGTTTTGCCAGTCGCCAGCGGCTTCCACTCCATTGAAGTGATAGAGTGTGCCCTTGCCGTCGTTGAGAAGCGACGAACCGGTCATGTTTCGGTCAGGAACCTTGAAAAACAATTCGGCGGGAGTCCATTGCTTCGCGCCGGGGTGGAGGCGTGAACTGAGCACCACCATATCGCGACCGTTTTCCTCGTCGGCAGAAAACCAGATGGCGAGCAGGTCGCCGTTGTTGCACCAAGTGATGGCTGGCTGATGATTATGCCGCATAAATGGCGTGGTGCCGTGGGTGGGAGGTATCACATACACTTTTGGCTCTTCGAAAATCGGCTTGTTGCTTGATGTGGCAGTCCAGTGATAGCGCTGATTGTCGACGCCGGAATGGTGGCTTTCGTCGATTCTCCAACCAGTGGGATATGGCGCTTCAACGATTCTGAAACCCGTCATAGAGTGGCGGTCGGAAGGAATCATAGCCATGCGATTGGCCGAGCGCAAGTATTGTTCAGGGGTGTTGTGGCTTCCACCTCGGGTCACGCGATACAAGCCACCCGACACAGCCACAGGATTGGTGGCATCGGCGGCCGAGTAGGGCATATACCAGTCGAGGCACCACTCTTCCACGTTGCCGTGCATATCGTGCAAGCCGAAGTAGTTGGCTGGCGTTTTGCCCACGGCAAGCGAAACCTTCTTGAGAGTGCGAGCCTTCTGCTGATTTTTGTGAAATGCGTCAGGCAGTCCGTTGCCGGTGTAGAACGGGAATGATGTGCCGGCACGGCAAGCATATTCCCACTCCGCTTCGGTGGGCAGGCGGAATGTGCGTCCGGTGCGCTCGCTGAGCCATTTGCAGTAATTCATCGCATCATACCAAGTCACGTTGGTTACGGCTTCGTCATCATCGTTACACAAACCGTCCTTGCCACGAAGACTGCGGTGCTCGGGGCAGAATTGCTCGTATTGCGCGTTGGTGACTTCGGTGACAGCCATTTTGAAAGGGCGAGTGATGTCGACACGATGCACTGGAGCTTCGTCGTAGTTTTCGCCCACGCCCATCGATCCCATCCAGAAGTGGCCCGTAGGGATAGTGGATAGCTGTGGCAGAGATTGCGCGTTGGCTGTGATGGCAGCGATGCCTATGATGCAAGAAAGGGTGAAGCGGCTCATAATGTGAGGTTGCTAAATAAAAAAATCAGGAGCAACGACGTGCGATGCTCCTGTTGTATGGGTGTAGATTGATTATTTGTGTTGAGCAATGTATTCCTCCACGTCGTGCGACTTGTAAGGAATGCGGTCTTCGCCAAGGAATCGGCAACCGTCAGGGGTGATAAGTACATCGTCCTCGATGCGCACACCGCCGAAGTCGCGATATTCGTTCACCTTGTCGAAGTTGATGAATTGGTCGTATTTGCCGCTCTTAGCCCAGTCGTCGATGAGGTCTGGGATGAAATAGATGCCAGGTTCGTCGGTGATAACATGTCCTGGTTCGAGTTTGCGTGCAAATCGTAGCGAAGCCAATCCAAATTGAGTAGATGGTTGGATAGTGTCGTCATAGCCCACGTAGTTTTGTCCGAGGCCTTCCATGTCGTGAACGTCCATACCCATCATGTGGCCTAATCCGTGAGGCAAGAAGAGCGCATGAGCACCGGCAGCCACAGCTTCGTCGGTATCACCCTTCATCAGTCCGAGGTCTTTAAGGCGTTCTGTCATCAGTCGGCACACTGCCATATGAGTGTCATACCAGCGCAATCCTGGTTTTGCAAATGTGAGAGCCAAGTCGTGGCAGTCGGCCACAATATCGATGATTTCGCGTTGCTTCTGAGTGAATTTGCCAGAGATAGGCATTGTGCGGGTGTTGTCGCTGCAATAGTGCTCAAATGTTTCGGCGCCAGCGTCAACGAGCAATAGTCTGCCCGGTTGAAGCACGCTCTGCGATGGGCAGCCGTGCATGATTTCGCCATGCATAGTCACGATGTTGCCAAACGATGTCACAGAGCCAAGCGAAGCTGCGATCCCCTCGAGGATGCCGCTGATATAAGCCTCGGTGATGCCAGGACGGGTGGCAAGTTGCATGGCTGGGGTGTGCATCTTATAGCCAATAGCGGCAGCGCGTTCGAGTTCGGCGATTTCGCCCTCGCTCTTGATGCTGCGCAATTTCACGATGGCTTTGATAAGGGTTACAGAAGCCTTAGCCTTTTGCTCCTCGGCTTTGATGCCAAGCAGGCGTTCGATTTCGAGCATGTGCTGGTGGCGGTAAGGAGGCAAATAGTGAATTGTGCTATCCTTAGCCTCGTTCACAAGGTCGGCGAGAGCGCGATAAGGGCGCAACTCGGCGATGCCGCTTTCTTCAGCCATTTCGGCAGCGCTCTTGATTTTGCCATACCAAACGATGTCGTCGATGCTCACCTCGTCGCCAAAGAGAATCTCTTTGCCGGAGTTGCAGTCGATGGCGAGGGTAAGACCTTCGCGGTGTTGACCGGTGAAATATAGGAATGAAGAGTCTTGACGGAATTTATAGGCATTTGATGGATAGTTCATTGGCGAATCGTTGTTGCCAAACAGAATGATGATGCCATCGCCCACGAGCTCGCGAAGTTGCTTGCGACGCTCCACATAGGTTTGTTGAGAGAATAACATAGTGTAAAAGTCTTTTTTTATTATTGTATTAATTGATACAAAAATAATGATTTTTGTGGAGAAAATGTAAAAAAATCATCGGGATGTGTCAATCGGCAATCACTAATTCCACAGGGCAGTGGTCGGAACCGAAAATCTCGTTGTGGATTGATGCCGATACCAGGCGGTCGTCGATGCGTTTCGAAGTCACGAAGTAGTCGATACGCCAACCGGCGTTTTTCTCGCGGGCGCGAAATCTGTAGCTCCACCACGAATAAGCCTCGGCGAGGTCGGGGAAGAAGTGCCGGAAAGTGTCGGTGAACCCTGATTGGAGCAAGTCGGTGAACTTGCCGCGTTCCTCGTCAGTGAAACCCGCGTTGCGGCGGTTTGTCTTAGGGTTCTTCAGGTCGATTTCTTTGTGAGCCACGTTGAGGTCACCGCAAAGGATAACAGGCTTCTTGGCGTCGAGCGAGCGGAGGTAGTTGGCAAAATCGTCCTCCCAAGTCATGCGGTAGTCGAGGCGTCGTAACTCGTCTTGAGAGTTAGGCACATAGGCTGTGACAAGGAAGAAATCGGGCATTTCGAGAGTAATCACGCGACCTTCGTGGTCGTGGCAATCGATGCCAATGCCGTAAGTCACGTTGAGGGGAGTATGTCGTGTGAAGATGGCTGTGCCAGAGTAGCCTTTCTTGTCGGCATAGTTCCAGAACGACTGGTAGCCGTCGAAGTTAAGGTCGAGTTGTCCGGCTTGCATTTTGGTTTCTTGCAGGCAGAAGAAGTCAGCGTCGAGTTGCTTGAAAGATTCCTCGAAACCTTTGCCCACGCAAGCGCGCAGCCCGTTCACGTTCCACGATATAAATTTCATAATTGATATGCGGTTTTAAAATAATAGTTGTTTTTTATCTAACTACAAATGTAGGGATAATGCGCCGAAATGTCAATATATCGCGTAGAAACTCCAACAATTTTTGCATTTGCTGGAGCATCGGGCCGAAAAACGGAGGGCGATAAAAAAAGGATGGTTGAAAAACCATCCTTTGTGACCCATACAGGATTCAAACCTGTAACCTTTTGATCCGTAGTCAAACACTCTATTCAGTTGAGCTAATGGGCCAGACTTTTGTTGTTTGCGAGTGCAAAGTTACAACATTTTTTTGAATTGGCAAAAGATTTTGCAAAATAAGATTTTTTATCATGATTTTCTCTGAAAAAATGGAATTTGAAACATCACAATCAGCGTAGATTATAGTTGCTTTTTAACCCAATCCGTCCAAGCCTTAATGATCGAATTGGGATAATTTGTGGGCAGATGGGGTGGTGAATAAAAAAGGGATGGCTAAAAAACCATCCCTGTGACCCGCTTGGGGCTCGAACCCAAGACCCCCACATTAAAAGTGTGATGCTCTACCTGCTGAGCTAGCGAGTCTCCTTTCGTAAAAGTGATGCAAAGGTACAGCCTTTTTGTGAATTAACAAAATTTTTAAGCCACAAAATGCAATAAAAATTGCTGTCGATTCCGTATTTTGCTGGTAATCAGTATAGATAGTAAAAATCAGCGATATCGAGCTTATCCTATCCAGAATATGTAGGCAAGGCTGATGAGGCTGATACTAATCCATAATAGTATGCCTTGGATGAGTGGTCGAGTGCCTACGTTGCGCAGAGTGCTGCGTGTGAGTGATGCTCCGATGAAAAACAGCGATAGGGTGATAAGGTGCTTTGCGAGTTTGTTCACCGCGCCGCTGAATGCGCTGCCCATGGTGGCTGCGCTATCGCCGATGAGCGATGCATTGCTCAGAACGTAGGTGTTGAAGATTATTGCCACGATAAACCAGATGATGAAACGTGGTACGCACGAATACCAAGGTTTTGCCGCTCCGCTATTTGCTGCCAGTGTTTGGCGAAAGAAGAATGGTGTGATTAGGGCCAGCACAACAATCCACAGCGCACGGGTGAGTTTGATGGTGGTGGCTACTTCGAGAGCGCTCACGCCTGTAGCAGCCACAAGGTTGGGGTGCATCTGATCGTAGGCTGCACCGGCTCCCACCACTGATGAGGTGTCGTGAATGGCTATGGCAGCCCACATGCCGAATTGCTTCATGCTCATGCCCAGCATATCGCCGATGGTAGGGAAAATGAATAGGGCGATGCCATTGAGCACAAACACCACGCCGAGAGCCACCGACATGCTTTCGGCCTTTGCTCGGATGATTGGGCCTACGGCTGCGATGGCCGAACCGCCGCAGATGGCAGTGCCCGAACTGAGCAGATAGCTGGTCTGCGAGTCAACTTTCAGCAGTTTTCTGCCGAATAGCCAACCGAGGCCAAGAGTGCCAAACACGCTCACGATGGTGAAGAGCATGCCTTCGCTGCCCGATGCGAGAGCCGCATTGACGTTCATGCCAAAACCGAGACCGATTACGGAGTATTGCAGGAGTTTCTTCGACATTGTCTTGTTGAAATCGGGGAATGTGGCGCCGAAGATTAGCGCGAAGGCAAAGCCGAGAGCCAAGGCTATAGGTGATGTTGCCCAGTGAGCCATCCATGAGGCGTTGCCCAGATTGATGTGAAAAACTTCTTCGGCAAATCCGAGCAGAAGCGATGCGCCGAGCACCGCAACGATTGCGATATAGCAAATCTTGTTTCGTGTCATATAAAAGATGTATATATCCAGAAAAATGTGATATTAGCGGAAGAGAGAGTACAAAGTTACTAATTTTTTTCGGCGCGTTGTAGCAAAAAACGTGAGATGAACTTTCGATATTTGCGATATTGCCGAAAATGTGTTTTCTTTGCATAAAATATCAAAATCAAAGCCTTATACCAAAATAATTTATAATGAAGCGAACATTGTTATCATTGCTGTTGGCGGCACTTCTTATGCCGGTCGTAGCACAACAGCGGATTACTGGAGAAAGTCAAGAGAGTTACGAAAAACGTATGGAGTGGTTTGGTGATGCCAAGTTTGGCGTATTCATTCACTGGGGCATATATGCTGTGCGTGGTGTGTCAGAGAGTTGGTCGTTTTTCAACAACTATCTGCCATACGATGAGTATATGAAGCAAGAATCAGGCTTCACCGCCAGCAAATACAATCCAAAGGAATGGGTTGACCTGATAGAGCAGAGCGGCGCTCGCTACACAGTTATTACCAGCAAGCACCACGATGGTTTTGCCCTTTGGGACACTAAAGCCGGCGACATCAGCGCTAAGAAGAGTTCGGCTGCCAATCGCGACGTGCTCACTCCGTTTGCCAACGAGGTGAAGAAGCGCAAAAACTTGCGTTTGGGCATTTATTATTCGCTGCTCGACTGGAGCCGCGACGATTATCCAAATCAGACCCGCACCCAAACACGCTACAACATCAAGGAAGACCCAAAGCGTTGGGCTTCGTTCTGCAAATTTAATTTCGCTCAGTTGAAGGAATTGAACGATACCTATAAACCATCGTTGTATTGGTTTGACGGCGACTGGGAACAATCAGCCGAGGACTGGAACAGCAAGGGCATCGTAGACCTTCTTCGTAGCAACAATCCAAACGTGATTATCAATTCCCGCATTCAAGGCTATGGCGACTACGATACCCCAGAACAGGGCATACCAGTGGTTCGCCCAGAAAGCAAATATTGGGAATTGTGCTACACTATGAACGACTCATGGGGCTATCAGCCAACCGATAAGGAATTTAAGACTCCACACATGCTGCTACGCACATTGTGCGACTGCATGAGCAATGGCGGTAACTTGCTGCTTGATATCGGTCCTCGCGCCGATGGAACTATCCCACAAGAGGAAGTTGATATCTTGAAGGAATTTGGCCGCTGGATAGGTAAGCACAAAGAGGCAGTATATGGCACACGCGCCGGTTTGCCAGCCGAACATTTCCCTGATGGCTACACTACACTCAACAAGGCAGGCGATATCGTGTATCTCTACATTCCTAATAAGGTGCGCGGCAGTGTGTGCTTGCGTGGCATTGTGAACAATGTAAACCGTGTGTGGGTGGTAGGCAACGGCACTATGCTTAGCCATAAACTCTACGACAAACCATATTGGAGCAGTCTGCCAGGCGTGGTGTATATCGATGTGCCAGAAGATGTGCAAGATGAGCAAGTGACTGTGATAGCAGTGTTGCTCGATGGTCCAGCTAAGCTATATAGAGGTCATGGACAAGTGATCACATCTAACTGATTTTGGTGGTGAATATGTCGAAGACAAGAATATTGATGGTAGCATTGGCACTGATTGTGATGGTGCCAATGTTTGCCAAGGTTAAGGGGTATACGATACGTTATACTTCAGCAAACCGTGGCACGGTGGTGGGTGCAGCCGAATTGACTATCTCGGGCAGTAAGACTATGTATGCGCTCGATGCGAAGTCGGAGGATCCACGCATGACCCTAAAGAAACCCGAACAGCGCACCTACACCGATTATGAAGCGCTGGAAACTTACAGCCTTGCCACATTGCCAAATGGCGAGTTGGTGTCGAAGAAAACCCCATTTAAAATGGGTGATAATTTCGAGAATACCGACAAGACCGCTAAGATTTTAGGCTATAATTGCAAGTGCTTGCACACAGTGATAAACTCCAATCACTATGATGTGTGGTATACCACCGAATTGCCTGTGCGAGGCACTCCGCAAGTGGGCGTGGGCGTACCAGATGGCTTGGTGCTGAAGGTGGTGAGAAACGGAAACATCGTTGAGGAAGCCACAAGCATCGCGGCGCAAAATAAACCTGCTGATTTCTGGCCAGCCAACTGGGGAAAGCAGACAAATAGTTTTGACTACTACTACACCATTAAGCAGAGCGTGGTGACCACAGTGCCAATCTTCGATCAGGAGCGCATCTGCTTCAACGGCGCTAAGTTGCCAGAAGGCGAATTGGAAGCCGATAAGGTGTATAGCTGTGGTGGCGGCACAATTATCCTTAAGAAGGTGAAGTTGCCAGAATTGCATAGAGGATACGGAATCTTCGCCGAGGTTACGCAGTATTCCGAAGGTGATGCCTACGACCGCACTGGCTCAATCTTTGTGATACCTACCCACAAGGCACAATCTTTTATCGATGCCATACGCAACCTCAACAGCACGCCTAAGTTTACAAGCGGCGGTGTGGATTATCACGGACTTGTGAGCACCGATGGCTATGATGTGCCAGTGGAACTGATGCGATTCTTCACCGGATTCGGCGTGCGACACTTCAATAAGAACGTGATTCCTGGTCAGCATTGGGTTGACTCAGTGTTCTATAAATCGCAGGTCACACCATTGCAAAGCCACCTTCAGGGTGAGGTGTGGATAGGTGCATACATTGGCAACTGGGACGCTCGCGGACACAGATTGTCGTTGAAACTGAAATATTTCCCTGATGATTTGCGCCATGTGCTGTATGACTATGAAAATGCCATGCCGCTATTCAACACGGTGAACTATATGGAGCAAGATGGTCAGCCTTATCCTGTTTTTCAACTGGGCGATTCGTTGAAGGTGAAATTCACGCTCGATAAGCCTGTGAAAAATGCGCAACTATTCTATTTGACCACCGGACACGGTGGTTGGGGTGGAGGCGATGAGTTCAACCAAAAGCCAAACACCATCTATCTTGATGGCATGAAAGTGATAAGCTTTGTGCCATGGCGAGATGATTGCGGCACATATCGCAACTACAATCCGCAGACCGGTGTGTATGAAACCGGGTGCAGCTCGTCGGATATGAGTCGCTCAAACTGGTGCCCTGGCACAGTGACAAACCCTAACTTCATTCCGTTGGGCAATTTGTCGGCTGGCGAGCACACCATTGAGGTGAACATCCCGCAAGGTGCGCCTGAGGGCGGAAGCGACAGCTATTGGTGCACGAGTGGCACGCTGCTGTTTTGACATACAGACAAAATGATAAAATTGCACCCAATCGCTTGGCTAAGTGGTTGGGTGTATTTTTAATCCGAAATCCGTCCAAGCCCTAATGCCCGAATTGGGTTAGAAAGGCACTTGAGAGTTGACGCAGATGATTTCGCTAGTAATCGGGTGCTTAAATTTTAGCGATTTGGCATGAAGGCATAGGCGCTGTGCGCTGTGATGGGCGGTTTGTTTGCCATAGAGCGCATCGCCAACGATGGGCGCATTAAGCCCTTGACTATGTGCCGCATGCATGCGCAACTGGTGAGTGCGTCCAGTGATAGGGCGAAAGTCGATGCGAGTGATGCCGTTGTCGCGACTCACAACGCGATATTCGGTGATGGCAGATTTGCCATTGTCGTAGTCGACCATCTGCCGAGGTCTATCGTTGGGATTTGGGCAAATGGGAAGGTCGATAATGCCGCTATCGGTGGTGACCTCGCCATCGAGCAGAGCCTCGTAGTGTTTCTCTACCTGTCGTGAGGCGATGAGCGATTGCAAAGCCTTGTGCGTATCTTTGTCTTTAGCCACAATCACCAGTCCCGACGTGTGCATGTCGAGTCGGTGAACAATCATCGGGCCAACGGCGTCGGGGTACAACTGCTGATATCGCTCAAGCATAGAGTCGCTGCTTATATTGCCGGGTACGGTGATTAGTCCCGATGGTTTATCAACGATTGAAAACCATTTGTCGTCGTAGATGATTGAGATTTTTTGCTGATTATCGCTGTCGTGCGGATTTGGGTCTACATCCATTCCCTGCATCATATAGGTGAGAATGGGCAAGCACTTGCTGCGGCATGCGGGGTAGAAATTGCCATGATGACGCACCTCGGCAGCAGGCGATTTGCCCCACCAAAACTCAGCCATAGCGCGAGGTGTGAGATTGTGGTTGAAGGCGTATTGAAGCAGTTTTGGTGCCGCGCATTCGCCAGCGCCAGCAGGTGGAATGCCTGTGGTGGTAGGCTTGAATATCTGTGCGAGGTCGTTGCTTTCGCCTAAAGCGTTTTTCATCACAAACAAGCGGAACAACCGTTGCTGCAAGTGCGACGACATACTGTGGCGCTGATGCTTCAGGTTGTCGATTTCTTGTGTGAATGAAGCCAATTCGCCAGCCTCGGGCAGTTGCGCAATGGTATCGGCAGCCGCCTTTTTGCGGCGCTTCAGTTCGGCCTTAAGATATTGGCTACGAGCAATCATTTCGGCTTCTTGCTGGGGCGACAATTCGCCCGATGCGCGCAAGGCGTCGCGCTGAGCCTTTTCGCCCTTAACTTCTGCGCGGAATGCTTCTAGCTCAATCTCAATGTTTTGGCGATGAGCATCGTATTGCTGTTTCACTGCGGCAAAATGCTCGTCGCGCTGCATGGCGGCGATGCGGTGATTGATGGCAGAAATGGCTCGCTCGCCCTGGCAAAACTCGCCGTCGGGGTCGAGCAGGTCGTATACCGCGGGTACAAAGTATGGCAGGTTGTTGCTATGGGCAAGGTTGCCCGAGAAGGCTGCGAGAAAACCTATTTCGCCGTGTGGGTCTTCCACAACCAGCACGCCCAGCATTTTGCCCTCGTTGAGTTCGGCAAGCAAATTGTCTTGTGATGAAAGATGCTGCTTGAGCTGCTCAGCCGCCTCCATGCATAGCGGGTGTGGAGTGTAGCAGAAAGGGTAGGTGAAGTGTGGCGGCAATTCGTCGGAAGCCACGGCGCGATTAAATCGGTGAAATTTCTCATCAATAGTCATGTGCGCAAAATTACTTATAATTTTTGTTTGAGGGATGCTAAATTTGTAGTATTTTTGGGATAGAAATCAAATAACGTAGAAAAGAAATGAATGAAAATCTGCCAGAGGATGCCGTGATGCTGATGAGCATGGTGAATATGAAGTTGCGCGACCAGTATGCGAGCCTCGATGAATTGTGTGAGGATATGCATATTGACCGCAGTTGGCTTGAGGAAAAGCTTGCGGCTGCTGGATTTGAATACTCCAAAGAGCAAAACAAATTTTGGTAAACCTAATATAACGACATGAAGTTAAGAAGTATAAATGTGATATCGGCGCTGTTGTTGGTGTCGATGTCGATGCTGGCTCAGAAAGTGAGCACTGTGGTGACATGCCCAGGCGAGGATGCATCAAGCAGTATGCGCATCAGTTGGGCAGCCGACGCAAAAGGCTCGAGTGTGCGCTACTATGCGGCAAATGCTGAGAACAAGGCGATAACCATTCGCCCTGAGACGGAGTTTCGTTGCACCACGTTTGATGGCGTAGGCTCAAAAGCGCCAAACAACGATGACATTGTGGAGCATGTGGTGTTCACTAAGTGCGGTGCTACGCTCAAGAGCCTTAGGCCAGACACGGAATATTGCTACACTATTTGTGACAGCCAAGGAAAGGCTGTTACCGACGTGCACCGTTTCCGCACTGCCGGTGCCAAGCAATGGTCGTGCTGCGTAATATCCGATTTCCACTCATATACTCCATTGCAACGTCGTCTTGACGATGCTATGCGAATGCACAAGACCGTGGAGGATTTTGGCGGCGGAGTGGATTGGACTCTTCATCTTGGCGACGTCACAGCTTGGGGTGCAAGCTGGTCGTTCTGGAAGAAACTTTATTCAGAACCAGTGTTTAGCCGCATGATGTGGGCAGGATGCGTGGGCAATCACGATTATATGGCAAATAAATTCTTGCGCTTGAGCAACGAGTTTTTTCATCAAGCCAACTATATGCCAGAAAACGGCTACCGTGGCGAAATGGGCGTATGCTATCATTTCCGCTATGGCGATGTGATGTTTGTGATGCTCAACAACGAGAGCATGCACAACGAGGCGGGTCTTGCAACTGCTCAATCATGGGTGCGAAAGGTGGTTACCGAGGCACGCCAGAGCAAGAATGCGCCACGCTATGTGGTGGTGTGCGAGCACTATCAATGGTTTATTGGCGTTGATGGAGCCACAAGCCAGTATGGCAGATGGTGCAAGGTGTTTGACGAACTTGGTGTAGACCTTGCGCTCGCAGGCAACAATCACATCTATGCACGCACCGATGCTGTCTACGATGGTAAGACTACCGATGGCAGCCGCGGCACTGTTTATCTGCAAACTTCTTCTTCCGACAACGAACGAGGTGGAAAAATGAACAAGGAACTGAAATATAATGCCGATTTGATTAAGTTCCGTTGGACCGAGGGCCCTAAAACAATCAGCGCATTGTATATGAATGTGGATGAGAATCGCATTGCACTCACATTGCTCGATCGCAATGGCAAGGTGCTCGACACTGTGAATGTGCTTGCTAAGAAAAGATAAGGCGAGGATTGGGATAAACCCAAATCTTGTTTAGGTTTTTTGACGAAACTTATAATGCCACCTGCAGAGAGTGATTCGGCGGGTGGCATTGTTGTGTGCTTAGAAAACAAATTGCTCTGATTTCATACCGCATTTGGTGAGTGCTTTGATTTGCGGAACAAGTTTGATGAAGTGCGGCGCGGCTTTGTGTTCAGCCAGCGCTTCGGCATCTTGCCATGTTTCGCATATTACCCACACTTCTGGGCGTGTGGCGCTTCGGAAGAAGTCGTAAGCCACGTTGCCATTGTCGGTGAGCGATTTTTCCACTAATTCTTTGCAGAGAGCCAAGAAAGCCTCTTCGTCAACACCCTCTTTGAGTTCGAAAAATGCATTAAGTCGAATCATAATTATATGCTTTTAAGTCGGTACCAAAAATTCAAATAGCGAATATAATGAAAAATCCACTCATTTGCACTAACTTTGGATAACTTTGCTTCGCCGTCCTCACTCACGACTCGGCAAAATAGCAAAAATCTGCATTTTGCTCTCACTGTTCGTTCGGGTGGCTACATTCGGAAATAACAACTCAAACAAGTTTGGTTGGCAAAGCCTTCTTCATTCGCGACTTGGCAAAGTTGAAACAAGTTTCACTTTGCGCTCACTGCTCATTCAGTTGTATATTTCACTCATTTGCACTAACTTTGCAAAAGAATTAATGGGGGCGTGGAGATACGCCTTTATGTAACTAACGAATAACGAAAATACAGATAAATAATGGCACTTCAATGTGGTATCGTAGGTTTGCCTAACGTGGGTAAATCTACTCTTTTCAATTGCTTGTCGAATGCTAAGGCGCAATCGGCTAATTTCCCTTTCTGCACAATCGAACCAAATGTAGGCGTAATCACCGTTCCTGATGAACGCCTGAATAAGTTGGCTGAAATTTGTAATCCGCAGCGCGTAATCCCTACTACTGTGGAAATTGTTGACATCGCTGGTTTGGTGCAAGGAGCATCGAAGGGCGAGGGTCTGGGTAATAAGTTCTTGGCAAACATTCGCGAGACTGATGCCATCATACACGTGCTTCGCTGCTTCGACGACGAGAACATCACTCACGTGAGCGGCACAGTAGATCCTGTGCGCGACAAGGAAATCATCGACTATGAATTGCAGTTGAAGGACCTTGAGACCATTGATGCTCGTATCAACAAAGTGGCTAAGCAGGCTCAAACCGGTGGCGACAAGCAGGCTAAGCAACAATGGGAAGTGTATAAGCGCTATAAGGAGGCGCTCGAACAGGGTAAGGCAGCACGCACAGTGGTACTTGAGTCGAAGGACGATATGAAAATCGCTCACGATCTCTTCTTGCTCACCAACAAGCCGGTGCTCTATGTGTGCAACGTGGATGATAACAGCGCTGTTGACGGCAACAAATATGTGGATGCTGTTCGCGAGGCTGTGAAGGATGAGAACGCCGAAATCTTGATTTTGGCTGCTAAGACTGAGTCGGAAATCGCTGAGTTTGATACTTACGAAGAACGTCAAATGTTCTTGAATGAAATCGGTCTTCAGGAGTCGGGTGTTAACCGCTTGATTAAGTCGGCTTATGCATTGCTCGACCTTCAGACATTCCTCACTGCTGGTTCGGATGAGGTGCGCGCTTGGACATTCAAGAAGGGCAGTAAGGCTCCTCAATGTGCAGGTGTGATCCACACCGACTTTGAACGTGGATTTATCCGTGCCGAAGTGATAAAGTATGAAGATTATATCAACTATGGCAGCGAGGCCGCTGTGAAAGAGGCTGGTAAGCTTGGCGTGGAAGGTAAGGAGTATGTGGTGCAAGACGGCGATATCATGCACTTCCGCTTTAATGTGTAAGTATACGGCAAAAACGGGTGTGAAAAGACCAAGTTTAATAATTGCATAAAAGAAGGCTCTTGGAGATTGTTTTACAGAACACTCTAAGAGCCTTTGTTGTATGTGTGAATAGGGCGTGGCCTAAACAATTGTAGCGTGTGATGTTGTATCACTTTATTGAATGGAATACATCAAGCGTAGTAGCAGCGATTGTGTTCCAGTCGTATTTCTCTATGTCGTAGTCTTTGCGTGGAGTGTTGCACTGTAAGTGACACGATATGCATTTTGCCAACGATTCGGGATCGGCGCTTTTTGCGTAGTCTTCTTCATTGAGTTGGATAAGGTGTGTGGCAGGTATATCGCTCGCCACAATAGGAAGTCTGTAATTCATGGCTTCAAGAAGCACCAAAGGAAAGCCTTCGTGAGTAGAAGACAGCACGAAAAGCTTGGCATGAGAGTAAAGTTGACGTAGGTCCTCTCCGAATGTGAAACCTGTAAAGATGACTTTGTGGTTTGTGTCGAGTGATTTGAGCGTATTTAGGTATGATTCATCATGGTCACTTGCTCCTGCAATAACGAGATGCTTCACTTCGGGCAGGCTATTTGCGGCTTGAACAAGATACTCAAATCCTTTCTCTGGCGTAAGGCGTCCAACGGCAAGCACATAACTATTTGGCACGACTCCGATTTTCTCGAGGAAAGATGTTGATGTGCTTGGCTCAGTACGTACAATCCCGTTAGGGATATAAATGGATTTTTTGGTGATTTTCTGGGAGTACTTCTCCATCTGAAACCTGTTGACGAAAATGACTCTATCTACAAATTTGAGAGAGAGAGTCTCACTCAGGCGTAAAATTTGTCGAGCAACAGCCCCCCATTTTTTATGCTCATAGTTGGGGCTGTGATATGTCATCACTGTCTTTATGCCAGCCAAGTGCAGGATAGGGGCAAACATGCCAGGACCGATATTGTGGATGTGTACAAAATCAGGACGGTGAAACAGAATGTGCATAACACAGAGAAATGTGTGAAACACCGCTTCAAAGCCCTTGATGCGAGTAGATGGCAGATCAACAAATTCAATATGGTCGTAGTTGTGGTGAGATAAGGCAGATAGATAAGGCTTGCGACGATACACGCGTAGGCGCACATCGCCGTTCATCCGGGGGTAGAGGTTTTCGCTATGCTTTTCCACCCCGCCTTGTATGCCTGGAAATCCACGGGTTCCTATAACTGCAATGGTTGTCATAAGTAGAGGTGCAAAGTGATTAATCCCAACACAGATCTTTTCCTTTATGTATACGCCATTTGTTCTTGAGAATCCACATTATAGGTATCCAAGGGCGGCGTACCATGTCGTGGCGTTCGGTAACGATAAAGGCGCAATTGCGGTCGCATTTCTTCACCTTTTCAAGGGCTTCTTTGGCCTTATCGCTATTCATAATGTTTTCAAACGAGTCTTCTTTGATATTGCCGATTATCCATTCTTCGCCAGATCCATTGCATGGAGTAACGTTGCCCCATGGATCAATAAAGAAGAAGTCGGTGAGTGCGCCGCATGCAGGACGATAGCCAGCATTATCACCTCTTAGTCGGCGGTGTATTGAGCGGTTGAAGTAGGCACGTCCGTAGTCTTTCAGTCGGTTTTTGAGGCCTCTGCGCTTAGATGTTAAGAGCGCCTTGACAAACAATTCGTGTTGGTTAAGTGCATCTTCGCTTACTATTTGATTGTCGTCTTTGTGGAAGTACCAAGAATTGTGCACAGCAGAGTTGCCCAATTCTACGTCGAGGGCAACACAGAGCTCATAAAGGTGGACAAGGTCGCGATAGTTGTCAGGCGAAATTACAACAGAGAAACCAATGTTTTTGCATTTGGTTTTCTTCAGTTCAAGCATGGTTCGCAGGGCGTGGTCAAATCCGTTTACGAGACCTCGCTTAGAGTCGTTGATGTGAGGGAGGCCTTCAACGCTCACACGTATAAGAATATTTGGGTATTTATTTGCAAGTTCAACAATCTTTTCGGTATTATACCCATTGGTGCTTAGTTCGAGCAAAGATGATTTTGGGTATAGAATTTCAAATATTTTGTCGATGTCTTTTCGCAGTGTGGCTTCACCGCCAGTGATGTTGATGCGCAAGCCAGCAGGAAGTTTTTTGTAGTATTCGTAGTCAATTTCTTCTTCGGGGTGCGTCTGGTGTTTCCAGATATTGCACATGTTGCATTTAGCATTGCATCTAAATGTGGTGATTATACTGCCTTGAACTATATTCTTCATTATGTTGTATTTGTTTTTTTTAGAGATGATTAATTAGTTGTATTGTGACAAACGACACTACGAGAGTGTCGCTTGATATAGTTTATCATATTCATAACGAGATAAACTCCATATTATTATGTGGAGAGAATGCACTATTGTGATTTTAGCACAATTTCCGCTATAATGCTGGCTGGATTCACAACATTATAGATGTTGAATGTTTCGAGTGCTTGTCTGTCGCATTATAGATGGACACTTGCAAACATGATTAGCGCGTGTAGATATCTTCTATTAATTTCAGATGCACTTGCGGAGAGAAGCGTGCAAGCGAGTCGGTCTGTATCTTATCGTTGTCCCAGTGGGTGCCGAAGCCCGCAGTGAGAGCATCCTTTAGGCTATTGATGTCGCCTGAGGTGAATGTGATGCCAGCGCCAGTGGAAATCAGTTCGGGAATACCGCCGATATTAGCTCCTACTACAGGTGTTCCGGCGCTGAGCGACTCTATCACGCCAAGCGGGTTGTTCTCATACCATTCAGATGGAATAACCGACAGCGTGGCCTGCTGCAGCAGGTTGCACACGCCCTCGGCATCGAGGCGGCCAAGGAATGTGATATTCTTGCAGTGCTGATATTTCTGTTTCAGTTCGTTGGCAAGCGGACCGTCGCCAGCAATGCGCAATTCATAAGGCAGAGCCGAAGCCGCTTCGAGCAACGTGCCAATACCTTTCTCTTGCGACAGGCGACCAACGTAGCAGTAATATGGCAGGCGTTTCACGCCGTGGCTATCGTTCAATCGCTTCAGCTTCACAGGGTCTACGAAGTTGCAAATCACCTTTAGTTTGTCGGGGTTGAACCCGCCTTGCGCCATCTTCTGAGCCATAAATTGGCTTGGGCATATGAATGCGTCGGTGCAACGCTCGAGTCGGGAGCGATTCCACTTCTTCGCTTCAAGGTAAGCCAGAGCGCTGGCAGCCAGCGACCCCTTCATGCAGCGAGTGTGCAGCACTTGTGAGCGGTCGGTGAAACATAGTTCGCAGATTTTGCCTTCGCGCAAGCAGGAGTAGGCCGGGCAGATGAGTTTGTAGTCGTGCATTGTCCACACCACGCGGCAACCGTGAGCCTTGGCTATTTCAGCAATCACGGGCGAGAGATAGCTGTGGATATTATTGAGGTGCACCACGTCGGGGCGGAAATCGCGCAGAATTGCGGCAAACGATGTGCGAATGTCGCCAATGCCGAGAGTGCGCTGAAAAGCCTTGATTTTGCCAGCCAATCCGCCACCAGAGAAGCTGATTTGTGGAGCGAAGTATTTAGAGAATTCCGAATCGGTGTTTTCGGGATATTGCATAGCATAGACAGCCACCTCGTGGCCATTGGCACGAAGTAGTTGTTCAAGGTTCATTGATGCCACACAATCGCCTCCGCGATTATAGTAAAACTTATTTACGATAAGTATCTTTTTTTGCATAGTGTTTTTTCTATAGTCTAAATATAAAAACTAAATATTACTATTAATATTGTGTTGCGATTACAATAAAGAGTAGCGAAACTCGTTTTAATGTAAGTGTAACGAAAAAATGCAACAACAAGAAAAAACATATAGCCGTTCGGCGCAGTTTTTAAGAAATATCGGAATCTATGCTGTGGGTAGTATAGGTACACGCTTTATTACCTTTTTGCTTGTGCCGATATATAGTTTTTTTATTGCTCCGGCAGATTTCGGGTATTATGATCTTTGTTTCAACACTGTGCTGTTCTTGCTGCCGCTTCTGTCGTGTGGACTAAGGGAAGGTTCGCTAAGATTCTTGATAGAAGCCAAAACCGAAGAGGAAAAGGGCAAGATAGTGACAATGACGGTGACCACATTGCTCATCAACTCCTTGATATGCTTGATTCTCGGCATTGTGGCAGGCATGCTGTTTGATATTAAATACCTTTGGTATACAGTGGTGTTTTCTATTGTATTTGCTATCTACGACGTGGTTGCACAAATGCTGCGAGCGTTGGGGCATAGCAAATTGTTTGCGGCCACTGGCGTTACTTGTTCTTTCCTTGTGTTCGTGATAAGTGTTCCACTTGTGGTGTATGCCAATATGGGTGTTGAGGGCGTGTTTATAGGCAATATTGTAGCACGATTGTCGGTATTGGCGATAGTGGAGCTGAAAGTGAAACTATTCAGCGGATACATCAGAATTCACATCGATGTGAGTGACGTAAGACGTAGAATGATGAAATTCAGCCTACCTCTTGTGGTGGTGAATCTGGTGATATGGGGTATAGCATCGGGCAACAGATATTTTATCAGCGAGTATTTGGGATTGCACGAAAACGGCCTGTATGCTGTGGCAGTGAAATTTGCGGCAATTCTCGAGGCCTTAACATTGATATTCAACCAGTCGTGGCAAGAAACTGCAATCCGCCAGTATTCCGACGCTGACAAGAACGAATTCTACACAAAGATACTTAATTCCTATGTATGGTTTCTATCGTTGCTTGTGATAGGCATATCATATGGGGCGCGATTTGTTTATGGATATATCGTTGGCGCAGAGTATCAAGAAAGTGCTAAGTTGGTATATCCGCTTGTGGCATCATCTATGTTGCTATCGCTGATGGTGTTTTATGATATGGGCTATCAATGCTCAAAGAACACCATGCGACAAGTGCCGAGCCTGATAGTGGGATTGATAATATCGATGCTTGGCAATTATTTCTTGATACAATGGTGTGGCTTGTATGGTGCCATAGTGAGCATCAGCGTCACCTATGTCTACTTGTTGATATATAAGATGATAGATACACATAAATATATGCAATTGAGCATCCGTAGAGAGGCTGTTGTGGCAATGTCGGTGCTGGTGCTCGACGGCGCGCTTTATTATGTGCTTGATGGTTTGACGGCATTGGCAGTGTGCATGATAGTGTCGGTGTTGGTGATGATGGTGAATTGTCCACAATATATCAAACAAGTGGTGGTAAGCCGATTGAGAAAGGGGCATAGGTCATGAAGATATTGTTTATACCTAATTGGAACGTAAAGCATCTGCTTGAGGATGATCCCGCCATTCAAGCGCCCGACAAATATGTCAAAGGTAAGCCATATTGGTTCTTTAGGTATTTCCCTAAAGACACTGAGGTGGATATAATAGACATAGGGAAAAAATCGTGGTTTCAGAAGATTGAGAAGAAAATAAAATTCTATATTCTCCAGCCAATCAAGGCATTCAAGGTGCGTAACGATTACGATTTGATAATTTCGCATGGTGCGCAAAGCGGATTGGTGTATGAGTTGCTCACCACATTTGTTAAGCATAAGCCACAGCATCTGATGTTTGATATTGGTGGCTTCAATGGGTCGCGCATCAATCATTATGAGACGCCGTTGATACGCTTTGCTATGCGTCGTTCGCCAGCAATTATAGTCCACTCTTCGCGTCAACTTAATCTGTATAAGGAACATTATCCCAATCTTGTGGAGAAATCCACGTTTATTCCATTTGGTGCGGATTTTGAATACTTCGACCATGGATTGGAGACACATTGCGAGAATCGGATGGTGGCATTTGGATATAAGAAGCGTGATTTCGCCACGCTATGCAGGGCATTTGACGAACTTAACAGAGATGATTATGAATTGCATATTGTAGGCGATGGGTCGCTTGCGGAGGAATATGCCCACAATTCACATATTGTATTCCATAAGTTTATGCCAATTAGCGATTTGGTGCAGTTTATTATGGGAAGCGCATTTGTTGTGATACCGTTGCCCGAATATCTCTATTCTTATGGACAGATGAGTTTCTTGCAGAGTATGGCGTTGCGTAAGCCTATGGTGGTGACCGACACTACCAGTTCGCACGATTATATAGCAAATATTCCAGGTGTATTATCGCCAAAGCCCTATGATGTGGACGATATGAAACGATGCCTTGCTGAAATGATGAACAAATCAAAGAACGAACTTTTTTACATGGGTGTGATGAATGCTGAATATGTTCGTAATGATTTCAGCGAGAGTCTAATGGGCGAGCGCATATATGAGTTTATCGATAGAATCATGAAGCAGAATCGAGAAAAGGAATGATGGTAAAAAAAATTCCTAAAATATCTGTTGTGATGCCGGTATATAATACTGGTGAGATACTTAGGGCTTCGATTGATAGTATCCTTTTGCAGACCTTCGATAATTTTGAATTAATAATGGTTGACGACGGCTCTGCCGACGACACTTATAGCATATGTGAGCAATATGCTGCGCAAGATGGCAGGATCGTGCTTCTGCATCAAGAGAACAAGGGCGTGTGTGCAGCACGAAATAGAGGAATTGAGGTGTCCAGAGGTGAATATGTGACATTTTGTGACCATGACGACATCTATTCCCCACGTAAATTGGAGGCGCAATATCTCCTTGCGAAAAAGTATGCTGCTGATATTGTGAATGTGGGCTATGAAACTATCTACAATAGTGAAAGACGCGATACGGAAGGAGTAGACCTGTGCTGTAGGGGTAAAGATGATATTTCAAGAGAGTTTTTCAGAATAGCAGGCTCGTGCCTTGGTACGGTGTGGGTGAAGCTTTATAAGAAGACGACTTTTGATGGCATTTTCCGATTTGATACGAAATATGCCCGAGGCGAGGAAGATGTAAATTTCAATTATCGATTGTTGCAACGAGTGAGCGTGTTTGTGTCGTCCAAAGATGTGCTTTATAGTTATGTCGTGAGGGATGCGTATAGCACCTCACAAAATATCTACCCTGTAGTGGTGGAGGGGATGTGCGATGAAATCATGGCAATGCATCATTATATGCAGAAGAATGATATTGATGCCATCAAGCGACAGTCTGAATACAGAAAGGTGCTTTCAAGGCAAGTGGCAGTGCTGTGCGTCTATATGATAAAGTGTGGTTTTAGTTATGAGAAATTCGCAAGTGTGCTTGATTCCATAAAGCAGCCGTTGCGGTTGGTGGAGAGGACATATTGTGATTGCAGAAATCTGCGGAATGACATGCTCTTGTATTTGGTGACTTGCGGAAAATGTGGCTCTTATGTGGTGTATGCCACGTTGGCAATAGCCGTGCGGATTAAGTGCCTAATTGGGTGATTAGGCGATTCTATTCTTGAATAATGTGTGTGCCGGGCGTTTAGCTAAGAGCTTTTTTTATCTTATAGATTAGCCAAATGATGATAATGAATTTATTTTGCAATAAAGTGTAGAATAGCCGGTGCTTGGGTGGCATCTTGCTGATAGGGTATGACGACAAAGTGCGTTGTATCTCGTCGTGATCGGCGATGAGGCGTAATCTCTCTATCGACTTACGGTATGGCAAAAGCGATACAGCCTCGTGAATGGCAAAGACGCATTCGTATAGCACCATGCGTTTGAGCCGCAAATCAAGGTTTGGGCTGTCAAAACCACACGATCTAAGTCTGCGCTCTACCTCGTGGCAAAGGTCGAATTGCCTATAAAAACGTGTCTCGTCTAATCTGCGTGTAATCGAATTTTCGTTGGAGTAGTAATAATATAAAGTTTTTGGGCAGAGCATCATCTTTGACGAGCATAAGGCATAATCAATCATAAATAATAAATCCTCCGACACGAATTTTCGTTCCGACACGAAAGCGAGATTGTTATTCTTGATTACATCGTGCTTGAATAGGGTGTTGGTGATGCTGATTCCATACGATTGGTTGGTGCTTTCGTTTGGCATACTGCCTATAATCTTGGGCAGGTAATCACTTTTGCAATCAATTATTGTATTGTGCTTTGGCATTCCATCAATGATATTGGCTGATAACTTTCCATTATTGTCGCGAGCTATATTGCACACCACAAAATCGACACTGTTATGCTCCATAATGTCGAAAAGGGTTTGATACATATCGCAGTGTATATAGTCGTCGGAGTCGACAAAGCCAATGTATTTGCCAGTGGCAATCTCAAGACCAGAGTTTCGTGCTGGACCGATGCCTGCGTTGCTTTTGTGAATTACTCTTATTCGGCTGTCCTTGGCGGCGTAGTCGTCGCAAATCTCAGGGCAGCGGTCGGGCGACCCGTCATCTACCAAAATAATTTCGATATCTTTCAATGACTGATCTAACAATGAATTGATGCATCTATGCAAATACATTTCTGTATTATAAATGGGGACAATGACACTTATTTTCGTCATATTTGTAGTATTAATAATATTATTGCAAATATAGGAAAGACTTTTCAGTATAACGAGAATTGTCGCGAATTTCGTATAAAAAATACAATAAAACACAGTCGCACGTCGTTAATCATAATATGTGAAAATTAAGTGTAAATTGTCATTAAAAATATACTCACAAAATATGTCAAACAAAATCTTATCAATTCTTATTTGCATAGCCTTTTTAACTTCATGCTCGACATCGAAAAATAATCTAACATACTTCGCAAACCTCAAAGATCAGACTTCTGGAGAAATAGCTTCGGGAAACTTCCAAATGAAAATCATCCCTGATGATGAACTTATCATCACCGTTACCTCGCTTGTGCCAGAAGCCACTGCGCAATTCAATGTGCCTATGACCAACATAGCCACTCGCGCAGCGGTGTCGCCAAGTCAGATGGGTTCGCTCACAACCTATGTTGTGGATAGCGAAGGTTGCATCATGATGCCTGTGCTTGGCAAGATAAAGGTGGCAGGACTCACTACAAGCCAGATTGAAGAAAGAATTAAGACCGAGGTGAGCAAGACAGTAACGGACCCATATGTGAGAGTGCAGCTCACCGACCTTCGCATAAATGTGCTTGGCGAAGTGAATGCGCCAGGCCCAAAGACTACAGTGAAAAAGCAATACACCATCTTGGATGCCATCTCAGATGCTGGCGACTTGACTGCTTATGGCCGCCGTGACAATGTGCTGCTCATTCGTGAGGAAAACGGTAAACACGTTTATCACCGCCTCAACCTTAATGATGCGGCAGTGCTATCGTCGCCATACTTCTATTTGCAGCAAAACGATGTGGTGTATGTGGAGCCTAACGAAGTGCAGAAATCAAACTCTAAATACAACCAACACAATAGTTACAAACTGAGCGTGATATCAACCATAGTGAGTGCTGCCAGTGTAGTGGCATCACTTGCCATTGTGCTTATCAGTAAGTAGGATTGTTGCCAAGGGGTATGCTCAGCATTAGAAAAATATTTTTCTGGATAACTCTGTATATGCTATTTATACAGATGTTAGCACCTAAACTGTTTAAACCAGCCGATGAATTGGGGGTGTTTTTCATTTTGATAATCATCGGACTTGATATGGTGGTCAATCGTCAGTATACTCGCTACAAAAACATGTTTGTTGTAGTGGGAGTTTTGGCGTTCTATGCCGTATACTCGCTATTCTTGAAATTCAATACGCCTAAAGCCATATTGATAGACTTTGTGATAGAGTCGAAGCCGTTTGTGCCATTTTTTATAGGCTATGCCATAGCGCCACGCTACACACACAAAGAGTGCCAGATACTTAAGGCAACGTGTATAGCCATAGCATCGGTGTTGCCGATAATATACTTCACAGGATGCACATTTGTGGTGATTCACCATGTGGTGTATATAGGTTCTACGGCATTTATTTGCTTTATCACATACATCTATTGCAGCATTCGCAGCGATGGCACGATATCACGTCGCGACTTCGCCATAGCGATGTGCATCTTGTCGGTGGGCTTGATATGCACACGATCGAAATATTTCGGAGAAACGGTCTTGGCTGTTTTTATGTTGTTTTTCTATCGGCCGGGAATGTTCAAGAAATTGCGCGTAAAGCAAGTGGTGATTTTGAGCCTTGTGGTTGCCGCAGTGCTTGTGGTGTCGTGGAAAAAAATCAGTTTCTATTTTATTGATGGAACAGAGGGCGCATTCGATACCCGTTCGATTCAGGCATTTGCCCGTCCTGCATTGCTTGGCGGCATGTTTTTGATTTTGTGCGATTTCCCGCTCTTCGGCACAGGATTGGCGTCGTATGCTACGTATGCTTCAAGTCCCGACGTGAACTATTCGGCTGTGTATGCGATGTATGATTTGGATAAGGTGTTTGGGCTCTCGGAGCAATTCTACGAGTTTATCTGCGATATATTCTATGCCGAGTTGGCTCAGTTTGGACTTGTGGGAATAGGTCTGTTCATATATTTTTTCGTGTGGATATATCAGCGATTGCGCTTGAATCTGCACGACGAAAGCCACTATATGTTTGTCATAGGTGTGCTTGTGATAGCATACGTGATGATAGAGAATGTGGGCGGTACATTGTTCTCACAATCGGGCGGTTTGTATCTTATGATGCTGCTTGGCACTATCATCGGCAAATATCGAAAGACAGACAAGGCAGAACGAAAAGCAATATTACAACAAGAATATAAATAAAAAACTCTAATATACGATATGGAAGAAAAAGACACTATCGATTTAAGGAAATATGTGGCGATGGCACGAAAGAAGTGGTATCTATATGCTGCGTCGTTTGTGGTATTTTTGGCGCTTGCCATTACCTATCATTGCTATCACATGGATCAATACACCACCTATGCAAGCATCTTGATAGAAGAAGATAGCGAGTCGGGTGGCGCTGCAAGTGCTGCAAAGATGAGTGGCGGTATGGCATCGATCATGCGTTCGTTCTCGATTGGCGGACTGGGATCGTCGTCGGTGGACAATGAATTGCTTATTTTCCAGTCGCACAATATACTTGTGAACACCATCAAGGACTTCAACCTCAATTTCACATATATTGAGAGAGATGGCATAAAGAAGGTGAACTTGTATAAGAAATCGCCAGTGATGTTTACGTGCCCAGCTGAGGTGCTCGACACCTTGTCGGTGGGAATGAAGTTTAAGGTGAATCTGCACAAGGGCGGAAAGGTAGACATCGTGGCCCAAAAGGGTTTCTTCAAAAAGACAGTCGGTGAATGTTTGGGCGCTACATTGCCATGCAGCATCACCACTCCTTACGGCACATTCCAAGTGCTGAAGACTGCAGAGTATTCTGCCGATGTAGACCGCTCGCTAAATGTGATACTCACAGGCACAGATGCGCTTGCACAAAATTTATCGAAGTTGATTGAAATAGACTATTCTTCAAAGAAGGGCGATGGTGTCGGATTGGTGTTTAAAGCCACCGACAAGCAATATGGCAAGGATTTGCTTAATGGTATGATGAGCGTGTACAATCGCATTCGCTTAACTCGCAAGAACGAAAAGGCTATGCAATCGCTTGAATTCTACGATAAGATGATTGAGGAAATAACATCGTCTCTCTCAGAATCAGAGCAGAAGATGCAGGATTTCCAGACTAAAAACGATATTGTTAGCCCAGAAGCCGAAGCAACCTATTTCTTCGGAACAGATAAGCAGTCGGAAAATGAGATCATACACCTCCGCGACCAAATCACGATGTATAACCTTGTTTTGTCAATTCTGTCAGACCCTAATAAGAAGTATGAGTTGTTGCCATCGAGCAGCGATGATGCTTCGGCTGCGATTGTGACAAAATACAATGAATTGATATTGAATAAGCGCAACATCGAGCGTTCGGCTACGCCTGACAACATTATGCTTAAGCAATTGACAAGTCAAATAGATGCAATGCGTGGCCTTGTCAGTGATAACGTTTTGCTGATGAAGAAGAATACCGAGAATGTTATCCAATCGCTCAAGGGCATTAAGACCACAAGCAAATCTAAACTCAACAAAACTCCATACTATCAACGCGAATACATCAACTTGATGCGCGACAAAGAGTTGAAGAACGATCTCTATGTATTCTTGTTACAGAAGAGATACAACAGCGCGATGACATTGGCTTCAAACTTCCCATCGGGATTTGTAATCGAACCGGCATATTGCGATATTAAACCATTGATGACAAAAAGCCTTATAGGATTTGGCGCGTGTCTGTTCTTGGCTCTGCTTTGTCCAACAGTAATGGTATGCAAGCTTGCAAATCGCAAATCAATCGACGAAGAGTTGGTTGACGAAGAGGCGGAATAAAATCACGAAATGATATAATAGACCCTTGCCGGCGCACTATGTGGTGTGTCGGCAAGTTTGCGTATAGAGGATTGGTGTAACCGCTTTAGATTAGCCTTAATTCTGTAAAATAGGAGCGCGAGAAGCGCAGATATGTGGCAAAGTATGCTTAAATTTGTTGATGTGAAAGCTGAAGATTAAGATAATATATGGCAATATATAAGTGCTTGCGTGGCAGGTGCTAACGAAAAAAGAAGAAAAGAATATGGAATTTTTGGAATTATGTGAGAAGCGTTTTTCGGTGCGCAAATATACCTCAGAGCAGGTGAGTGAAGCCGATTTTGAGTACATAATGCAGTGCGTGCGCGTGGCGCCATCGGCGGTTAACTTTCAGCCATGGAAGTTTGTTGCTGTGCGCAGCGAGGAGGCAAAGGCCCGATTGCGTGAATGCTACAATAGAGAGTGGTTTGCCACAGCTCCGATGTATGTGATATGCGAGAATGACATGAGCAAGTGCTGGGTGCGAAAGGTGGATGGCAAACAGCATGGCGACATTGATGTGGCTATAGCAGCCGAGCATCTGTGCTTGGCAGCCACCGAGCGAGGCCTGGGTACATGCTGGGTGTGCAACTTTGATGTTGAGCGCGTGAAGCAGCAATTCTGTGCCGAAGGCTTTGAGCCAGTGGTGATATTGCCAATCGGGCACATAGCACCAGATTGCCCGATGACAGAGAAAAAGCGTGTGCCGCTTGCCGACCTTGTGGAGGAAGTGTGACGCTTGCTGGGTGTGGCGAGTGAGGCGCAGTTTGCTGAAACGCATGATTTTTTGTAATTTTGCGCCTTGAAAATATTACACAACTTAGGAATATTAAAGATGATAGATACAAGCACATTCTCCACGCTTACAGCAGAATATCATACGCTTGGTTGCAAACTCAATTTTGCGGAAACAAGCACCATTGCGCAGCACTTGCAGCAGAAGGGCGTCCGCAGGGCGCATGGAGGCGAGGTGCCCGATATCTGCGTGGTGAACACATGCAGTGTGACTGAGGAGGCCGACAAGAAATGCCGCCAGTTGATACGTCGCCTTGTGCGCCGTTATCCTGATGCGCTAATGGTGGTGACCGGTTGCTATGCCCAATTGAAGGCCAAGGAAATTGCCGAAATACCAGGCGTGCATATTGTGCTTGGCAGCGACCAGAAACTGAAATTGGCGGAATACGTTGAGGAATGGATTGCCAATCGCAAGGCGCTCGTAGAGGTGACTCCGCTGAAGGATATCAAGCAATTCTATCCTTCGTGTTCGCGCGGCGACCGCACCCGCTATTGGCTTAAGGTGCAGGACGGTTGCGACTATTATTGCAGTTATTGCACCATACCTCGTGCTCGCGGCAGAAGTCGCAGCGGCACTATAGAGAGCCTTGTGGCTCAGGCGCGCGGCGTGGCACAAGAGGGCGGTAAAGAGATAGTAATCACGGGTGTGAATATCGGTGATTTCGGTAAAAATACCGGAGAAACGTTTATTGATCTTATAAAGCAACTCGACGAAGTGGACGGCATAGAGCGTTATCGCATATCGTCGCTCGAACCCGATTTGCTCACCGATGAAATCATAGAATGGGTGGCAGGATCGAAGCGATTTATGCCGCATTTCCACATCCCGTTGCAAGCTGGTAGCGACGAGGTGCTCGAACTGATGCGCCGACACTACGATACTGCGCTATTTGCGCACAAAGTGCAGAAAATCAAGGAGGTGATGCCGCATGCGTTTATCGGCGTGGATGTGATTGCCGGAGCTCGTGGCGAGACCGATGAACTTTTTGAGCGTTCATATCATTTTATTGATGGCCTTGATGTGACTCGCTTGCATGTGTTCCCATATAGCGAGCGACCAAACACCTTGGCACTCAACATAGAGCCAGTGGTGGATGTTAAGACCAAGAGTCTGCGCACCAACCGACTCATAGCGTTGAGCGAGAAGAAACTGCGTGCCTTCACCGAGCGATTTGCCGGCACTACACGCAAGGTGCTTTATGAGCAACCTCGCGAGGGTATGCCGATGCACGGATTTACCGATAATTATCTGAGGGTGGAAACTCCATTCCGTGCCGAATATATCAATGGAGTGGCCAACACGCGCTTGGGCAAGATAATCGACGACGATTGCACAATGAGCGCAGAGATAGTAGATTGAAAAAGGCGAAGCTATAGACGAATGAGCAAACTGAGCGAAAATATTCTGTATAGTCCGTTAGATGCGTTGCTGCATCTGATGGCTATGTTGCCATTTGGTGTGCTTTATGCCTTTTCTGATATGCTATATTTCATAGTATATAAGGTGGTGGGCTATCGCAAAGGCATTGTAAGGAAAAATCTTGCAGAGAGTTTCCCTGAAAAATCGGAAAAAGAATTGCGTAGCATAGAGCGAGAATTCTATCATCATCTTGCCGACTACTTTGTAGAAACCGTGAAATTGATGCACATAAGCGACGAAGAGATGCGCCGTCGTTGTGTGTTTGAAGGCATAGAATCGGTTGACAAGGCTTTTGACGAAGGTCGCTCGATAATAATGTATGCGTCGCATTACGGCAACTGGGAATGGCTCACCTCGATAACCTTGTGGACACGCCATCGCGCCAACGATGATGTGGTGTTTGCGCAGGTATATCGTCCGCTGAAAAACCAATGGTTTGACCGCTTCTTCTTGCGCTTGCGCGGCAGATTTCATTCGCTGTGCCTTGCAAAGAACTCGGTGTTTCGCGATTTGATACGTATGCGCCGCGATGGCAAGCCAGTGATTACGGGATTTATCAGCGACCAGCATCCCAATGTCAACGACCAAGGGCATGTGATACGCTTCCTCAATCACGACACGGCGATGATAACCGGCGCAGAAGTGATAATCAGGAAATTGGACTATGTGGCTATGCACTTCGATATGGAAAAGGTGAAGCGTGGCCATTATAAGGTGACAATCAGGCCAATCTGCAGCGATGCAAAGACTTTGCCGATGGGCGAAATCACCGATGTGTATGCTCGCAATCTGGAGCAACGCATCAAGCAAGCGCCAGCCTACTGGTTGTGGACGCACAATCGCTGGAAACATAAGGTGACAATACAATAAAGGAATCATTATATAACGTCTGTGATGGAAACGATAAATAAGGTAGCGGTAGTAATATTAAACTGGAATGGCGTGGCGTTGCTTCGCCGCTATATGCCCTCGGTGGTGGCAAACACCAATTCCGAAGTGGCTGATGTGATAGTGGCTGACAACGGCAGTACAGACCAAAGCCTCACGTTTTTGGCTGTACAGTATCCGCAGGTAAAGGTTATTCACTTGGCGGAAAACTATGGCTTTGCCGAGGGGTATAACCGTGCAATCGCTCAGTTGAACTATAAGTACACATTGCTGCTCAATAGCGATGTGCGTGTGCCTCAAGGTTGGATAGAGCCATTGTATGAATATATGGAGCAGCATCCCGAGGTGGGCGCATGCCAACCAAAGTTGCTAAAAGAATACGATGGCGATCAACCATTGTTTGAGTATGCAGGCGCAGCGGGTGGTTTTCTTGATTGCCATGGCTACCCATATTGCCGCGGAAGGCTTTTCAGCAATGTTGAGGCTGATCACGGACAGTATGACGGCGGAGAGCCTATAGAAGTGTTTTGGGCTACAGGTGCTGCGTTGATGACTCGCACCGATGTGTATCTGAAAGCCGGCGGTCTTGATAAGCATTTCTTTGCCCACATGGAAGAGATAGATTTGTGTTGGCGCATACACCTGTTGGGCTATTCTATCAAGTGCGTCACAGCGAGCAAGGCTTACCACCTTGGTGGAGCAAGTTTGCCGGCAAGCAATCCGCGCAAGACCTATCTGAATTTCCGCAACAACCTATTCCTATTGTATAAAAATCTGCCTCAGAAAGAGGGCAAGAGATTGCTGATAGTGCGCAGATTGTATGACACGCTGTCGTGGCTGATGTTTGTGGCCACATTCCAGTGGGGCAACGCGCGGGCAGTGCTGCGTGCGCATCGCGACTACAGGCGTTTTCACCATCGCTATGATGGCATTCAGCCAGAGCAAAATTTGCTGAAGACCATGCCAGGTGCGCGACGCAACATTGTGCTGGAGTATTATTTGCTTGGACGACGCAAGTTTTAACCCGATTCGGGCAAATTTTTTTGTTGGAATTAAAGTGCCACTGAAGCAAATAGCCAATTTTGCATAAGAAAAGTGGTGCTTTGTTATGTTTTTTTATCATTTAAATATCGTTAGAAATTGAGGTGATATGCTAATTTTGTGCCCGAAATATGTTTTGTGTCAGCATGATAAATAATTATACGTCGAAACAACAACTACTATAAATAATCGAATTTTTATGAAAAAATTTTACTCAGTGTGTCAGCAATTGCATTGTCGGCTGTGTCGGCATTCGCTGCTGTCAATACACCTACTATAGGTGTGTTTAGTGACTACAAAGGCGACTCTTTTGTGGCAAAGTGGTCAGGATCAGAAAATGCTTCTTTCCTGCTTACCGTGTTCTCTACGGGTGAGAATACTGTGAAGGTAAGTGAAGACTTCAGCAATGTAAAACAATCAAATGGTAAGCTTGATGCTGAAAATCCAGGTTTGCCAACTGGTTGGACAACCAACCTCTCAGAAAGCGGAAGAACAGATGTGGTGTTTTACAATGAAAAGAACCACCTCTTGCTTGACTCAAACGGCGAATATGTGAAGACTCCAATGGCAGAAGGCGGCAACATCGTTAACTTCGTGCTTAATGCCAATGTAGTAGATGCCACTGGTATCACTAAGGAAAATTCGAGCGTATTCTATATTAAAATATATTGCTGTCCGGTAAAACTCCAAAGAGCATAAATACCCTGCCCGAAGCCCTGTG
>CAJLWM010000019.1 GCA_905210415.1 uncultured Prevotellaceae bacterium
AAGATCGTTTCTTTAAACACTTTTACTAATTTTGCACTTGCTGTTGGACTCTACAGTTTATCAAGTCGTGGGGCAGCGGAGCTGTGCAGTATGACACACTAAATGCTTTGCTCACCGCTAACAAGAGTTATGCGACGTGGGACGGCAATTCGGGGCGTGGCTCGACTATAGGTAAGTTGCTTTACGCAAAAGACCTCGACATCTACTTCGTCATTCGTGCTGTTGAGAAAACGCTCGTCGAGGAACGCAAGAACTTTCCGAACCGCTATTCTTACAAGTGCATTCTGCAACCTGTAAACCTGTTCGGCGGTCGCATCGTCGATGACAGCGAGGATGCCGACGAGAACGAAATTGAGTTCGTTCCGGCATGGATTGACTTCACGGACTCCACATACGGACGTTGCCTTTTCCTCGCTTTTTCGGGCTACGACGAGAACGACACTTCGGGCGATGCCTCGTTTGTTCGTGGCGAAAGCCGCGAGGAACGCAAGCAGCGCATCGACAATACTTTCTATCAGCCTGTCTCGGTGCAGAACATCGAAGCCGGCGAGAAGGACAAAAAGAGCGAGTATTACGACAAAATCTATATCGGGTGGTGGGACGCTGCCGCCGACTACGACGGCAAACTCCCGTACCCTTACACCGAAGATGTGGTGATAGCGGAGGACTGGGGCAGTTACTTCCGTCCTCACACCACACTGCGGCTCAACAACAAGATTTTGAACAAATATCGCACTGTCTATCGGGTGAACCCGAAACAAAAGGCGACGTTTAAGTTTCTCTCCGACACAATCCCCAATCCACGAAGCCTTTTCATCATTCGTGGCAAACGCTACGTCTGCGAAAAGTTAACTGCAACATTCACCTCGCAGGGAATGTCGCAGTTAATCAAAGGCACATTTTATCCTGTTTTGGATTGATATTTATACCGTCATCAAAAATGTCATCGAAAATGTCATCAAACTTGCACCGATAGGGTCATTGAAATAGTCAACGATAATGTTAGCAAAATATTTAGCGAAAAAGTCACGAAAAACATCATCGAAAAAGTCATTGATTATGCCTTTCTTGGGCGACCTCGTTTTTTCTTCTCCGGCGCACCGAAAACGTAGTCGAGGACTTTCCGGTTTGCATCGTCCACCTTCTTCTGGTCGAAGTCGATGTAGATGTCGGTAACGGTGTTGCCGCCGTGCCCGAGGGCTGCCGCGATAGTTTCCTTTGGAATATCGAGGCTGGCGGCTACCGTAGCCCACGAGTGGCGAGCCCAGTATGTGGTAAGCTCGTCAATCTTTATGCCGTCATCAATGGCGTTAAGCGTCTCTTTTAGTGTTCTCAAGCCGTGGCTGAGCCGCATATAATAGCTGCGATAGTTCTTGTTGGTGTCAAGCGGATTGATGAGCCAATCCTTGCCACGGTACTTCTCGATTATCGCCATTGCTTCCGGCTCTACCTTAATAGAGTAGTGGCGGCTGGTCTTTGCTCGGTCGTACTCGATGCGACCATCTTCAATGGATTTAAGGTTGCATAAATCCACGATATTTATTCCGCAGAGGCAGAATATCAATTTGAAGATGTCGCGGTACTTTTCCTCGAAACCGTCGATAGGAGTGTTGAAGATTTTTCTCAAAACTTCAACCTTAAACGAGCGTTTTCTCGTTTTTACAGGCTTGATTTTGAACTTTCTAAATGGGTAGTGCACAGTCACTTCCTCGTCGATTGCGTCATTAAAGACAGCACGAATGTTACGGAAGTGAATGTTGCGAGCATTTTGCGACGGAGAGGTCTGTGCGAGGAAGTCATCTAAGCCATAAAGCCATTCTTTATTGATGTCCTCAAAGACCAATGACTCCACTTTTTGCATACCTACATAGGTGATGACCTTCTTTAATGTGCATTTATAGAGGTCGTAGGTACGCCCTTTGTAGCGTTGAATAAAACGCTCGAAGTAGGGAACGAAAGCATTTTTGGGGACTTTCTTTTCAGTGCCCTCTTTGTCTCGGGCAAGAATCAAGTCCTTAATTTCTTTCGCTGTGAGTTCAGTTCTGCCGCTTTTAGTGTACTCAAAAATGAGCATGTCTATTTCCTGCTTACGCTGGTTAAGCAGCAGATTTAGAGCCTCTTTTTGGGGGTGATTCACTACTCTGAAGTTTGCTTTATCCCACTGTTTCGGAAGCAACTTAAAACCGAGATTGATAAAACTCGTGTTCTGTGCCGTGAAGATTGCAATCTTCAACGGGCACTCGCAACCGTCGGCGACGTTGCGGTGGTCAAGATAGAATTTCGTACTTGCCATGGCTTGAAAAACTTTAACAAGGTATTTGCATACCTCCTTCGCCAAAAGACTCCAAATGCTGCCAAAATGTGCCATTCTTTGTCTTTTTTTTTACAAATACGAGAACAATTCTTACGTATTCTACCCTTAAAACAAACACGCTAATTCGTTGAAAATTAGCGTGTTGATTGCGGAGCGAGGGGGATTCGAACCCCCGATACGCTTTTGGCGTATACACGCTTTCCAGGCGTGCCTCTTCAGCCACTCGAGCATCACTCCATATTATATGACCCGAATCGGGACGGGAAATTAATTCGAGCCGTATGGTCCGAAATGAAATGTTTGGCAAAAGTAGTAAAAAATGCATAATTGCCGGCTGTTTTGCCTCCGAAATTTTCCACAATCTTTGTTTTTCATCTTGCTGTTGGACTCTATATTTTCTTCCTATGGTGTTGTGAAGTTACGATTTTTGATGAGATATTGTGTTATATGCGACTTTTCCTGAGGGCTTTGGGGATTAGCGTTGGTGTTTTGAGGTGGTGTAGACGATTTTCCCGGATGCTTTGTCGATGATGTGTATTGTGGCTGGTTCGGGGTAATTACTATTGTAGTATTTTATGGAGTAGTCGGTCGCGCGGTAGGGTGTAACTCGCTTGCCATCGGTGCAGAAGAATGCTGCGCGATTGCCCTTATATATCACAAATCCGTTTTGGTTGTAGTTGGCGTAGAAGCCATCTATTTTGCCTGTTCGAAGGATCTTTCCGCTCGTTTCGTTGACAAAAATCAGGCTGTCGTCTTTTAGCGCCAATAGGAAGGTGCCAACTATCGTGCCAGATGTTAAGACGGTTACGTTGGGGAACCTATCCTGCAATTGCTGTTTGCGGAGTCGGCATTCTTCAAAGGTGTCGAGATATACGCCTTCTGTGTCGGGCCAACGGCTCGAATTGTATTCGTGGAGAATGGATTGTGTGAGGATGGGCGGATCGGGGTATTCGTTCTGCCAAAGAGAGAAGGTCATATCGTGCATTCCTATCTCTTTGCCGTGGGCATAAACGTTGTTCGAACCGTGATACTCGTCCATGATATAGGCTTCGCTCTTACCCAATGCGCACACTATGTCGTAATGCCTGTCTCTGAGCCAGGAAACGCTGTTTTGCATCAAGAAATATTGAGAGTAATTCCATCCGCCGTTGATGTAGAGAAATCCGTTGCCCAACTCTATGTCGATGTCGCAGAAATTCAGGTGGAGGCTATATCTGCAATCGAAACATTCGCTGTCGTCAATCTCCGCTGTGATGCCTTTGGTGATATGGAAATAGTTTTCGAGGCGGGTTTTTAGAGCGTGAATCTCTGCCAAGGCCTTGTCTTTATCGTCAAGGTCGTGGAAATCGTGCGGTATTATCATCTCTACATATACGCTCATAAGGCAAAGGTAATGGTTTGCGGTGGAATATCACAGCGTTAATTCTGTGAGGCGATGCGCACACTCTCTTGGCGTAGCCAGATGATGGTCTGCACTATACTGCGCAGGGCGAGGAAAGCGATGAAAGCCAGCCACAGGCGGTTGTTGCCTGTGGGGACAGGCAAGCCGAAGTAGATGGCGAAGAATGCGGCGCTTGCTATAGCCACAGTTATGAGCATGCCTCGGGTATCGGTCTGTCCGATAAACACGCCGTCCCACACAAATGCTGCCATCGAAGCCAGCGGAATTGCCGCGCACCACCAGCGGTAGTCGATGGCTGTGCGCACCACGTCGGCATCGTCGGTGAGCAGGGTGAAAATCTGTTGAGGAAGCAAGGTGTAAGCCGCCAGATACACTATCGCCACAGTCAGCCCCCAGAGCATAAGGCGCTTGATGCAGTTGTGGCGTCGGGGGGTGTTGCCTTCGCCCACGAAGCGTCCCACCAAAGCCTCCCCGGCAAAGGCGATACCGTCCATAAAGTAGGAGAAGAGTATGTATAGTTGCATGATGATGGCGTTGGCAGCGAGGATAAGGTCGCCACTGCGTGCGCCTATCGACACAAACGAAAGTGTGACGACAATCATGCAGAAACTCCTGAAGAAGATGTGGCTGTTCACCCGCATCATGCGCGTTATGCCCTCGGTCTGCATTACTTCTTTCAATGAAGCGCCTCGCAGCATATTGCGGTGCTTACTGAATATCAGCACGGCGCTATATATCAGCCCGATGTATTCGGCCACAAGCGTACCTACGGCGATGCCCACGAAGCCCATCTTCAGCACAAACACGGCTATAAGACTCGCCACCACATTGAGTGAGTCAACGCAGATGGATATGTGCATAGCGCTCTTGGAGTCTTGCATACCGAGGAACCAGCCTTTCACCGCCATCATGATGAGCACGGCTGGTGCGCCCCAAATCACTATGTAGAAATATTGGCGAGCCAAGGCAAGCACGCCATCTGATGGTCCGATGATTTTCAGCGTGAGCCATTGCAGTGGATATTGCAGGGCCACAATGCCAAGGGCGATGATGGCTGCCAGAGTGCAGGCGCGCAGCAATGCTCCTCGCAGAGCCGACACGTCGCCGCTGCCATAAGCCTGGGCGGTGATGCCCGATGTGCCCATGCGCAGGAATCCGAAATTCCAGTAGGTGATATTAAACATCATGGCGCTCACCGACATAGCGCCGATAAAAGCCGTGTTGCCAAGGTGACCGGCAATGGTGAGGTCGATAAGACCGAGCAGCGGAATGGTGACGTTGGCCACAATGGCAGGCAGCGCAATGCGCAGAATCTCCTTGTCGATGCTTCTCATAATCGTGGTGAGGGGTTTAGAGGGCGGCGAGTTGGGTGATGGCTTGCAATATTGCTACGGCCTCTTCCACGGTGGTGACGTGGTGGATGAGTATTGAGCGGCGGTTGCGCACCTCGCGCAATTGGCATCGCACCGGGTTGTCTTGCACATAGTGGATGATCTTGCCGAAAGCAGGCGACTGATAGTAGGCGCGGTTTTCCTCGCCCACGAAGTAGATATACATTTCGCCTTGCTTGAGCATAATCTTCTCGATGCCGAGCGTGCGTGCTATGCGGCGCAGCGTGACTATGCGTATCAGTTCCAAGCCTTCGTGAGGAATGCGGCCGAAGCGGTCTTCCAGACGGCGACGGAACTCCATCACGTCGGTTTCGCGCTCCATATTGTCGAGTTCTTGGTAGAGGCTTATTCGTTCGCCCTCCTGCGGAACGTAGGTGGCTGGGAACATCAGTTCCATGTCGCTATCAATCACGCAGTCGGAAACGTAGGATGTCTCTTCGTCGTTGAGCTTGTCGTCGGCCTCCTTGCGGTCGCGGAAGGTGTCGGCAAATTCCTCTGTAGAGAGTTCGAGCATAGCCTCTTTGAGGATTTTCTGGTAAGTCTCGTAGCCGAGGTCAGCGATGAAACCGCTCTGTTCGGCGCCCAGCAGATTGCCGGCACCGCGTATGTCGAGGTCCTGCATGGCAATGTGTATGCCGCTGCCGAGGTCGGAGAAACTTTCGATGGCTTGCAGACGGCGTCGCGAGGTGGCGCTGAGAGTCTTGCCGGGAGGCACGAGCAGGTAGCAGAATGCCTTGCGCGAACTGCGGCCCACGCGGCCACGAAGTTGGTGCAACTCGCTTAGTCCGAATGCTTGCGCATTGTTGATTATGATTGTATTGACGTTAGGCATGTCTATACCACTCTCAATGATAGTGGTGGCGATAAGCACGTCGTAGTCGTGATTGGCAAAATCTATGATTATCTGCTCCAGTTTCTCTGGCTTCATCTGTCCGTGGCCTACCACTACGCGGGCATCAGGTACAAGGCGCTTCACCATCTGTTCGAGATGGGTGAGCCCGTCGATGTGGTTGTTGACGATAAACACTTGTCCGTTGCGCGACATCTCGAAGTTGATGGCTTCGCTCAGGATGTCGTCGTCGAGCGAATTCACCGAGGTGAGAATAGGGTAGCGGTTGGCAGGAGGCGTGGTGATGGTGCTGAGGTCGCGAGCGCCCATCAGAGAGAATTGCAGAGTGCGTGGAATAGGTGTGGCGCTCATGGTGAGCGTGTCTACATTCACCTTCATCTGCTTGAGTTTTTCCTTCACGGTCACACCGAACTTCTGCTCCTCGTCGATGACGAGCAGGCCCAAATCCTTGAACTTCACGTTCTTGCCAATGATTTTGTGCGTGCCGATTAGGATGTCTATTTTGCCATCTTCGAGGTCTTTTAATATCTGAGTCACATCCTTGGCCTTGCGGGCACGGCTGAGATAGTCGATGCGCACAGGGAACTCCTTTAGGCGCTCTTTGAATGTGGTGTAGTGCTGAAATGCGAGCACCGTGGTGGGCACAAGCACAGCAGTCTGTTTGCCGTCGACGGCAGCCTTAAATGCGGCACGGATAGCCACTTCGGTCTTGCCGAAACCCACGTCGCCGCAGATTAGGCGGTCCATCGGGCGGGCACTTTCCATGTCGGCTTTCACGGCATTTGTGGCCTTGAGTTGGTCGGGGGTGTCCTCGTAGATAAACGATGCCTCAAGTTCGTGCTGCATATATCCGTCGGGGGTGAATGCGTAGCCCTGCTGCGCTTTGCGGGCTGCATATAGGCGAATGAGGTCGCGCGCAATGTCTTTGAGTTTGTTCTTTGTGCGCTCCTTGACCTTGTTCCACGCGCCCGAACCGATCTTGCTCAGGCGTGGTGGTTCGCCCTCTTTGCCGCGATATTTCGACAGTTTGTGTAGCGAGTGAATCGACACGAAAATCATGTCGTTGTTGAGGTAGGTGAGCTTGATCATCTCCTGAGGAGTGCCATTTACGGTGGTTTTCACCAGTCCGCCGAAGCGGCCGATGCCGTGGTCGATGTGCACGATATAGTCGCCAACCTCTATTTGGTTGAGCTCCTTGAGCGATAGGGCGAGTTTGCCACCGCGAGCGCGGTCGCTCTTGAGATTGTATTTGTGGAAACGGTCGAAAATCTGGTGGTCGGTGAAGACGCAGATTTTCAGGTCGGCATCGATAAAGCCTTCGTGCAGCGTGCGTAGCACCGGCGTGAAGGTGATGTCGTCGGCGCGGTCGGCGAAGATCGACTTCAGACGGTCGATTTGCTTGCTGCTATCCGATAGGATGTGTATGGTGTAACCATCGGCGAGAAATCGCTTAAACGATTCGCCGATAAGGTCGAAATTCTTGTGATAGATGCCTTGGGGAGAGCAGTGCAGCGACATGCGTGTCACGCCTGTCTCTTCGGGCGCTTCGCCCTGATGATATGTTATGCGGGAGTGTGCGGCAAATTCGCTGGCAAACTCGTCGCTGTCTACCACCTTCTCGAGAGCCGATTCGTCGTAGTCGTCGGCTATCAAGGCGCTGTGTGAGATGTTTTCCTCGCTAATTTCCTTCACGCGGGAGAGTATCCACTGCGGATTGTGGCACAGCAGCACGGCATCGTTGCCGACAAACTTGAGCAGCGACACGCCTTTTGCCGTAGATGAGCCGCTATTGCTCATGATGTAGATGGTGTCGGCTTGCGCCTCAGATAGCTGTGTCTCTACGTTGAAGGTGCGAATGCTCTCTATGTCGTCGCCGAAGAAGTCGATGCGGTAGGGCAGTTCGTTGGAATATGAATAGACGTCGAGAATCGAACCGCGAAGTGCGTATTGCCCAGGCTCATACACATAGTCCACCTGGTTGAAGCCCAGTTCGCGAAGGCGCTTGGCCGTTTCGCTCATGTCGGCCACTCTGCCAGCCGATAGGCAAAGTGTGTTTTTGTCAACCTCTTCGCGCTCAGCCACGCGCTCGGCGATGGCTTCGGGATAGGTTACCACCCATCGCAGTTGCTTGTTCTCGCTCCATTGGTTGAGCACTTCGGTGCGGAGAATCTCGTTAGGCGCATCTATTTGTCCGTATTTGATGTCGCGCTTATAGCCCGAAGGGAATATGAGCACTTGCTTATCGTTGGTGATTTGACATAGGTCGTGATACATATATCCCGCCTCGTCGAGGTCGTTGGCGATAATCACATATGGGGTTTTGCGTTTAGGCAGACCGGCAAAAAGCAGTGCCGTGGCCGATCCTGCAAGCCCATCGATGAGAATGCGTTTGCGGCCTCTGCCCGAAAGGATGCTTTTGAGGGCTTCCTTTCGTGTGGTGCTATTGAATAATGCGCTTAGTTCGTCGATTTCCACTTTTCAGCAATCATTTTTTGTTCTTTTCTGCCTTTTTGCTCTTTTGCTCTGGGGCTGCGGTGGTGAGAATGCGTTGGTATTCGCCCTCTTTGTCGAGGACCTCGGCAGCACGTTTCAGGCACTCGTCGTCGCGAGTCTGCATTTCAGTTACGCCAGGGGCGAAGTAGTATCGCTTCACTATCTCGTTTGCCAGGATGTCGGAAATCTCCTTGCGGTGCACATCGAGGTCGTGGTTGAGGTCGTGCTTGAGCAGCTTGGAGAGCCTTTCGAATTCTGCTTTCACCGAGTCGTTGGCATAGCCTTCGCTCTCAGCCACTTTGCGCAATTGTTCAAGTCCGATTTCGCACACCTTGTCGTAATTGAATTTCTCTGGCTTTATGAAAGCCTTGAATTGGTTGAATATGCTATCGTCAATCACAAATTTGTCGGGGGTAGGTATTGAGTCGTGCTCGTTTTGGTATTTTGTGGCAAAGTCAAAAGCCCAGAAGTCGCGCACGATGTTGTAGGTCAAGCGGTTTACTTCGCCAAACGACACCTTGATGTCGGGCGTGATGCCACCACCGTCGCGCACCTCGCGTCCGTGTGCAGTGTGATACACATTGGTGAGGCTGTCGGGGATGCGTGTGGCAGAGCCGTCGGCGTTGCGGTGAGAGTAGTCTATTTCTTGAATCAAGCGTCCGCTTGGGATGTAGTATTTAGCGATAGTCACCTTGAGCATGCCATCGAAAGGCAGTTGACGGGTGGTTTGCACCAAACCCTTGCCAAACGAGCGCGAACCAATCACCACGGCACGGTCGAGGTCTTGCAATGCTCCGGTAACGATTTCTGACGAAGAGGCAGAACCGCCGTCAATCAGTGCGAACAGAGGAATCTTGGTGTCGACGGGCTGTTGTGTGGTCTTGTATATCTTGGTGTCTTGCACTTGTCGTCCACGAGTCTGCAGCACTTCGGTGCCTTTAGGGACAAACAATCCCACCACTTGCACAGCCTGCTCAAGCAGACCGCCTCCGTTGCCACGCAGGTCGAGTGCGATGGCCTTCACCTCAGGGTTGGCTTTGAGCGCTATAAGGGCGTTCTTCACTTGACTGCTGGTTTTCTCGTTGAAGGTGGTGATATTGATATAACCAATCTTGCCACGCACCACGCCGTAGTATGGCACAGGGTTGACTTTGATTTTCTCGCGAGTGATGGTGAACGTCTTGATGCTGTCGCTCACGTAGGGGCGTTGCACGGTCACGTTGAGGCGAGTGTTAGGTGTGCCTTTGAGCAAGGCGCTCACTTTCTCGCTTGTCAGACCGGTGGCGTCGATGGTGTCGATGCGGATAATCTTGTCGCCACCACGCAATCCTGCCTTAGCGGCAGGTGTGCCAATCTGAGGTTCTGAGATATACACATAGTTGTCGCGTTGAACGATAAACGAGCCAATGCCGCCGTATTCACCGGTCGATACCACCATGAAATCGTCTTGTTTCTTTGCCGGTATGTATTCGGTGTAAGGGTCAACGTTGTCGAGCATGTATGTGATGGCATTTTCGATAGCCTTCTCTGGATTGATGGTATCCACATAGAACGTGTTCAACTCCTTAAACAGGCTGCTGAAGATGTTTAGATTTCGTGTGATAGAAGCATTGTCGTTTTTCTTAAACGCACCCATGGCCATAGGCACCACGGTGAGAAGAAGCAATGCAGCAACAATAGTTTTTTGAGAACCTTTTTTCATATCGATGTCATATTATAAGGCAAAATTACTATATATAGTTGTATTTCTAATGTGCTAAATGCTTAAAAAAGCCTTAAAGGCGAAAAATATCGCATTTTTTTAGGGCAATGTGTTGCATAATTAAAAAAATGGCAGTAATTTTGCATCGCAATTCTCGGAAAAACGGGATAAAGCACTGCTTCAATAGCTCAGTTGGTTAGAGCACCTGACTGTTAATCAGGGGGTCGTTGGTTCAAGTCCATCTTGAAGCGCTCATAATTGTAATAGTAAAAATATGCTTCAATAGCTCAGTTGGTTAGAGCACCTGACTGTTAATCAGGGGGTCGTTGGTTCAAGTCCATCTTGAAGCGCTGAAAGCCTTGCAAATCTCACGATTTGCGAGGCTTTTTTAGTATTCTCTTGCCTTTGGAAATCATCAGCTTTTGGGGTGCCTGATGCAGCAACGGCCGAGCCGTTGCCAGATGTTTCGCGTCAAACCCCAATGCCTGAATCGAGTGTAAGACGAGCGGTTCCACCGCTCTGGCTGATGCCATCATATTGTCGTTTCCCACGCGGATGATGATTTTTGCCTCACGCAGATGCCCGTAGATTAAGCTGTTTTTGGGGTTTGGGTGACTGTCGATACCATCCTCCGATGGGGATATGGTATACCACCTCTGTAGAAGGTGTTGCTAATTAGTGCGTTGTCGCTATTCGGGTGCCGACGCGGCAGTGCCGCGTCCATACCCCAATTATTCTTGGATCTAAAGTGAAACCCGAAGCAAAACCCGAAGCAAAACACCTGCCAGAGCGGTGAAACTGCTTGTCTTAAATAACATTACTACATAATGACCAATTTGGGTTTAATGGCAGTAGGTTTGGGGGGGATTAGTGGCGGTGGTTGTGCTTGAGGTAGTGGATTAGTTGGGCTGGGCGGTCGGTTTGGATAAGTGTGGCTCCGTGCTCTATGATCCAGCCCCAAGCTTCTTCGGGTTGGTTCTCTTCTACGGCGCGATCATCGTCGTGTCCGCCGCAGAGCGATGGCCACAGGCTGTTTATCCACACTTTGCTGCCGTTTTTCTGCACGAGTTGCAGGAGTTTCACTGCGTTGTCGTCGGCCTTATTGAAGCAGCATTCTATTGCTGCTGGGCGTATCTTGGCATACTCGTTGATGCGTGATTCGGCATCGTTGGCGTTGATGTTGATGATAGGCATATAGATTACCTTGCTTATCACGTCGCCATTTTCGCTCAACACTTTATCGGCTGGATGCCCCGACTTGATCACCACTTGGCGTGTGGTGCCAGTCTTTTCCATTAGTCGGTAGGCTTCCTTGAAGTATTCGTAACCCTTGTCTACGTTGATAAGGATTTTGCCTTTGCAGAGTATGAGAGCCTCCTCAAAGGTCGGAATCTGATGACGTGTCACGGCGCCATGTCCGGCTCTAAGGCGAAGTTGCTTGAGCTGGGCGGCGGTGTAGTCGCTCACTTTGCCGTGGCCATTAGTGGTGCGGTTGAGTGTATTGTCGTGTATCAGGAAAAGCACGCAGTCCTTCGACATGTGCAGGTCGAGTTCTATCATGTCAACGCCCATGTCGATGCAGTTTTGAAAAGCCTGGAGGGAATTCTCCGGGGCATTGCGCCAGTCGCCGCGATGCGCCACCACGAGCACTCGTTTGGAGTTGGGGTTGTTGAGGTCGTCAATCAGTTTGTCAACACGTTGTTGGCCCAGCATGGTTATTGCGAGGCATAGTAGCAGGCCGAGGGTATATATACGTTTCATAGTCAATATGATTTATGTGTTGGCAAAGTTATGGAAATTCCTTGAAAATTCGTTGGGTGAGGGTGTGAATTTGTTGAGAATTGCTGAGAATGTTGCGGAACTATATGGTTGTCTAAAAATTTGCCATGATGTACGTCTATAATTTGTCGCA
This sequence comes from uncultured Prevotellaceae bacterium, assembly GCA_905210415.1. Lineage (GTDB taxonomy): Bacteria > Bacteroidota > Bacteroidia > Bacteroidales > Muribaculaceae > SFTJ01. The sequence continues at coordinate 12,065 of CAJLWM010000019.1, forward strand.
CATTAGGAATTGTCGTAATGTAAGATGCTTCACTCCCTCGTAGTTCTGTGAACTCATCATTGGATTCATCGATATTACATATTTGGTATAGTTGTCTTTGATCATCAGCAGATTTCCGAATTCTCTTTCCATCGTTTTTTCATCAGCAATGAGATATGTGACCTGCACATAAATCGGAGTCCCGCCTTTTTCCGCAACGAAATCGATTTCGCCATTGGGGAGAGTTCCTACGCTAATCTTATATCCGAGGTTTTTAAGGTGAAGATAGACGGAGTTTTCTATTACCTTCTCTATATCGCCGGTACGGTTAGATCCGGCAAGCATGTTGCGCAGCCCCAAGTCTTCGAAATAGTATTTGTCGATTGTTTCCAATAAACGCTTGCCGTGTATGTCGTATCTTGGCACTTTGTTGATAATATATGCATTTGACGCGGCTTTCAGGTAGTTTATCGCCGACAGAGGGGTTAATTCTATGCGTTTTGGTTTGAGATATTTTGACAGAGATGTGGCCGATACGAGCTGACCAGTGTTGTCGCTGACATACGACATCAGGTTTTCAAATAGCGTAACATTGCGCAGCCCCTCACGCTGTACGACGTCTTTTAGAACAATCGTGTTGTATATGTTCTGTATGTATTCCCAGACCATATCCTCGTTTTCGAGTCCAAGTCGGTATAAATGTGGAAGACCTCCGAAACTGAGATATTTTTGAAGACTGTCATCTGAATCGTTAAGACCATGAAAGATTAGAAACTCTCGATATGAAAGACTCTGAATATGAATCTCGATGTATCGACCGCCCAGATATGTGGAAAGCTCAGACGATAGCATCTTTGCATTGCTACCGGTCACTACAATCTGGCATTCTTCATCGGCATTGAGGCTGCGGAGAATATTTTCAAATCCAGATATGTCCTGCACCTCATCTATCAACAGATAATTATCTGTATTTTCTTTCAATTTCCCTTCGAGATACTGCGACAAATCATCTGCGTTTCTGATATTGGCATACTTCGTTTTTTCCTTATTGATATAAACGATGTTGGCATCCGGGTTGCTGGATTCAATCTCTGCCACAAGTTGTCGGATTATATAACTTTTGCCAACACGGCGCTGTCCGGTAAGGGCAATTATCATCCCCTTGCCGAAAAACCTCTGAATGTGCTCAATATACTGTTGTCTTGCTATAATCTTCATACTTGCAAATGTAATTAATTTTATTAATCATACCAAACAAAACAGAGAAAAATATGATTTTGTTTGGTATACATTATAAAAACGAAGGCTCCCAAGCAGGAGATTATATGGCCTGTTTTCCTATTTGGCCTCAAGGCAAAGTTATGGAAATTCTTTGAAAATTCGTTGGGTGAGAGTGTGAATTTGTTGAGAAAAAAGATTTGTGCCGACGAGGAGGGGGGGGAAAGAAAAAGCAGCTACGGAATTCGTAACTGCTTTTGTGGTCCCACTTGGGCTTGAACCAAGGACCCCCTGATTATGAGTCAGATGCTCTAACCAACTGAGCTATAGGACCGAATAGGCATTGCTGCTCTATTTCATCATCGCGGTGCGCGATAAATGTGGTGCAAATTTAATGCTTTTTGCCGATGTATGCAACTTTGCCGTGTTTTTTCTTGCGTTTTCTTAGTGGGAAGTGGGTTGTGTAGGCGTCGCATTGGGCAAATAGTTTAGAATTCGGGGAAAAAGATGTAACTTTGTGGTTGTTACAGAATATTTGTGGTGTAAAGAGCCATACATAATAGAATGACTTAACAAAGATTGGAACCTAATTAAAAGAATTTCTTACAAACAAAAAAATTACATAATCTTTATGAGAAGACAATTTTTGCCTTTAGGCAGTGCGCTGTGTGCATTGTCGTTGCTTTTAACGGGTTGTTTCGACGATAAATACAACCTCGACGACATCGACACAAACGCGGAGTTTAAGGTGAAGGACTTTGTGGTGCCTGTCAACCTTGATGAAATCACGTTGAAATCAATCATTGATCTTGACGAGAACAGTAAGATAAAAATCATCAACGACGAGTATGTTTTTGTCTCTGGCGGTGATATCGCTTCGAGCGAGATAAGCATCGATGCGTTTAGAATGGCTGCTCCAAGCATTCCGTCAACCCAGAAGACATTGGCGTTGCCTGGTGGTGCGGGCCACACGGGAGTGGCACAGGTGGCTATACCTTCGGTACAGACCGAGTTTGCCTATGAGGCATCGGGCCTCGCCGAGGAAATCAAGAGCATAGACCGACTGGGGCTCGATTTCTCGATAACGATGAGATATGAGGTGCCACAGTTTAAGCATGTGCTGAAGACATATAAACTCAAGAATTTGCAGATACAATTGCCAAAGGGCATAGAATGCAAGGTGAGCAAGGGCTCGTATGACAAGAGCACGGGCATTGTCACCGTTCCGGAATATGTGGTGACTAATAATGTGGCGGTGTTGATATTCAATGTCACGGCTATCAATGTTAAGGAGTCGACAGCGCAATTCTCGGCAGCGACGCATTCGTTTAGGTTTGCCGATAAGTTGAAGCATCTATCGGGAACGCTCGAATTTTCGTTGGCAGATATGGTGGCAGGTGCCACCATGCCAGCACAGGTGGTGATGACAAACACCTACGAAGCCAGCGACGTGACCGTGCACGAATTTTCGGGGCGCGTGGCGTATCAGCCAAGCAACCTCTCGCCAGCACCGTTCACTTTGGGCGATTTGCCAGATGTGCTCAATCAGTCGGGCACCAACATCAGCATTGACAATCCGCAGATATATGTGAATATCACCAATCCGCTGTATAGCTTCGGCTTGAAGGCAGAAGTGGAACTTGCGCTCACGGCAAAGCGTGGCGCCGAGTCGTCAGGCGTCTATGCTCTCGACAATAAGTCGTTTGCCCTCGATGCGGCTGCAGGATGCTATTGCCTGTCGCCAAAGGCTCCTGCGCAGTATGTTGCCGGATATCAAGGCGCTAAGCATGTGGCATTCACTTCGCTATCTGATGTGCTGAGCGGTAGTGGTCTGCCCGAACAGATTGATATTGACCTTGACCGCTCAAGAGTGCCAGAGCAGCAAGTGGTGGCTATGCCATTGGGCAAAAATCTTGGTAAAATCTCGGGCGCATATAAGTTTTATGCACCGCTGAAACTGAAGCCGGGTTCGAAAATCGTGTATAGCGACACCGAGAATGGATGGAGCAGCGACGACCTTGATAATATAACCATTAAGCACATTGTGGTCACCGCCAAGGTGAGCAGTGATTGTCCAGTGTCGGCAACGTTTTCGGCATATCCAATCGATGTGAACGGAAACCGCATAGAAGGCGTGACCGTGGAGGTGGCAGAGATTGGCGCGAATGCGCAGTCGGCGCCGATAAGCATTGTGATAGACGGTGAGGTGAAGCACCTCGACGGCATCACTTTCGAAGCCGTGACCGAAGCGCACGATGGCGGCACGCTCTCACCAAAGATGAGCATCAAGATGGATGATATTAAGGTGAAAGTGTCGGGCAACTATATCAAAAAACTCTAATCATAAAAAAAGAATATGACAAAGCATATAAAACTAATTATACTGATGTTGGGCGTGGCATTGTCGGCTACGGCCCAAAATACCAATACTGCCTATTTCCTTGATGGCTACCTCTTTCGCTATCAGATGAATCCAGCCATTGGCAATGCGCAAAACTTCGTGGCTATGCCAGGCGTGGGCAATGTGAATGTGTCGCAACGAGGCACGTTGGCGATGACCGATGTGCTGTATAACGTGGGCGGCAAGACCACCACATTCCTCAATCCAGAGGTGAGCGCCAGCGAGGTGATGGGTAACCTCAAGAACAACAATCGCACAAGCGTAGACCTCTCGCTCGAGTTGATCTCATTCGGGTTTAAGGGTCTGAAAGGATACAACACAGTGAGCATCAGCACTCGCAGCAACGCCGCGGTGAGAGTGCCGAAGGATCTCTTCAGATTGCTCAAAGAAGGTGCTTCAAACGACACCTACGACATCTCAAACGTGAATGCGCATGCCGATGCCTTTGCCGAGGTGGCGCTCAATCACTCGCACGCTATAAGCCGAAATGTGCGCATCGGTGCCACGCTGAAGGCGCTTGTGGGTATGGGTAATCTTGACGCCGACTTCAACACCGCGCAACTCGCGCTTGGCGAAGACAGCTGGACTGCCACCACCGATGCGAAGATACAGACCAATATGAAGGGCTTCTCATATAAAACGAGCGTCAACGATCGCACGGGCCATGAATATGTGAGTGGTGCGGATATAGATTTCTCGGGCGTGAGCGGCTTTGGTGTGGCTGTAGACCTTGGTGTGGTGGCTACGCTCAAAGATTTTGAGATTAGCGCAGCTGTGCTCGACCTGGGTATGATAAATTGGAGCAACACTTATGTGGCATCAACCAACGGCCGTCAGACATTCACCACCGACCGTTATACATTCAACGTAGATGGCGATGCACCAAACAATTTCGATGACGAACTGGATCGCATAGGCGACGACCTATCGGCGCTTTACGAACTCACTGATATGGGCGATAGGGGTAGCCGCACGCGTATGCTTGCTTCTACAATCAACTTGGGCGTGAAATACACGTTGCCTACCTACAAGGCGCTTAGCTTCGGATTGCTCAATACCACTCGCTTGCAGGGTGACTTCACGTGGACCGAGTTTCGCGCGTCGGCCAACTATGCGCCGAGCCGATTGTTCTCAATGGGTGTGAGCGCTGCGGCTGGCACTAATGGCATGGGACTTGGCTGGATGCTCAATCTCCATCCTAATGGATTCAACTTGTTTGCCGGTATGGACTACGCCAACTTCCGCCTCGCCAAGCAGGGGGTGCCTTTGAGCAGCAATACTGCTGTGAATGTGGGTATCAATTTCCCATTCTGATAGGCTGACATCTGCGGTTGATACGAAAAAAACGATTAGGGCAGGATTCCAAACAAGGAGTCCAGCCCTAATTGAATATTGTTATTGATAGTGTTTATCCCAAATCGGGCATTAGGCCGTAAATGTAGTAGTTTTTTCTACTGCTTGGAGTCTTTCGTTTTTTATAAGGCATCTTTTGCTTGTTTTTAACTCGCAATAGCCTGCTATTACTCATTAAAAAGCAATCAAAATCTGCGCTTCTAAAATTCCGAAATCCTTCCAAGCCCTAATGACCGAATTGGGTTTATCGGTTTGCTTGATGCTTTCTCAACATATAGAAAGCGAAAGCCCAAACCACAAGGAATGTGGCAAGAGGCACCACGAAAGCAGTGGTGATAGACATCGCGTCGGCCACATATCCCAAGGCCAATGGGCCAATCGCGCCACCCACTACGCTCATCATCAAGATTGAAGAAGCCTTCTCGGTGTCAGCGCCAAGGCCGCGAATAGAGAGCGCGAAAATGGTTGGGAACATAAGGCTCTCAAACATATATGTGAGCACAAGTGCCGCCTTGGAAATCACGCCAAGAGGAGCTATCACGGCAAGCATCATCAGCACAGCGCCGCATGCGCACACAAAGAACACTTTCTCGGTGGCAACGCGTGTCATGATGAAGCTGCTCATAAATCGGCCGAGCATAAACAGCATCAAACCGCCGAACGACAATGCCCAAGTGGCTTGGGTAGGGGAGAGGAAGTCGTCGTCGGTCATGAAGTTGATGAAGAATGTGTTGATAGAAATTTCAGAAATCTCATAGCAGAGCAATGCTGCGAAGCCGAAGAAGAAGGTAAATCCAAGGCCTTTCTTCACCTTGTCGGTCTTTGTTTCGCTTTGTTGTAGTATCACCTCTGGCAAGTTGATGCGAGTGAACACCAATGCCACTGCAATCACAAATACGGCGATGATGCAGTATGGAACGGCGATGTTGATGTCGTCGCCCGACTTTGTGCTGCCGTCGTTGAAGAAATACAATCCGCTGAGCAACGCTCCGAACATACATCCGAGGCCGTTGAAGGTCTGCGACATGTTGATGCGGCTTGATGATGTGCGGCTGTCGCCGAGCAGGGTCACGTAAGGGTTGGCTGCTGTCTCAAGCAAGCACAGACCCAGACCGAGCACAAACAGAGGCGCCAGCAGCGCGATGAGTGCGCCCAATTCGGCCATTGGGATAAAGAGAAACGCGCCTACGGCAAACATTAGCAGACCGCTGATCACGCCCTTGCGTGTGCCGTAGCGACGAATAAGAAGTCCTGCAGGAATCGCCCCGAGGAAATATGCCATATACACACTGCATTGTATGAGGGCCGATTCGCCGTAGCTTGCCTCATATTGCATTTGCACGTGCTTGTTGAGCACGTCGAGTATTGCTCTTGCACCACCCCAGATGAAGAATAGCGAGGTGATAAGAATAAACGGTATCAGATATTGGCGTGCCACCATAGGCACTTTGCCGTTTTGCCCTTTTTGCATTTCTGTTGCTTTTTAAGTTAAATCAATAAATAATTTACAAAAGTAACAAAGTTTGCGCGCAACACCAAAAATATTTTCTAAAGTCGTGATTTTTTGACGGGTTGCACTATCTTTTGATAAGATAGGCTTCATTCGGAAACACGGCTCTTTCATTTAACTTTGGTGTTGTTTAGCAACTGCTTGAATAAGTAGTATTTACCCAAGTCTAATCTGTGGAATATATAAAAACAGCTTTGTTGGGTGTTATTGAGAGTCGCTTCTAACCGACTAATACTTATGGATATTGAAAATTCAAAGCATTTTTAAATGAAAGAGCCGTGATTCGGAAATATCAATTTGAGCAAGCTCAATTGATTATTTCTCTTATTTGCACTATCTTTGTAAAAATATGAAACTAAACCGAATAATATGAAGAAAATAATCATTGCGGCAATCGTTGCGGCGTTTTCTGTGGTTGTGGCTTGGGCTTCTGAGCATCCTGTGCTTTTGCCTATGCCTAAGCATGTTGAGTGGAATAATGGTTGGCATTCGCTGCCGAAACACTTGCGTTGGTATACCAACGTCACCGACAAGGCGCAGCGCGATGCTCTTGCCAGCGCGGTGGAGCAGATTGCCAGCGAAAATGCGGCTATCAAGAAGGTGGAATGCGCTAAGCCCCGCAAGGCTCAGTTGCTACTCACCCTTAGTGCCGATAAGCAGGCGTTTGCCACCGATGAGGCGTATACGCTGAAGGTGACGGCGCGTCGCATCGAGATTGCTGGCCGCACAGCTCAGGCGCTGTATCGCGGCCTTCAGACTTTGCGTCAAATGGCTTTTGAGTCTTCGCAACTGCAGCTGGTCACCATATCTGATAGTCCTCGCTTTGCCGACCGTGGCGTGATGCTCGATGTGAGCCGTCATTTCTTCAGCAAGGAGTTTGTGAAGAAGCAGATTCGCGAAATTGCTGCGCTGAAGATGAATCGCTTGCACTTGCACCTCACTGATGGTGCTGGTTGGCGCATCGAGATAAAGAAATATCCTCGCCTCACTCAGATGGCGGCATGGCGTCCGGCTCAAAACTGGAAGGAATGGCGCGATATGGGTGCTAAATATAGCACTGAGGGCGCCAAGGATGCGTTTGGCGGTTATTATACTCAAGACGACATTCGCGAGTTGGTGGCTTACGCTCGTGCTCACTTCGTCGCTCTTGTGCCTGAGGTGGAGATGCCTTCGCATAGCGAGGAGACGTTGGCTGCTTACCCCGAACTCTCTTGCTCGGGTAAGCCTTACGTCAATGCCGACTTCTGCCCTGGTAATGAGGCTGTGTATACGTTCTGGCGCAACGTGCTTTCCGAGGTGGTGGCATTGTTCCCCGACACGGAGATTCATATAGGCGGCGACGAGGCTGGTAAACAGGCTTGGAAGACTTGCCCGAAATGTCAAGCCACTATGAAGCAGCACAATCTTGCCGACGTGAATGCCCTTCAGACTTATTTCGCCGAGCGCATCAGCGCTATCGCTAAGGAACTGGGCGCAACAATCGTTGGATGGGACGACCTCATGATAGGTGGCGCGCCTAAGGGTAGCACCGTGCAGATATGGGGCGACATCAGCAAGGCGCAACAGGCTGTGAAAGACGGCCATAAGGTGATACTCTCGCCGGGCAATTACCTCTATCTCGATAAATATCAAGACTATCCGCTGTCGCAACCTGAGGCTATTGGCGGCTATCTGCCGTTGTCTGATGTGTATGCCTTTGGTGGCGTGCTCGACACCTTGCAGTTTGCCAACCCAAAGATGGTGCGTGGTGTGGAGGCTTGCCTATGGACAGAATATGTGCCTACCGAGCAGCGCGTTGAAGCGATGCTCTATCCTCGCTTGTTTGCCCTAAGCGAGGTGGGATGGAGTGAGCATGGCGATATGCGAGAATTCTTGCGCAGAGCAGCGGTGCTTAATCACCGATTGGAAAAGGCTGGCTATACACCGTTCTCGCTCGACGAGGAAGTGGGTCAGCGCCCCGAATATAAGACTCCGGTGAAGGCGTTGTCGGTTGGCAAACCAGTGAAATACAACATCCCTTATAGCCCATCGTATGTGGCAGGTGGCAACGGATCGCTCACCGACGGCCTGCGTGGCGGATGGACGTATTCCGACCGCCGTTGGCAAGGATTTATCAATAAGGGCCGCTTGGACATTACTATCGACCTGCTCGCCGATACTGACATACAAAGCGTGGCATTAGACTTCTTGCAGGTGGCAGGCGCACAGGTCTACACCCCTGCCAAGATAGAGGTGCTGGTTTCGGCCGATGGCGAAACGTTTAAGAGCGTAGACGCAACCACATGGACCGACGATAAGGATTGCCCATTCAAGATAGAGTCATACACATGGCACGGCGCCGAAAAGGCCCGCTATGTGAGAGTGAAAGCCGACTGCTCGTCGCAACTGAGCGGCTGGATATTCACCGACGAAGTCATCGTGAAATAATCACCCCTCTGGCAGGAGTGCTTTGAACACAATCGAGCAGGAAGGATTTCCCTCCTACTCGATTGTGTTGTATTTAACCCAAATCGGTCGTCATTAGGTCGTAAATGTGTGTGTTTTTTCCTACTGCTTGGAGGCTTTCGGAATTTTATAAGGCATCTTTTGTTTGTTTTTAACTCGCAATAGCACGCTATTACTCATTAAAAATCAATTAAAAATCAATCAAAATCTGCACTTCTAAAATTCCGAAATCATACCAAGCCCTAATGCCCGAATTGGGTTTGCGCTATTGATGTGTTTGTTGCTGGAAACTAAATTTTGGGGAATCAGCGAATAAATTTGCAGAATTAACAAATATTAACGGTTGGGGGTAAATGCCGTTCTCTTTTTTGTTAAATTTGCAATTATAACAGATAAAATCTTAAAACTTAACGGAAATGAAAATTCTTAGTTTTTTTTTCATCTCGTAAATCCGGTAAAAATAATAATCGGACAATGAGAGAAGAGTTGGAATTGCAGCTACATGAGCAGTATGCTGTGAACAACAATGCAAACTTGGGTAGTATTATATCGCTTGTAGTAGGTGTCATTGCCGTTTTGTGGGCATTTGGCTATGTTTATTTATACTCAAGTTTAGATAAAGCCGCGAGTCTTGGCTCTTTGGTTAGTTCGGGTGAAAAATATTCGTTAGATGCACTCATAATGACTGCAGATGCCGCAATTTTTGTGTTGGCAATCTTGTTTTTGATTTGTTTGAATAGGGGTGCTTATCAGCGAAAAGAGCAGTTTATAATACACACCATCCGATGGCAATATTTCCAAGAATTTAATAAGGGTAAGGATCTGGAGCAGCCGAAGAAGTTGGCGAAAATATTTCCAAAAGGCTATAATCCGTATGGGAAGAATAAATGCGGTTTTGTGCAAGACGTATTTTGGCTTATGATGGTAACTTTTGTGGTATTGACAGTGATAATATTAGTACTGACAACTTCCAAGATAGCAAACCAAGTAGACCGTACGATAGGGTTGATAATCATTTCTGTAATATTAGTTATGTTACTTGCTTTTTGTTGCTGGCAGAAGTGGCAAAAAGCCTTTGAAAAATACAAGGAATTGGAAAAAGAATACGAAGAATATAAACCAGAAGAATAAATAATTATGAGACAGTTATTTTTACGAATGACAGCGGTAATGGCGGCAGTGTTGCTGTCGTGCGCCAACCTATGGGCAGAATCGTCGGGAAAGTGTGGAAGATTCCTCACGTGGACACTTGACGATAACGGGGTGCTTACAATATCCGGAAAAGGGGAAATGTACGATTATAAGGAATCTGGTGGTTCGCCTTGGAAGAATAATAATGCAATTAAAAAGGTTGTAATTACTGCGGGCGTTACCAGAATTGGAGATTATGCATTTTACGATTGCAGCGGCTTGACGAGCGTAACGATAGGAAACAGCGTTACGAGTATCGGGAAGCGTGCGTTTTCTGGCTGCTCTGGCTTGACGAGCGTCACGATAGGAAACAGCGTTACGAGTATCGGGAAGGATGCGTTTTGGGGTTGCAGCGGCTTGACGAGCGTCACGATAGGAAACAGCGTTAAGAGCATCGGGGATTATGCGTTTTGGGGTTGTAGCGGCTTGACGAGCGTAACGATCCCTAACAGCGTTACGAGTATCGGGAAGGATGCATTTTGGGGTTGCAGTGGCTTGACGAGCGTCACGATCCCTAACAGCGTTACGAGCATCGGGCAGAAAGCGTTTCTGAATTGCAGCGGCTTGACGAGCGTGGAGATAGGGAACAGCGTTATGAGCATCGGGGATTATGCGTTTTATAAATGCTCTGGCTTGACGAGCGTCACAATCCCTAACAGCGTTACGAGCATCGGGGGGTATGCGTTTTATGGCTGCAGCGGCTTGGATAAGATTATCGTATTGGCAAAAAATCCTCCAGTTTGTGGCGGTAAAGTGTTTGATAATGTAGATAAACGAAATTGCGAATTGTTAGTTCCGCAGGAATCGTTGGAGGCATATAAGGCTGCTGACACGTGGAAGGATTTCTATAACATCATTGCAGGAATTGGTCAGGTCAAGGCTGATGATGTGAATGTGGCTGTTGTTGATGGAGAAATCTCCATCACCGGTGTGGTAGACGATGCCGAGGTGGAGATATACAGCGCAAATGGAGCTATGATTTATCGTGGCACAAACAAGACCATAGCAGTGCCGTGCCAAGGTATCTACATAGTGCGCGTAGCCGGCAAAACCGTGAAAATAGCATTCTAAACCCAGCAAATCGGGCATTATGGTCCTAATGGTCGAATCGGGTTAAACTGAATATCTGGTAGCGGTGCATCAGTGATGCATTGCTGCTTTTGGTTCGCCCGGCACGGGGCGGGATGGCTGGGGAAAACGGAAAAGGCAAGCGCTGTGGGGCGCTTGCCTTTTGTGGTTATTGCAGAGGGGGTGTGTCCCCCTCGGTTGTGATTACTTGATGCTGTTGAGCAGGTCGAGTTTGCCTTCGTTCACGAGTTTGAGGATGAGTTCGCCGAAGAGGGTGTTTTGCCAAGCAAACCAGTCGCGGGTGTAGTTGGTGCAATCGTTCACGTTGAACGACTCGTGGATAAAACCCTTGCCGGCGTCGGTGGCGAGAATCATCTCAATGCAGCTCTTGATTTCGGCATCGTCTTGGCTTGTGAAAGCTTTCATCATGATGCTCATAGGCCAAGCCATATCATATCCTACATGCGGGCCACCGATACCCTCGCCGTCCTTGCCCTTGAAGAAATAAGGGTTGCTGCTGCTCCACACAAAGCGGCGGGTGTTTTGATAGATTGGGTCGTTGACGTCTACGTCGCCAAGGTAAGGCATAGCTAAGAGGCTTGGCACATTGGCATCGTCCATCAGGTGATGGTTGCCGAAACCGTCTACTTCAAATGCATAGATGGTACCGAACTCTGGGTGATTGTAGGTGGCATACTTCTTGAGTGCGGTGCTCACTTCGTCGGCCAGTTCGGTGCATTCGCCAGCCAGGTCGGCGCGCTTATTGACCTTTGTAAGGATTTCGGCCGCTTTCTTTAGGCTGCTTACTGCGAAGAAGTTAGATGGGATGAGGTATTGGAATGTGGTGGCATCGTCGCTTGGGCGGAAGCACGACACGATAAGGCCGCAACCGCTCACCGGAGCACCCCAACCAGCGTTGCACATGGTGTCGAGTTGGCGGTCGGTGACGCGTAAGAAGTGATACGGACCGAGCTTGCCGTGCTTGCGTTGTTGCTCCTTGAATGTGCGCAGCACGTTGGCGATAGCCTTCAGCCACACTTCGTCGAAGATGCTGTCGTCGCCAGTCACGAGCCAATATTCATAAGCCAGGCGTATAGGGTAGCATAGCGAGTCGATTTCGTATTTGCGTTCGTGCACTTCAAGCTTCATGTCGGTGTCGTCGCTTTGCCATTCACCGCCAGTAGGGCCGTCGTTGAAAGCGTTGGCATAAGGGTCGATGTTGATGAGTTTGAATTGTTGGCGGATAGTGCCTTCCACCATATCCTTTAGGTGAGCATCTTTGTCGGCGAGTTGCACGTAAGGCCACACTTGTGCGCCAGAGTCGCGCAGCCACATGGCGTGGATGTCGCCGGTGTATACAAATGTTTCATTCTTGCCGTTGGCGTCTTTGCGGAAGTGTACGGTGGTGTCGAGTGTGTTGGGGAAGCAGTTTTCAAACATCCAAGCCAATTTGGCGTTGGTGAGAAGGCCCTTGATGCGCACGATTTCCTTTTCCACGGCTTGTGAGGTGAAAAGACGGTCTTTCACGGCAGGGCGGTTGGTTTTGGCGTAGGCTTTAGCCTTATTGTTGGCAGCGGCAGCCATGCTCACGCTGTAGAGCGCGGTGTTGTCGCCCACGCATTCAGCCACATTGCCTGCGAAGGCGGTAGAACAGCCCGCAAGCACTATTGCACTCGAGAGTGCGGCAATTTTTTTCTTCATTTTAGTTAGCTTTTGTTGATATCGGTTATGTAATAAATTTCTGAACCACTCTTCTTGAGCCATCGCAGGTTGTGGCGATGGCTACACATCACAAAGATAATGAAAAACTTCTACACTTTCTTCACGATGGAAATAGATTTTAGACGTAATGCATAGAGGCTTGCGCTGATTTGCGCACGGGCGAGGGTGCAAAAAAGGCGGGGTGTATGTTACCCCGCCTCTTATGCGTATTGTGAAAGTAGTGTTATTCGTCAACAGGAATGGCTTTGAGCGAACCGAGTTTCTTCACGCTCACGCTCGATGGCTTGCCCTTGTAGTAGAGTTTGCCGGTTCCCGAACCGCTTAGCGCCAGAGTGCCGCCATTCACGAGGCACGACACTGCGCCAGTGCCGATGATGCGGGCTTTCACGTTGGTGGCAGTGAGGTCGTAGGCGTTGATTTCGCCAGTGCCCACATTGCTGATGTTGAGGTCTTGGCATTTTCCGTTCACGGTGATGTGGCCTTTGCCGGTGTTGATTGCCACGTGTGCGGTCACGGCATTGATGTCGTTAACGGTGATGCTGCCGTTGCCCGAAGTCTTAATCTTTATCTCGTTGACCTTTTGGGCGTTGGTAAATACAGTCACCATGCTGTCGCTTGCGTTTTCCACTTGCGATAGTTGGCCTACATACACAGTCACCTTAGGTAGTTTGATAGGCTCGATGGTGTTGTCGGTTTGCACAGTGAGTTTGCCCTTGGTGTTGTTGCTCAATATGATGCGAGGCACAGCCTGATTTTCGGCGAAGAACACCACTTTGCCAGCCGAGTCGGCGTTGCACACTATGTCTACGGCGATGTCGTTGAGCACACGCACGTTGTCGTATTGACCGAGGTTCATTTCGTAGCGTTGCACTTGCGCCATTGAGGCGAGAGTGGTCATCATCGTGGCGATGAGAATAAGGAAGTGTCTGTACATAATCAGTCGTTTATATATGTTTTTGTGTCAAGTATGTTCGTTTCGATGTGAGTGAGAATCTCGTTGAGCTCGGCATAGGTGTTGGCTTGCAGCATGGCTATGCGCGTGTCGCGGAAATTAGGAATTCCCTTAAAAAGCGGGGTGGCAGCCAAGTGGCGGCGTATGTGCAAGATGCCGCGATATTCGTCGATTCGGTCGATGCTCTCGTTGATTTGACGTCGCAGCAGAGCCATCTTCTCGTGAGCGCTGATAGGCGCAATTTCCTCGCCGTGTTCAAGATAATACTTCATCTCGCGGAATATCCAAGGGCAACCGATAGAAGCGCGTCCCACCATCACGCCATCCACGCCATAGCGGTCGTAGTATTCGGCCAACTTCTGAGGGGTGGTGATGTCGCCGTTGCCGATGATAGGGATGTTGATGCGAGGATTGTTTTTCACTTCGCCGATTAGGGTCCAGTCGGCCTCACCTGTATACATCTGCGAGCGAGTGCGTCCGTGTATGGTGAGGGCTTGTATGCCACAATCCTGCAGCTGCTCGGCAAGCGTGGTGATAATCTTGTTTTCGCAATCCCAGCCAAGGCGGGTTTTCACGGTCACGGGTATGTTCACTGCTTTCACCACGGCGCTTGTGATTTCGAGTAGCAGTGGCACGTTGCGCAGCATTCCTGAGCCCGCGCCTTTCGAAGCCACTTTCTTCACCGGACAACCGAAATTGATGTCGAGAATGTCGGGGCCGGCAGCCTCGGCAATCTTGGCAGCTTCCACCATCGACTGCACGTCGCGACCGTAGATCTGTATTGCCGCAGGGCGTTCGCCAGGCTGGATACACAGCTTGCGGGTGGTGCTGTTGATGTTGCGGATAAGGGCATCGGCAGAGACAAACTCGGTGTATACCATGTCGGCCCCTTGTTCGCGACAGATGAGTCGGAACGATGGGTCGGTGACATCCTCCATCGGAGCAAGCATTACAGGACGGGTTCCTAAGTCGATATTGCCTATTTTCATCGCAGTAAAAATTGTTCTGGTTATTGGTGAGAAATCAATTTCAGTCTGCGAAATTAGCAATTATTTCTTGGTCATTCAACAAATTGGCGAATTTTCGAACAACTATCAAGAAAAAACGAATAGTCGGCACCATGATTAGCGACGGTTGGCGAAGTGCTTCTTGAAGAATAAGTAGTAGCTGGTTAATGGCAAAGTAGCCCCAAATAGACTTGCTGCGAAGGTGATGATTTTGGTGATAATGCCTCCCCATTTGCCCACGTGCAATTTGTGGAAAAGTGCCATTGCTTCAGAGCCTTTGGGCAGAAGGTGCAAGCCGAAGGCAATTCCGGTGATGGCAAGGAGCAATAGCCAAAGCAGCAAATAAAAGCCAAGGCTCACGTGCAAATCGTAGAGCATGCGAAATGTGCCGTTGCCACGCGATATGGTGAATCGGCGTCTCCACTGAGAGCCATTTTTAGGCCAGCACATCCACACTCCGCTCGCCAGAATGGCGATGAAAAACAGAGTGACGTAAGTGACCAGCAGTTTGCCACCACTACCTAAAAATAGTGATGTGTGAAATCGGGTGACGTAGGAGAAAAAGTCGCGCTTGGTGGTGATGCCGTGTTGCGCATTGGCATGGTGGTGCTTTGTGGCTACCACGAGTGCGGTGTCGGCAGCCAAGGTTTTGCTCACAGCGTGAGGCGACACCACTTGCGGCATGCCCATGGCATTGCGTATTTCTTGTTTAAACACGAGCGTAGCGCCCGAAAGGCATATCAGTGTGATTACGATACCGAGAGGTATCGACAACCACACATGTATGCGATATAGGGTGTTTCGATTCATTCTTCAGCGAGAATCTTAGTTGTTGAAATTAATCTTCAGACCCACTACCAGCATTCTGCCCGGAGAGTAGAGCGCATGGCGAATGTTTGTGGTGGCAACACGGTCGTCTACCTTGTTGAAGATGTTGTCTACACCGATGCTTGGCACTAAGCTGAAAAATCTGTTTACGGCAAAAGTGTGCGAGGTGTTGATGTTGAATACGCTATAGCCGGGAGCATCTTCGTAGGCAGGATAGAATGTGCGCGATTGGCTGCGAGCGTTGAGGTTGGCATTGAGCGTATATTTACCCCAAGTGTGATTGTAGTTTACAGCCGCTGTGCCACTGTGCTTGAATGTGCGTTCGAGAGGCTGCCAAACACCGCTGGCGCGAGATTCGCCGTGAGTGTATGCGTAGTTGGCAAGCAGCGACAGGTCGCGAGTGATATTTACCGAAGCGTTCACTTGCAAGCCCTTCACGATGCCTTTGTCACTATTTATATAGTGGCCATATTTTTTCAGAGTGGCAAGTTGCTCTGGTGTTGCTTCAGGGAATTCTGCAGCCAATTGTTGGCGTATTTCGTCGGTTACGGCGATGCTTTCTTTAACGATCATATCCTTCACAAAGTTGAGGTAGCCCATCACCGACACGGAGAAGATATTGTTGCTGTATTGAGCGCTCACCGAGGCGTAATGGCTGTGCTCAGCGTTGAGGTTTTTGTTGCCGAATGTGATTACTGGTCTTTTGCCCATCAATTTGAAGTAGTGGTAATATAGTTCGTCGAGACCAGGAGCGCGGAAGCCGCCAGAATAGCTGGCGCGTAGGCGGAATTGTCCAGGGGCATACATCAATGACACTTTAGGGGTGAAGTTGTTGCCGAAGGCCTCGTGGTGGGTATATCGCACACCTAAAGTGGCAGAGAGGTCGCGCCACACTTTGGTGTCGTGCTGCACATATCCAGCAAAGGTGTTCACGCTGTTGTCTACGCTGCCGCTCACTGCCATAAGGTAATCGTTTCGCCAGTCGGCACCGATCACAGTGGTGGCATTGTCGTATAGACGGAGAGTGCCTTTGAGTTCGCCCTCATAGTAACGTTGCTTTTTGGTGCGGGCATAGTCGCCAGCCAGATATGAGTTGTAGTCGGCACGGTATTTATTGCCGGCATTGTAGTTGTCGTTGATGAAGTCGAATTGCAGGTCGTGCTTGCCGAGCGCATATTTTGCGCCAGCCTCCAGACGAAGTCCCTCGTAGCGCAAGTCGTAGTTGTAGCCGCCGTTCACACTTTCAATTGGCAGAGGGCGATTGGTCATTTTGTGATTGTATTGTCCCATTGCATATAGCGACAGGTTGTTGATAGGGCGCACGTCGAAACGTTGGCTCACAACGTTTGATGCGTAGCCGATAAAGTCAACGTCGATAGTCTTGGTCACGTTGCCGTCTTTGTCGGTTTCAAAAGGCGAGAGTTGGTAGCTATCGGCCTCTTCGTGGAAATATGAAGTGTGAGAATCAAATACTTTTGTGGCGACGTCGGCGTTGATGCCTTGCGACCATTGTCCTTTGCCCGACACGCGAGTGGTAGATGAAGCCTTGATGAGGTTTTCAACTGATTGGTCGGTGATGATGTTTATCACGCCGCCGATGGCGTCAGAGCCGTAGAGCGCCGATGCTGCTCCGTCGAGCACCTCAATGCGTTGAACATTCGACATATTGATGCGACTGAGGTCGATGTTGCCAGCCACGTCGCCAATCAATTTGCGACCATTCACCAATATCAGCACATATTTGTTGCCAAGACCATTCACTCTGATGTATGAACCCATGGCATTGGGCGAAAACGAAATTTGAGGCACCAATCGCGATAGCGCGTCTTGAAAATCTGTTACGCCAGCCTCTTTGATGAGGCCTTTAGATATCACGTGCACCGGTGTGGTGGAAGATTTCAGCATCTGGCGGTGTCCGTTGCCGGTCACTACCACAGGATTGAGGTCGATAATTGAGTTGGGAGTTTCTGCATCGATGGCAGAGTGAGAAGCCTTTTCGGTGGCTGACAGATGTTGAGTAGTGCCAAAAGACAATGCTATTGCCATTGCCATTGCTATGCGTGAGTTGTGTGTCATTGATTATAACTGATTAATTAGTTGATTAATATTTCTGATGATAAGTTGTTGTATTTCCGGCATATCGCCAAGACCTTCGGTTACTACGTCTACGGTGTAGCCCGCTGCCTCAAGTTGGTGACGCCATTCGCCGTTGATGTCGTTGTAGAGGTGATTGCCGGCAATGTAGAGCAGTGGCACAAGAATCACATGTTTCGACTTGTTGCTTTGCAGCAGTCGTTTGGTGGATTGCAGGGTGGGGTAACCCTCGATAGTGCCCACGTGCCAGTTGGCTTTGCCTTCGTCCTTAAGCATATAGTCGATTTGGCTATATGTGGCGTCGGCAGGGCTGTCGCTGCCATGTCCCACAAGCACCACTTGCGTGTTGCTGTCACTTAGCATTTTTGAGGCTCTTAGGTGGCTGTCGATCATGCTCACCACTTCGTGGCATTCGCTAACGCCGCTGAGAAGTGGCTTTGCTACTAAGATTTTGTCGAATTGCCCTTCGGCTTGCTTCACAGCGTTGTTGATCATATCGGTCATCACACCGCTGAGCAACATAGTGCTTTGCGCCACTATGCGAGAGCAACCGCGAGCCTTGAGCGAGTCGAGGGCCGAGGCGATGGTGAGTTTCTGAATGCCGCGTTTGTTGAGCGATTTGATTACCGATGGCGCAGCATAGGCTTCCGCCACGGTGCATTCTCCGAAACTCGATGCAACGAGAGAGTTGAGATGGTCAATGGTGGCTGTGCGTCGGGCATCGTTGTTAGTGCCATAGTGCACCATTAGTATTCCGATGGGTTGCGCATTTGCATTGCTGATGCACAACGTCAGTACAAATGTGATAATAGCTAATATTTGTCTTGCTTTCGTCATTATAATTTGCATTTTGTTTTCCGGATGCAAAGTTATGAAGCGAAAGGGCGCAGAGGCAATACTTAAAAATTATGATTTTTCAGGGTGTGGGGTGTGAAAACAGAAATGGGCTGCATCGAGGTGGTTAAAGCCTTGATGCAGCCCGGTATGATACGGATTTTTGTGTGTTCGTTAGAAAGTGGTCACTGGTCTAACGATGTAGACCGATGTCTTGAAGTTAGGGTAAACCTTGCCGTCGAACGCCTGAAGCACCCAACTCTTTTGCTCGGTGCATTCGGTTGATGTCCAGTAGCCGAATTCCTTCAATCCCACGAAGCCCTCTTGGTTGGCGATGATGCCACTGCGGTGCAGCGCATACATCAATGCCATTTCGCCGGCTGATGGCATATACCAGGTGGTGATGCCGCCCTTATTGAAGCGAGAAGCATAGTAGCCTGCTGGATACTTGTTGCTTGCGCTGTCTACGCTTTCGGTGTTGTGCTTGCCGTTGAAGTCGCTAAGCGCGCCCGAGGTAGGCCATTTTTTGATGTTGCCGAGGTGGTCGATTGATGCGTCGATTTTCTTGTCGGCTTCTTCGTAGTAGCCAATGGTGCCGCCAGTGACGTGGAAA
>CAJLWM010000020.1 GCA_905210415.1 uncultured Prevotellaceae bacterium
CGTGTGCTTGCTTGATAGCAATAGCACTTTTGCGAGGCTCAAGGCGGTGTTGATAGATGTGGTGAGGATGCGGTTGGTGTTGTCGAGCGGTTTCATAAGCAGAATCAAATTAGGCAGTGAAACGAAAAAACTAACGCCTCCGCCACTTGGCCGCCATTATAGCATGTTGATAGATTGCATGTGGTAGCAAACAATCAGAGCCGCAATGAGCGCAGCAACGTAGACACAAGCAAATATACAAAATATTTTTCGATATTTACTCTGATTGACCAACGATAGCGTGTAAATGACGAGCGGAATCATCAGTGGCTGAAACGGCAGCATATATCGCGACACCGAGCCCGCGGTGACGTAGGCAGGCACTACGAAGCAGAATGCCACCCACAGCGGATATAGTCCGAGGTTGGTGGATTTGCGCCAACTCAAGAAGATGCCGTAGAATATCACCAGAGCGCCCACAAAATACCAGGTGAACCGTATGCGTGGCACAATCTCGCTCAGATAGATGTCGGAGGCTGTGCTCCAAGGAAACGGGATGAGGTATTGCGCGATGCATGTAAGCGGCAGCAACAACGCCTTTCGCCACCACACGAGAGTGAAATAGTCGCCCACGATGCTGCCCAGAGCCATCTGTTGCGGCGCAATGATAAACTGGTAGGACATCAGCGACGATTTGTCGGGGTCGAAATAGGTGTCGTAGTGCTGAAATGAGATGGCGTTGGCCACTTCGCTGATGAAGATATACATCAAGCTGCCAATGGCAATCATCACCAGCGATGTGCGCCATTGCTTGCGGTTGGCAAGAGCGGTGAGCACCACGCCCATAAGAGCCATGATGGAATAGGTGGTGCGGGTGGAAGCCACCAATGTGATGCCGAGGAAGAAGGTGGCGATGGTGCGCCATTGCATGCCACGCTCGTGGCAATTCTTCAGCGATGCCAGCGACAGGGCCACGATGATAAAGCCGAAATAGGTGAGCGGCTCCTTAAGCAGTTTGGTGCCGTGAGAAATGAAGAAAAACAGGCAAGCCGTGATAGCCATAGCCAAGCCCGATAGCCATTTGTCGGAGTGTGGAGTGCGATTCTTGAGCAGCCTCACGGTGAGCGAACCGGTGAGCACGATGGTGCTTAGCGTCAAGCAGAGGTTCATTGCCAACGGATACACTATGTTGACGCCGAAAATCTTCCAAGTGAGCACTGTCATCAGCGGCAGACCGGGGAATGGCATCGTGTGAGTGTGGTGGTAGTGGTGATTGTAGATGTCTAAGGCATATTGGTAGTATCTCGCGGCATCGTGCCACAATTCAGGGTCGCTGAACGGGTGCCCGGCCAGCGAAGTGCAAGTGTAGATATATTCCACCCCGAGCAGACTCATCACCATCCATGCCCCAGCGAGGGCAAGAGTGCCCAAAGGCGTGCTGTGGGATAGGCGCGAGTAGGCGACGCGAGGCACAAGGTATGCTACGGTGAAGCTTGTTGTCAACACTGCAGCATCTGCCAATGCGAATGTGAGAGTTGATACAAGTATTAATGCCGCAAACACCGCAGCCTCTATTGGATATGTTATTCTTATCCCTTTCATCTATGTTTGCAAAGATAGTGCAAACCGAGTGCAATGCAAAATGAAAGTCATTTCATTTTCATTGGGTCAATCGCTCAGGTTATCACAATGCTATGACAAATGTCGGAAAATTTTGCAGATAGAAAGATAAAATCGTAAATTTGTGGGCATGACAAACGTGATTAAGGCGAAAACCGAAGATATACGGCTGGATGTGGGCGAATTGCTTAGGCAGAAGATGCCGAGGCATTACCGCTATGTGCCACGAGTGATGGTGAAGATGCTTGCGCGCCTTATCTGTCAGGATGAACTGAACGAGATAGCGCGGCTGCATGGCAAAAAGCGCGGCGTTGACTTCGCCCGCGGTGTGCTTGACTACCTTGGCGTGAAAGTGCGTGTGGAAGGCTTGGAGAATTGCCCAAAACCGCATGCCGACAAGTGTATATTTGTGTGCAACCACCCCATGGGCGGGCTCGACGGCATAGCCATAATCGCCAATATCGGCGCGCTCTATGGCGGCAATGTGAGGTTTCTTGTCAACGATTTGCTTATGGCGGTCACGCCGCTTGCCGATGTGTTTCTGCCGATAAACAAGTTCGGGCGTCAGAGCCGATCGGCAGCCGAAAGCATAGAGGCTGCTTATGGTAGCGATGTGCAGATACTCTCGTTCCCGGC
This sequence comes from uncultured Prevotellaceae bacterium, assembly GCA_905210415.1. Classification (GTDB taxonomy): domain Bacteria; phylum Bacteroidota; class Bacteroidia; order Bacteroidales; family Muribaculaceae; genus SFTJ01. Next base: position 2,236 of record CAJLWM010000020.1, read on the forward strand.
AGGGCTGTGCTCGCGCTTGCAAGCCGATGGCACGGTGAGCGACCTGACGTGGCATAAATCGTTTGTTGCGAAAGCTGTGGAATATCAGCGCGATGTGGTGCCGATGTATTTTGAAGGCAAAAATTCGATGCTGTTCTATAGATTGGCACGATTGAGAAAACGCTTAGGCGTGAAATTTAATTTTGAGCAGATATTGCTCCCCCGCGAGATGATGAAGTGCCGTGGCAAGGAGTTTGTGCTGCACATTGGCAAGCCCATAGGGTGGGCCAAGTTGCAGAGCCGCAACCCGTCGGCCGAGGCGGAGAGAATAAAGCACATCTGCTATGGATTGGGAAAAGCGTGATACCTCACATAAAAACAAACTAAGATGAAAGCGATAATCAGGGAGGTGGAATTAAACCTCATAAAGCAAGAGCTGACAAGCGACCGCCTGTTGCGTAAGACCAATAAGGGCGGCAACGAGATATACGTGGTGAACGCCCACAACGCGCCCAATGTGATGCGCGAGATAGGGCGCTTGAGAGAAATCGCTTTTCGCACAGCCGGTGGCGGAACGGGCAAAGACTGCGACATCGACGAGTATGACACCATGGAAGAGCCATGCCAGCAATTGGTGGTGTGGAATCCTGAGGGCAACGAGATCATTGGCGGATATCGGTTTATCCTTGGCGAAAAAGTGCGCCTTAATGCCGATGGCGTGCCGCATATAGCCACATCGCACATGTTCAGGTTTTCTAAGCAGTTTATAGAAGATTATCTGCCGTCGACACTCGAATTGGGCCGCTCGTTTGTACGTCTGGAATACCAATCATCGAAGGCTGGAGCCAAGGCAATCTATGCCCTCGACAACTTGTGGGACGGCATCGGAGCGCTCACGGTAGTGTATCCGCAGATAAAGAGCCTCTTTGGCAAGGTGACGATGTATCCCAACTACTCGCATCTGTGCCGCGACATGATACTATACTTTATGAATCACTATTTCCCCGACCGCGATCATCTGGTGACACCAATCGTGCCGGTGAAACTGACGCACGACATCGATTTCCTTCGCAGCAAATTCGTAAACAATGATTTTGCCGAAGACTATCGCCGACTCAACAAGCTGGTGCGCGAAGAGGGACTTAATGTGCCGCCTCTGGTGCATGCCTACATGAGCCTGTCGCCGACGATGAAAATGTTTGGCACGGCAATCAACGACGAGTTTGGCAACGTGGAGGAAAGCGGCATCATGATATTGGTGAGCGAGATTACGGCAGAAAAAATAGGAAGGCATGTGAATACTTTCAACAAGGATTGTTCGTTTAAGAAATAGTGAACAAACAGAAAGCGGATTCTTGTTGAGGGTGAAAAACGAAAAACTATCATATTGGATGATTGCAATGTGCATGCTCTGCGTGTGTGGTGTGGCCTCGGCACAGCGTGGTGTGGAGTATAGGGCGGCGGTGACCACAAATGTGGGCGATGGCGCTTTGGTTCCCTACTATATGGCGTCGAACCGCTATGGCACGCTCACCCAGGGAAAGTCTGTCCTCGCCAGCATAGGGGCAGCCATGCGCCCCGACAGCACAAGCCGCTTCAGCTATGGCTTCGGAGCGGAGATGTGGGGCGGATGGACATCGTCGGCAGTCTACGATCGCTATGAGAAGCCCCAAGCCGAATGGACGAGAAATTCGCAGCATCCATCGCGCGTGTGGCTACAGCAGTTATATGCTGAACTGAAATATCGTGGCGTGTATGCCGTGATAGGGCAGAAAGAGCATCGCAACGCCCTCACCGATGCCGCGCTCAGCAGCGGCGACCTGGTGCTATCGGGTAATGCACGGCCACTGCCTGGCGTGAGCGTCGGGTTTGTGGGTTTTCAGGACCTGCCGTTGACTCACGGCTGGGTGCAGGTGAATGGCGAATTGGGTTTCTATAGAGATGTGCAGAACAATTGGCTCAGAAATCACAACAACTATTATACGGGATTTTATACCACCGACACGTGGTTTAACTATAAGCGCATGTATTTCCGCACCAAGCCGAGCAATCGCGTCTCGGTGACCGTGGGAATGCAAGCCTCGTGCCAGTTTGGCGGTGAAAGACTATGCTATCACAAGGGCGATGTGGTGGATAAAGACCGCGAGAAGGTGACATTCAAAACATTTGTCCATGCTCTGTTTCCTGGGGCGGGCGAGTCGGAGGGCAACTTCGGCGATGCTCAGTATAAGGAGGGCAACCACGTGGGTTCGTGGGATCTGGCGGTGAGATACACCATAGATAAACATCGCACCGTGAGGGCTTATTATCAGTCGCTCTTTGAGGACGGCTCGGGTATAGGCAAACTAAACGGATGGGACGGGCTGTACGGCTTGGAATATCGCAACGATGAGCCATCGATAGTGACTGGAGCGGTGATAGAATACATCGATTTTATGAATCAGAGCGGCCCTATCCACTGGGCGCCAAACGATTTCCCAGATTCTCCGATGCGCAACGATGCCACTGGCGCCGACAATTATTACAACAATTTTTTCTATAATGGCTACTCCGAATTGGGAATGTCAATCGGTTCGCCATTCGTAAAGTCGACAATCTACAATCGCGATGGCTATTTGCAGTATCTCGACAATCGCATACGCGGAGTGCACGCGGCCGTCACCGGCTATCTGTCGCCACGATTGACGTATAGGGTGATGGCATCGTATCGCAAGTCGTGGGGCACGCCGTTTTTGCCACGATTGCAGAAGCTCAGCGGCACATCGGTGATGATAGAGGGCAACTACATGCCTGTGCCACAGGTGGCAGTGAAGGCCCAGTTGGCATTAGACCGCGGTGGCTTGTATGGCAATAATTTCGGCGCAATGCTCACGGTGGCTTATAGCGGAGTGTTTGGCAAATAGCAAAAACGAAAAAACTGATGAAAACAACAATAAGAAATATATTGGTGCTGCTGGTGATGATCGTTGTGGCGTCGTGCACCAGCAATAATGGCGACATCGGGCCGTGGTTTGGCACTTGGAAAGTGACCGAAGTGCGGTGTGATAGCGAGGTGGAAGAGCAGTATGCAGGCAACATGTTCTTTAAGTTTCAGAGCAGCGTGTTTGAAGTGCTTGTGGTGAACGACCACCATTTCTCCGACACCGCCTTTGGCGAGTGGCGCGAGGAGCCGGGTGGAAAGCTTGTGATATGGTTCCCCGACCAAAGCTATGAGCCATCGCAGGAAAGCCACTTCGCAAGGGAGGCCAATGTGCTGACCTATGATGCCGTGAAGGCATCGGGCTTTCTGCTCACCCTGAAAGCCACTGATGGGCATACCTACACCTACCGACTGGTGAAGTGGTGAGGAGCATAAACATCTAACAGCCTTGGCGATGGGCGCGTGGCCGCAAAAATGTTGCGCCAAGCACAATGCCGATTTGCAAACATCGGCATTAAGTCGTAACTTTGTGGGCGATTTTATAACAACTTGATTAACAATTTCAAAAATATCATATATCGATGAACTTTGTAAAAGAACTTGAATGGCGTGGCATGATCAACAATATGATGCCAGGCACCGAAGAACAACTTGAAAAGGAACTTACATCGGCATACCTGGGTATTGACCCTACAGCCGACTCTCTACATATCGGCCACTTGGTGGGCGTGATGATGCTTCGTCACCTGCAACGCTCAGGCCACCGTCCTATCGCCTTGATTGGCGGCGCCACTGGTATGATTGGCGATCCATCAATGAAGAGCCAAGAACGCGTGCTTATCGACGAAGTGACCTTACGCCACAACCAAGAGTGCATCAAGGCACAATTGGCAAAATTCCTTGATTTCGACAGTGATGCTCCTAATGCAGCTATCCTCGTGAACAACTACGACTGGATGAAGGGTTACGGATTCCTCAATTTCATCCGCGACATTGGCAAGCACATCACTGTCAACTATATGATGGCAAAAGACTCTGTGAAGAAGCGTTTGGCCGCAAATGCCGACCACGGTATGTCGTTCACCGAATTCTCATATCAATTGCTCCAAGGCTACGACTTCTTGCACCTCTACCGCGAATACGGATGTCGCCTGCAACTTGGTGGTAGCGACCAATGGGGTAACATTACCACTGGTACTGAATTGATTCGTCGCGTGGAAGGCGGTGAGGCATTCGCACTCACTTGCCCACTCATCACAAAGGCCGACGGTGGCAAGTTCGGTAAGACCGAGAGCGGCAACGTATGGCTCGATCCTAAGCGCACATCGCCATATAAGTTCTATCAATTCTGGCTCAACGTGAGCGACAACGACGCTGAGAAATACATCAAGATTTTCACCAACCTCACACAAGAGGAAATTCAAGCGCTTGTGGAAGAGCAAGCCGCTGACCCAAGCCAACGCCCATTGCAAAAGCGCTTGGCAAAGGAAATCACCACAATGGTGCACAGCGCAGCCGACTATGAGGCAGCCGTAGAGGCATCGCAAATCCTCTTCTCAAACAAGGCGCAAGACATCTTGCACCGCATCGACGAAGACACCCTTCTCTCGGTGTTTGAAGGCGTGCCACAATTTGAGGTCAGCAAGGATGCCATAGAAGCAGGGTTGCCAGCCATCGAATTGCTCGCAGGCCTCACAAGCGTGTTTGCATCGAAGGGCGAGATGCGCAAGCTCACCCAAGGCGGTGGCGTGTCGGTGAACAAGGAAAAACTCACAGATGCCAATGCCGTGATCAGCGCAGAGCACCTATTGAACGGTAAATATATCCTCGCACAACGCGGAAAGAAAAATTATTACCTCATAATTGCAAAATAATTGGCAAAAAATTTGCGGAATTGGATTTTATGCCTTAACTTTGCACTCGCAAATGAGACGAAGAGTCTTGCTTGTTAAGATTGTCTTATGGTGTAATGGTAGCACTGCAGTTTTTGGTTCTGCCTGTCTAGGTTCGAATCCTGGTAAGACAACGGAGAAAAGCGATTACTTATGTAGTCGCTTTTTTCGTGCGTATACGTCAAGAAAAAAGGGTGTGGAATATGTGAAAATTTGTTGAGAATGGTTATATTTGCAATAGATATGAAAATATATCAACAATTGAGGTTACTTACTAACACCATTGACTACTGCGATAGTGCCAAAATGTTTGTATGCGTAGCCCCAATAAATACCTCGTTAATACGCTGCGCCACCCCGGCGCAGTGACCCTAAGAATTACCCCGAACTACCCTTAAACAGACAGAATTGAACGAGAGCAGACTGCAAAAAAGTTTGATGAACGCCAAGGTTGGTTTCGTGTTTTCGATACTGACAATAATATTGTCGTTCTTCTCCAGAAAGATTTTTCTGGAGGTGTTGGGCGATGAGTTTATGGGTCTTGGTGGCACAATTAGTGAAATCTTGGGCTTTCTGAGTTTGGCAGAACTGGGTATAAGCACCGCCGTAAGCTACAACTTATACAAGCCGTTGCAGCAGGGCGACAAGCCAAGAATTGAGGAATTGGTGTCGGTGATTGGCTATCTGTATCGCAAGATAGGCATCTTTATATTCGTGGCGGGTGCGCTTATAAGTCTGTTTATACCGTTTATCTTCAGAAACACACCGTTCAGCACGGGGCTGATATATTTTGGTTTCTACACAATTCTCTGTTCATCGGCATGCACCTATCTGATTAATTACCGACAGATAATACTCTCAGCCGACCAAAAGAATTATGTGGTGACATCGTATATGCAGACAGCAGGCATCGTGAAGGTGCTGATACAAATGGCTGCTGCGTATTATCTGAAGAATTATTATCTGTGGTTTGCTATCGACCTTGTGTTTATGGTGATAGCCTGTGTGATATTGAATAAGCGTATTGCTAAGACTTATCCATGGCTGCATGCATCGGTGAAGAAGGGCGGACAGGCTTTTGAAAAGAATAAATACTTGCTTGATTTCACCAAGAAGGTGTTTATCCACAAGATAAAGGATTTTATACTCAACCGCACCGACCAAGTGCTTATATTTGCGTTTGTGTCGCTGAAAATGGTGGCATACTATGGCAACTATATGCTGATTGTGAATAAAATCTCAACACTGATTTCAAGTTCGCTCGACAGTTTCTCGGCAGGAGTTGGCAATCTCGTGGCCGAGGGCGATCAGGAAAGAGAATTGAGGGTGTTTTGGGAGTTGACCTCGGTGAGATTTATAGTAGGCGGTGTGATAGTGTTTGGCGTGTATAATTTCTTAGAGCCATTCGTTAAGTTGTGGCTTGGAGAGAGGTATATATTAGACCATTGGATATTGGTGCTATTGATGGTGAACGTGTTCATAATGCAGACTCGCGGAGCCGTGGATATGTTTAATGGCGCGTTCGGGCACTATTCCGACGTGTGGGCCGCTTGGGTAGAGGGTATACTTAATGTGGCGGTAACACTGATTTCTGCGCCGTATCTTGGCATCTGCGGTATTCTTTTGGGCAAGATAGTGAGTCTGCTGATCATCGTGGTGATATGGAAGCCGATATATCTGTTTAGAGATGGGTTTAAATTACCATTGTCGTATTTTTGGAAAAATATACTTCGATACTACGTGTGCTTTGCCTTGGCGTTTGCCTTGGGCGTGTGGGCATGTGGCGCATTGCCGCTAAAGGCGGATTTGAATTTTGGAATTTGGCTGACAAAAGCCTGCGTATTAACGGCTGCTTTTGTTATATGTTATATGATACTATTGTATAGTGCAACAAAGGGAACAAGACATTTATTAGGAAGATTGCTAAGAAGAATAAAGGAATGAAAAAGAATTTATTGCATATAGTTAGAAGAGCATTTGCTTGTATAAGGAATAGGGCTTTAAAGGCAAGAATAAGTAGGAAGAATAAATTTGAAATGAATATCAAAACCGTTCGACAAAGGAAGTGCAGGGTGGAGGTGACAGGGATTGACAATACCATAGTTTTGCATGACAATGTAGAACTGGAAAATTGCACAATTTTTATGAATGGTAATGGATGTTATTTAGAGATTGGACCTGGGTCTGTCCTTAGAAATACGATGCTATGGATTGAAGATGATGGTAGTAGCGTGGGAATTGGTGAAAATTTTAAAATTGAGGGTGGACACATAGCTTCTACGGAGGGAAAAACTATAAAGATTGGAGATAATTGTATGTTCTCAAACAATATAGAGATACGTAATGGAGATAGCCATGTGATTATAGATATTGACAGTAACGAAAGATGTAATTATGCTAAGGATGTGGTGATTGGTGATAATTGCTGGATTTGTGCAAGCGCCAAATTGTTGAAGGGCGCGATTGTGCCAGATTGGTCAGTGATATCAAACTCTGCGCTTGTTGTCAAAGAATTGCCCGAAAAAAATAGCGTTTATGTTGGCTGTCCTGCAAAACTTTTACGTAAAGGTGTGAAATGGGAAATGTCAAGACAAAAATGGATTATTCGATAATAACAATCAATTATAATAATTGCGAGGGGTTGCGACGCACTATAGAGAGTGTTGTAGCACAGACTTGTGGTGATTTTGAATATATAGTGATAGACGGTGGCAGCACCGACGGTAGCGTGGATGTGATAAAGCAGTATGCCCAGCAGATTGACTATTGGGTGAGTGAGCCAGATGAGGGCATCTACAATGCCATGAATAAAGGCGTGGCACAGGCGCATGGTGAATACTGCCTATTTATGAATTCTGGAGACATGTTTCACGATAAAAAAGTCGTTGAGCTGTTGCATAGGTTTGCTGACAAATCGGATATTATATATGGCAATGCATTTCGCGTGGATAGAGTTGTTGAGTATCCAGATGAGATAACAGGCTTTTATATGTTTAATAATGCTATTTGCCATCAGTCTGTTTTGATTCGAAGGGATTTGCTTGTGCAAAAACCATACGAAGAGGATTATAAAATAGTTGCTGACTGGAAACATATGTTTGCTTTGTTGATATTGCAGGGCGCAAGTTATAGACATGTTAATATCACCGTATGTGATTATGACACAAATGGAATATCAACAGAGAATTGGGCACAAGTATTAGAAGAGAGAGAAAAGGCTCTAAAAGACATGTTGCCAAAGCGAATATATGATGATTATTATAGAATTTCTTGTCAAGAAGAATCAATGAACAATTCCAAAAAGGTGTATGATGCGGTTCATAAGGTACAATCAGGTTCTGTTGATGAAAAATTCGTTATTGGTTCCTTGAGATTGTTGAACTTTTTGAGAAGAATAAAGCATTTTTTTGAAGTATGATATCGATTATAGTTCCCGTTTATAACTGCGAAGCACTTTTAGAAAGTTGCTTGGATAGTTTGGTTGCGCAAACCTATAAGGATTTTGAAGTGTTGATAGTGAATGATGGCAGCACAGATAGTTCTTTGTCGATATGTAGGAAATATGTAGATATGCATCCGGGTGTATTTCGCCTGTTCAGTAAAGAAAACGGGGGCGTTAGTTCAGCAAGAAATCTTGCATTAGATAATGTGAGAGGTGAGTATGTTTGCTTTGTTGATGCCGATGACTATGTTCATAAAGAATATTTGCATAGGCTATATGAATTGATAGTTGAGAATGGGTGTGAAATGTCGATGTGTAGTTATGTTCCTGGTAATAACGAAGTGATTAAATTACTATCTCAAGGGGAAATAATAGGTTCGATATTTAATTTCGAAAAAAATGCCGCGTTAAGTAATAAACTGTTTTTGAGTGATAAAATAGGGGATTTGCGATTTGATGAAAATGTGTTTTTGGGAGAGGATACTTTGTTTTGTGTTGAGTATGCAAAAAAGTGTGGCTCTGCAGTATTTGTAAATGAAAAGTTGTATTATTATGAGCAGTCTACCTCGAGTCTAAAATATCGATCAAGTGCAAAATATATCGAGAAGAACATGAGTTGCATAGATTCGCGTAGAAAGATGCTTGAAAACACTGGCTGTTTAGACCAAAGCACAATTGCTTTAATATGTACTTCTTTGATGGAAATGACGGAGTTTAACGCTTGTTTGGCTGTTATATATAACAAGTTAGGCGTTTTGAAAAGGCTGTCTGCTGATTTGAAGAAGGATGAAAGAAACTATGGGTTGATGTTGTCCTCAGAATGCAGATTGCTGAAGTTCTCTCCGTTTCTGTATTTTATATATAAAAAGACGTACCAGAAAGTGGATGCGGTTATACACAGAATTAAAAAATGATGTCAGTATGAAAAAGATCTTATATATACAGAATAATTGTAATGTTGGAGGAATAAGTACTGTTACTTCTGCGAAAGCAAATTGGCTTGTGTCGCAAGGGTATGGCGTTTCAATTCTGTTTACGCATTATAAACAAATAAAAGAAGTGGAAGCATTATACTCTGAAGGAATAAAAAGTTATACGATTCCACTATCATTGAGAAATAGTGTGTCACGAATACCATTGGTGGGCAGATTGCTGTGGTTCGTATATTTTAGAGTCGCTTTCGTGTGTGAGATTATTAGAATTAATCCGGATATAATAGTTTCGACATACGATCATCTTGAACCTACAAGTGTGATATTTTTGACATTTTGGAAGCGTAGGTTTTTGGAGTTTCATGGCATGAGAACACCTAAAGCAAATACTTTAAAAGACTGGCTAAAATACAAAATTAGGTACAGGTTTTATAAGTTGGTGTGTCTAACTAAAGATGATGCTAAGGAGAAACTTTCAGTAATAGGTCGGTTGCCTATTGTTATTCCTAATCCAATAACGTGTAGTACGAAAACATTGTCGACCTGTGAAAAGAAGAAAGCGATTATCCCGGCAAGATTTAGCCCACAGAAGGGCCTTGTGCAATTTTTGCCTTATTGGAAACAAATAGAGGAAAAACATCCCGATTGGGAGTTGCATTTGTGGGGCGATGGAGAAGAAAAAGAAGCCTTAATGGCGTTGAAGGAGAAGTATGCTTTGAAAACGGTGTTTTTCAATGGATATACAAATGAAGTGATAAAAAAAATATCCGATAGTTCAATAATGCTTTTGCCTTCGATGTGTGAAGGTTTTCCTACCACCCTGGTTGAGGCAATGACGTGCGGAGTGCCTTGCGTGGCATTTGATTGCAAGTATGGCCCGAGAGACATTATTTGCGACGGAGAGGATGGGTGCTTAGTTGAGTTTAAGAATTATAAGCAATTCATTGAAAAAATAGATATGCTTATTTCGGACGATTCATTGCGCAAAACGATGGGCGAAAAAGCAAGAAAAAATATCAGAAGATACCGGTTGGAAAACGTCATGCCAATGTGGAGGGAGGTATTTGACAAATGATGAAATTATCTATAATAGTTCCAGTATATAATGCTGAAAAATATTTGCATAGGTGCGTAGATTCGCTTCTTGCTCAGGATTTGAATTCTGAAGAATATGAGATTATTCTGGTGGATGATGGGAGCACGGATGATTCTCCGAAAATATGTGATGAGTATTCCGAGAAATATTCTCAGATAAAGACTATTCACAAAGCGAATGGTGGTGTGAGTAGTGCCCGAAATGTGGCACTTGACGTGACGAAGGGCGAATATATTTGTTTCGTGGATTCTGATGACTGGATAAAAAAGGCGTCGTTTGTATCGATAATTTCTATTTGTGAAAGAGAAAATTTGGATATCTGTTTTTATAAAATGGATGTCGAGGATAATCGGGGAAATTTTGAAACGCAATATAATCATAGGTTTAGATATGGAGATGTTGTATGTGGAAAAGATGTCATTTTGGGTGGATTCCCAATAGGATCGGCATGTGTGGCATTTTTGTCGAATAAACTTGTGAATTCTGTTAAATTAAGATTCGATACTTCTTTGAACTTTAGTGAAGATGTCTATTATATTACCCAATCGTTGCTGTTGGCAGCAAGAGTGTCGTTTGTAGAGATGTCTCCTTATGTTTATGCATACAATGCATCATCGGCAACAAATTCACCAGAGAAAAGGTTAAATAAAAGTTTGGGATGTGCGGAGTTTGCACAAAGGCTGCAATATTTATCAGAATCAGAGGGCGTTGAAAGAGATGTGCGGAGTTATTTACAGCGCTGGTCTAACTCGATTGTATTTGGTGAGTTATGGTCGATGATTAAACAGAAGAATTTGTTGAATTCTTTTATTCAATCGGCAGAGGTATTGTTGTTATATCCTATCAAGGGGCGCACTCTTAGTTGGAAAACTACAATGCTAGTTCCGATTGTGAATTGCAAGTGGTTTTTGAAATAATGATGTGACTATGGCATCGCAAAGAATTGCATACGTTGACAATATTAGGGCATTCTTGATTGCGCTTGTAGTCTTAGGGCATTGCTTGCAGGATACTGGCTGTGGGGAAGAGAATATATTATATAGGATAATATATTCGTTTCACATGCCTTTATTTATGGCTGTGAGCGCGTACATTAGTTATACCGCAAGGATAGAATGGCGTGTAGTGGCAAAGAGGGCTATTCAATTGCTAATTCCTTTTGCCTGTTGGGCGATTATAAAAAGCGTACTGTTTAAGGAGATAGGATATGTTGTAGAGATAATCCTTCAGCCTGATAAGGGCCTGTGGTTTTTATGGGCATTGTTTTTCATTATCGTGATAATGAAGTTGGCTCAAGCGCTGAGTGAATATATTAGAGTCAATATCAACATAGTGCTAATCGGTATTATGGCGTTGCTGTATTGGGTGACACTTGGCTGTGGCATAAAAACTTTTGGGCTACCGCTGGTGGCATGGCAGTTGCCATTTTATTATTTGGGATGGATTTTGCGAAAGAGGCAGTGCATGGAAAACGACAATCTTTTGTTGCCAGCAATGTGCTTTGCTTTGTGGATAATGGCATTGGCGCTTAGAAACGATATCGAACCATATTTGATGCAATGTGTGCAGGGTGGTATCGCGCATAAAATCATTCAATATGGATATTCTATAGTAGAAGCATCGATGGCAATATGCTCAATGATTCCTTTGTTTGGACGATTTGTGAATAGGTCAAACTTTATCGGTGATAAGTTGGGCCGAAGCTCGTTGGCGATTTATGCGATAACATTATCACTAAATGTGATATATATTAATTTATATACAAAGTCATTGAGCGAAACACCTTATTCGCTGGCAATCGTGGTATTGTTTCTTGTGGTTATGCTATTTTGCGTAATTCTGATAGAAGTTTTGCAGAGTAGCAATATTGCGAGGCTTTTACTTTTTGGAAAACCGATGAAAAGATGAGAATACGAGGAATGATTTCTCGCCTTAAGGATGTGTTGTGGCGAGAGCAGAAAATGATAGTGCGCCGATATCTTAATGGACAGGGCGATTGCGAGCCGAAACGAATGGTGTTTATGGCAGACGGAAGTATGCCACATGGCGGAATGTTCGACCGATTGAAAGGTGCAATCTCGGTGTATGCGGCATCGCAGGTGCTTTCACGGGAGTTTAAGATTCACTTTGTGTCGCCATTTCGTCTTGAGAAATACCTTGAGCCAAATGGATATGACTGGATGATAGATGATGTGTGCAGGAAATGGCCAAAGTCTCGGCCTGTGATTATGTATGGCGAATTTGAGGAGCCAAGCCGATTGTTTAAGGCGCGATGTGGCGAAACGCATTTCTTCTATGGCTATAATTCATTGGAATATATCAACCAGCGATATGGCACTCAGTATGATTGGGGAGCGATTTATAACGAATTGTTTCGTCCAACGCCATTGTTGAGGAGGCATATTGATGATTGTAAGTCGGCGATAGGCGAGAATTATGTTGCTATACATCTGCGGTTCTTAAATTTGCTTGGCGATGGAAATGAGTTTGCCTGCGATCCAACTCTCCCTGTTGATGCGCAAGAAGTATTGAAGGCACAAGCGTTGGCAGAGATTAAGAAGATAATGCAGAATCACCCTGGATGCCAATTCCTTTTGGCTACAGATAGCACAATTTTTTCGGGATATGTAGCAGAACAGTTGCCAGAGATAAAGTTTATCCCTGGAGAGATTAAGCACATAGGAACCACCGACAGCACCAGCGATGGCGCTGTGATAAAGATGTTCCTTGACTATTATATGATTGCAGAATCGGTGTGCGTTTACAATATCGTGGGTCCGGGTATGTGGCCAAGCGCATTTCCTGAATATGCTGCAAAGATTGGGCGTATACCATTTAAGAGAGTGCGTTTTTAATGATAATCTACTGCTGAATGAGATTAGTTTTCATATCAAATATGGTGCCTGCATCAGAGAATATTGGCGGAACATCGGCTCTGCCATATCACTTGATGGTGAATAGGCCACAGGATGTAGAGGTAGTGATATATTCATTCAATACCAACGGTCTGTCGGCAGAAAAGATTGCTGCTGTGGAGCGTGAGTTGACAGTGAAAATATGCTTAATGCCTACGCCGGGGCTGTTCCAAAAGATACTTAATGCAGGAGCTATGGGGCTATTGGTGCGCACGCTTTTGCCTTATCCGCTGCATCACTACCTGCTGCTCGACAGAAAATATCGCGATGAGATAATCGCGATGAAGCTCGATGGCGTGTGGATATACGGTGAGGAGTTGACGGGAATTTCATTGCAGTTGCCTGACATTCCACAGGTGCACACTGGTCCGGATTGCGAGGCCCTCTACTATGAGCGATTGCTCTGTAAGCCTTGGCTTGGACGGATGAAGCGCCTAAGATGCGAAATCATGCAGCAGAAATTCCGCAGACTGGCTGCAAAGGCGCCGGAGTGTGCAGTATATCATTGCGTGGGTGAGGCTGATGTGGAGTGCCTAAAGCGATTGAATGGTCGTGTTAGGGCGAAGTTTATCCGACATCCTCACTACAACTATTGTGAGGAACGTGTGGTGAAATTTGCCGAACCGAAAATCAAGTTGCTCTTGGCTGGCCGAAACGACTTGTATATGCAGGGCTGTGCGGCAGAACTTGTTGATGTGCTTGCACATCACACCGATTTGGCTGATTGCTTTGCTTTCACTTTCTTGGGAAAAGGATGGGAGCAGGAAGCGGAAAAGTTGACATCGAATGGATGGGACTGCCGCCACGTAACGTTTGCCGACGATTATATGGCTGAGATATGCAGCCACGACATACAACTTGTGCCAATAAGTATTGGTACAGGCACAAAGGGAAAGGTGCTTGACGCTTTTGCCAACGGATTGCTTGTGATAGGCACCGATTATGCGTTGGAAAACATCGCCGTGGAGCATGGCAAGGATTGCTTGCAATATCAATCGGCCGATGAGGTGGTGGCGATGCTTGGTGATATTGCTGCCAATAGAGCGAAGTATGAGGCTATGGCAGAATCGGGGCGCGCTGCGGTGCTCAAGCATCATGACCGTGCCGAGGCATCACAACAACTGCTTTCTCTCTTCTCCGTCAGATAGCGCGTGAAAAATTCTGGCGCAGGTGCGTTTGAGGCGCAGGGATATCTCACGCAGATCACGCTGATTGTTTTGATATTGTGGTATAAAACGCGTAGTAAATGATATGTGATAAAATCTGTTTAATCTGTGAAAATCTGCGTGAAATAGTTTGGCGCAGGGGGGATATCTCACGCTGACATAAATAAGAACAAGTAAAGACTATGATACTATATTTATCGATATTTTTGGCGATAGCGCTGATATATGTATTTTCTATCGGCACCGATACGGCACGATCGAAATGGCTCTTGTTTGCCATGATGCTGTTTCTTGGGCTTTTTGTGGGCATAAGTGACATGCTTGGTGGTTATGACCGTTATATATATGCCGAGTTGTTTGATTCGATGTGCGATGATTTGTCGTTTGGTTTCCCGCTAAGCCGAACAGCGTTGCTGTCGCTATATCCATCAGAGATTGGCTATGATAGCATTAATTATCTGATAAGTTTCGTTACGCATAATAGATACATTTTCATCCTCATATACACACTGTTAATATATGCATTGCTGTTCCAGTCAATAAAGAAATATGCAGAGAATTATCCGTTTGCGGTGATGGTTTTTATGGGATTGTGGTTCTTTTTTACATTCACCTATTTGCGCCAAGTGCTTGCCGCCACCACTTGTTGGTTAGCAATAGATTATGTGGTGCAGCGCAAGCCATTGCAATTCTTCGCTATTGTTGCGTTGGCTGTCACAATACATAATTCGGCGATTGTGTTTGCTCCGCTATATTTTGTCCCGATTAAAAAGTTCCCGCCTGTTATTGTGATATTGATAATGGTGGCATGTTTGGCTGTGGGTTTGACAAGTTTGCCTGCCGGATTGTTTGAGAGCTATGGCGAACTTACAGATATGGAAAAACGTGTTGCAGGATTGGAAGACTTCAGTAGCATGAACATTCGCATCGAATATATGCTTGAGGCTGTGGTTTTCTTGGCGATTATATTCTGGCGCTACTTTGAGGTTGATGAGGATGATAAGCAAATGGTGACATTGACCAATATGGCGCTGATATTCTGTGCTATATTGCTTGTGTTTGTGCGCTCTGACAACGGCGGACGATTGGGTTGGTATTATATGATGGGCGTGATAGCCACCCTCACCAATTTGGCGAACAAAGAAGACAGAATCAACTATTATGGTGCAGGATTGATTGCGCTTTGTGCGGTGTTGTATTTGAGAATCGTTTTGGCTTGGGGTGTGCAGTTGTCGCCGTACAAGACATTCTTTAGCGATGGGCACCGCGAAGGTGATTTCATTTATGAGATTTATGAATATGACGAACAGTATGACCTTGATAAATTGTATAGATAGATGTTGATAACTGTATTTACACCGACATATAATAGGGCTGCGCTATTGGGAAGAGTATATGAGAGCCTACGCGCGCAGCAGTTCACTGATTTTGAATGGGTGATTGTTGATGATGGCAGTACCGACAATACTGGCGATGTGGTGTACACGTTTCAAGAGAAGTCGGAATTTTCGATAAGATATTTTAAGCAAACCAATGGTGGCAAACATCGTGCCATCAATCTCGGTTTGAGAGAAGCCAATGGTGAATTGTTCTTCATTGTTGATAGCGACGATTGTGTGGCTACCAATGGATTGCCGGTGATTGCCGATGTTTATCGAACGGTGAAGGACGATAGCGCATTCGGTGGAGTGAGTGGTTGTATGGCATCGCATGCTGGAGAGGAGATAACACCAAAATTTCCACAGCGCGACCACGAAGGGTGTTATAATATTATAGATTGTAACGCTTTGGACGTGAGATATAAATATATGGTAAAAGGAGATCTTGCAGAGGTGTTCCGCACTGAGGTTTTGCGGGAATTCATGTTCCCTGAAATAGAGGGTGAGCGATTCTGCCCAGAGGCGCTTGTGTGGAACCGTATAGCACAGAAGTATAAATTGCGTTATTTTGATAGTGTGATATATCATCGCGATTATTTGCCCGATGGCTTGACGCATCGCATTGTGCGCATACGCATGGATAGCCCAGTGGCATCGTGCACTCATTATAGCGAACTGAATGGATATAAGATACCGTTCGTGCAGAAACTGAAGGCGGCAATCAATTATTGGCGTTTCTGGTATTGCCTGAAAGACAAAGCACAAGCGCCACGCTTGGCTAAGCAGTGGCATTGTGTGAAGTTGCTTGGGTGGATGATGCATAAGCGCGATGTGAATCAACAGAGAGACTGAGTAGCAGGAGACTCGCGTGAAAACTAAAAAAGGAGAGATGAAGATATTGCATGTGATAACCTCGCTGGGCATAGGCGGAGCAGAGAAGCTGATGGTGGATATGCTTCCGCGTATGAGGGCGATGGGACATGATGTGGAGGCGCTGGTGTTTGATGGCACGCCATCCTCGTTTATGCATAGCCTTGAGAGCCATGGAATAATGGTGCACAAACTGCATGCGCATGGTGGAATATATACACCCACCAATGTGCTTCGATTGGTGCCATATATGCGCCGATACGACGTGATACACACCCACAACACGGCATGCCAACTATATGTGCCGATTGCCCGCCTGCTCGCATGGAGTGGCGCAAAGTTGGTGACCACAGAACACAGCACAGAGAATCGCCGTCGTGAAATGTGGTATTTTAAGCCGATAGACAGGTGGATGTATGCGCGGTATTCGCAGATTATATCCATATCGGATAAGGCGTCGACGATGCTCGACAACCATATACAGCCGCAGGGGTTGATCACCATAGAGAATGGTATAGAATTGGAGAATTACTTCAATGCCAAACCGTGCGAGCGTAACCTGCTTGTGCCTGAGTATGCTGCGGGAGATGTGATATTGACAATGGTGGCTGGTTTTCGTGTGGGTAAAGATCACGATTGTGCAATACGTGCTTTGCAAGAATTGCCGGGCAACTACAAGTTGTGTCTTGTGGGCGAGGGTGAGCGCCGAGGCGAGATTGAACGGTTGATAAGCGAGCTGCACCTTGAGAATCGTGTGCGCCTGATGGGGCTGCGCAGCGATGTGCCGCAGATATTGCGGGCTTCTGACGTCAATCTGCTTGCATCGCATTGGGAGGGCCTGTCGCTCTCGAGCGTAGAAGGTATGGCGAGCGGGCGCCCGTTCATAGCCAGTGATGTGAATGGATTGCGCGAGGTGGTAAGCGGACATGGGTTGCTGTTTGACGACGGCGATAGCCACCAGTTGGCAGAAGTTATTCGCCGCGTTACCACCGACAAGGCAGAGTATGAGCGTGTGGGCAAAGCGTGCGCACTGGCGGCTCGCCAGTATGATATAGCCGACACCGCTCGCAAGTATTGCGATGTGTACGAACAGATATGCAGAAAAGACTGAAGATAATACGCACATCCACGGTGGCTACATCGCTCAATGTGTTCTGCCGAGGCACGCTGAAAAAGCTCTCGGAGAAATATGATGTGGTGGCAGTGTCTACACCTGGTGAAGAGCTCAACGAGATAGCGCAGCGCGAGGGCGTGCGCACCGTTGGCGTGCCAATGACGCGACCGATATCGCCGATAAACGACCTCGTGTCGTTGTTGAGGCTTGTGAAGACGTTTCTGTGCGAACGGCCCGATATGGTGCACAGCATCACGCCGAAGGCCGGATTGCTCAGCATGATTGCTGCGTGGATATGCCGTGTGCCGGTGCGTATGCACACATTCACGGGGCTGGTATTTCCCACCGCCACTGGTTTGAAGCAGCGTGTGCTGATACTCACCGACAGCATAACCTGCGCGTGTGCCACTCATATAGTGCCTGAGGGCGAAGGTGTTAAACACGACTTGCAGCAATATGGCATCACGCGCAAGCCGATGAATGTGCTTGGATATGGCAATGTGCGAGGAGTGGATATGGACCATTATTGTCGCACTGCCGAGGTGATGGCTAAGGCCGATGGCATTCGCCAGAGCGATGTTTTCACATTTGTCTTCGTGGGTCGCATTGTGCGCGACAAGGGCATTGGCGAACTCGTTGATGCGTTCTCGCGGTTGAATAAGGAAATCTCTGGCACGCGACTGCTGCTTGTGGGCTACTATGAAGATACCGACCCGCTTGATGGTGCCGTTAGACAAGAAATAGACAACAACCCAGCCATAGTGATGGCGGGTCGACAAACTGATGTGCGCCCGTGGTATGCGGCGAGCGATGCGCTGGCATTCCCGAGCTATCGCGAGGGCTTTCCTAATGTGGTGCTTGAAGCAGGAGCAATGGGGCTGCCGTCGATTGTGACCGACATTAACGGCTCGCGCGAAATAATCAGCGAGGGCGAGAACGGTGTGATAGTGCCAGCCCACGATGCCGATGCACTGTATGAGCAGATGCGCCGAATGGTGCGCGACCAGAGCTTCACCGCGCGCTTGGCAGCGAATTCGCGCAGGATGGTGGCAGAGCGCTTCGATAAGCGATTCGTGGAAAAATGCTTGCTGGATTATTATGAGGAAGTGATAAATTCCGTTTTTTTGAAAAAAATCACTGATAGGTGATGTAAAAATCCTTAATCATTGCGATAATTGTAGTATTTTTGTGAATGAAAACGAGATATTGACCAATATTGTAGCATAAAGCTATAGAAAAAAGGCTAATAACTTACTTTACATATTCTGCCTTCGGCCAGAGGGCGTGGCAATATCTGAAGAAAAAAGAAAAACTTATGGCTAAGAGAAAAATTTTACTATGTCTTGCACACATGAGCGGCAACGAAATGAAGTACATTGAAGAAGCAATGGCTGATTGTTGGGTCGCTCCGTTAGGTCCTAACGTAAACGGCTTTGAGTCTGATCTGGAGCAATTTGTGGGAGAAAACAAGCGAGTGGTGGCTTTGGCGTCGGGTACGGCGGCTGTTCACCTTGCACTTGTGGCATTGGGTGTTGGCCCTGGCGACGAGGTAATCTGCCAAAGCTTCACGTTCTGTGCAAGTTGTAATCCTGTATTATATCAAGGGGCAACTCCTGTGTTTGTGGATAGCGAACCAGACACATACAACCTCGATCCGGAATTGCTCGATAAGGCGATTGCCGACCGAATCGCTGTCACTGGTCGCAAGCCTAAGGCAATTATCCCTGTTTGCTTATACGGTATGCCTCCTAAGATGAAGGAAATCATGGCTGTGGCTAAAAAATATGATATCCCTGTGGTGGAAGACTCTGCCGAAGGTTTTGGTAGTCGCTATCAATCGCAGATGTGCGGCACATTCGGCAAGTTTGGCGTGCTCTCGTTCAACGGCAACAAGATGATCACCACCAGCGGAGGCGGCGCGTTGATCTGCGATGACAAGGCCACTATGGATCGAATCATGTTTTATGCCACACAAGCCAGAGAGTCTTATCCATACTATCAGCATGAGTCGTTGGGTTATAACTATCGCATGAGCAACATCTGCGCAGGCATCGGACGTGGTCAGATGTCGGTTGTAGACAAGCATATCAGTCACCATCATCACACTGCCGCGTATTATAAAGAGGCGTTTAAGGATGTTGAGGGCATCACATTCCACGAAAACCCTTCTGAAGAGTTTGATTCCAACTATTGGTTGAGTGTCATCACTCTCTCGCCAGACCTCAAGGTGAAGGGTCAGGAAAAGGCTTATAGCAAAGTGGAGAATGCTGCTATCGGCGGTGCTGGAAGCGTGGTGCATTTGTCGAAATCGCCACACACAGCAGTGGAGCCAAACGCCAATGTTGAGGCTATGCGCGTGGCGCTTGCCGAGGAAGGCATTGAGAGTCGTCCGTTCTGGAAGCCTATGCACCTACAGCCACTATATGCCAATGCGCCATCTTATCTCAATGGCGTGAGCGAATCGCTCTTTAAGGTAGGGCTCTGCCTGCCAAGTGGCCCGTGGGTGAGTGATGAAGATTTAGCGCTCATCGTAAAGACCATTAAGGACAATATCGTACGCTGAAAACACTAAAGCAATAGAATACTTGAAATCGTCGCTCTTCACAGGGCGGCGATTTTTTTACCCAGTAGCGGCAGAATTCCCGAAAAGCAGTGATTTATCAGCGAATTACGGCATGGAATATGTAAAAAGTGTGAAAGGGTGGGGTATAATTTTGTAGATGTGGCGATTTGCACTAATTTTGTGTGTTTAATAGGCATTGTCGCGTGATTGTGGCGGTGTCTAATGAAATTGAGAATACAAATTTACATCAATTAGGATGAAGAAATACAATACACTCAACAACGCCTTGGGTTGGCTGATGTTTGCGGTAGCGGCAATTACCTACCTGCTCACTATCGAACCTACGGCAAGTTTCTGGGATTGCCCAGAATTTATTTCACAGGGTTACAAACTTGAAATCGGTCACCCGCCCGGAAACCCAATATTTATGCTTGCTGCGCGCTTCGCAATCAACTTTGTCAGCGATCCTGCAAAGGCATCGGTGGCGGTGAATGTGATGAGTGCGATATTGTCGGCACTCACCATCTTGTTGCTGTTCTGGACAGTGACTCACTTGGTGAAGAAACTGCTGGTGGTAGATGGCGAGGAAGACAAGATGACACTCGCGCAATACTTGGTGATCTTTGGTAGTGGCGTGGCTGGAGCGTTGGCCTACACTTGGAGCGATACGTTCTGGTTCTCGGCTGTCGAGGCAGAGGTGTATGCATTCTCTTCGTTCTGCACAGCGCTTGTGTTCTGGCTGATTTTGAAATGGGAAAACCGTGCAGATGAGCCAAATAGCGATCGCTACTTGATACTTATAGCCTATGTGATAGGTGTGTCTATTGCGGTGCACTTGCTCAATTTGCTGTGTATCCCAGCCATTGTGCTTGTATTCTACTATAAGAAGTATAAGGACACCACGGTGAAGGGATCGCTCATCGCCTTGGGCGTTTCGTTTGTGATTATTGCCCTTATCCTTTATGGCTTGGTGCCAGGCTTCGTTAAGGCCGCACAAGTGTTTGAATTGTTCTGCGTTAACGTGCTCGGTATGCCATACAATAGCGGAGTGCTCTTGTATGCAATCATCGACTTTGGCGTGTTTGCGTGGTGTCTATATGAATTGTATCGTCAGACAAACCCTGTTGCCATCAAGGTCTCTTTCTTGGCGGCAATTACATTGTCGGGTATGCTGTTCTTCGGCAATGGCTGGTTGATTGCTGCATTGCTTATCGTGGCATTGGGCATATATTTGTTTTTCTTCTGCCCACGCATCCCAGTGCGCGTGTTCACGCTTGTGGCGTTGTCGATACTTGTAATCTTCATCGGCTACTCATCGTATGCGCTGATATTGATACGTTCTAATTCGCACACCCCAATCAACCAAAACACGCCTGACAACGTGTTCTCGCTTTCGTCGTATCTCAACCGTGAGCAATATGGCGATCGCCCATTGGTGTATGGACAAACATTCTCGTCGGGAATCGTGTATCAAGACAACGGTAAAGGCGGATTTAGCCCAGTGGCGAAAGAGGGTAAGAACCTTTATGCAAAGGATGTGGAAAGCGCTAAGGATGGCAAGGACCACTACTTCATGAAGGGACGTGATGAGAAATATAAGATGAATCCTGAGTTGGATATGCTCTTCCCTCGCATGTATAGCGGCGCCCATATGAAGGAATACAAAGAATGGGTGAACTTGCAAGGTGAAATGGTGAATGCCACTACACGCCTTGATAAGGACGGCAATCCTATTGCTTCGGAAGCAAAAGTTAAGCCTACATTCCTTGAGAACTTGCAGTTCTTCATCGACTATCAGCTCAATTATATGTATTGGCGCTACTTTATGTGGAACTTTGCAGGCCGTCAGAACGACATCTCTGCTCAAGGCGAAATCACCAACGGCAACTGGATTAGCGGTATCCCATTCCTCGACGAGATGCGTCTTGGCGACCAAAGCCTTATGCCAGACGATTTGGCTAAGAACAATAAGGGCCACAACGTGTTCTATCTGATGCCTCTTATTTTGGGTATCATCGGTCTGCTTTGGCAGGCTTATGCCGGCAAGAAGGGCATCGAACAATTCTGGGTGATTTTCTTCTTGTTCTTTATGACAGGTATTGCTATTGTGATTTACCTCAATCAGACACCAAGTCAGCCTCGTGAACGCGACTATGCGTTTGCCGGTTCGTTCTACGCTTATGCTATATGGATTGGTATGGGCGTGGCAGGATTGTGGAGCACTGTGCTCTATCTGATAAAGATGAACCTGAAGAGCAAACTAAAGAAAAACGACAAGTCTGCTGCAAATGCTAAGGCTGCAGAACCTGAAGTGGAGGTTCGTGAAAGTCATAAGTTGGTGGTGGCAGTGTTTGCTGCTCTTGTGGGCTTGCTCGTGCCATTGCAAATGGTGAGCCAGACTTGGGACGACCACGACCGTAGCGGACGCTATCCGGCTCGCGATTTCGGTATGAACTATCTATCGAGCCTCGATAAGGATGCGATAATCTTCACCAATGGCGACAATGACACATTCCCATTGTGGTATTGCCAAGAGGTGGAAGGCTTCCGCACCGATGTGCGTGTGATAAATCTGTCGTATCTGTCAACCGATTGGTATATCGACCAAATGCGTTATCCTACCTACGACTCTGCGCCTGTGCCAATGCTTGCCGACAAGACCACTTATGCCTATGATCGTCGTCAATACAATTATTTCATCGAGCCAGACACTACGCCTACTCCAGTGCTGAAGTCGCTCGAACGATTGTATGCACCTGACTATAATAAGAATATTTGGGGTCTTCCAGAGCTCAAATATCCAGTGATGTATATCCCTGTAGATGCCGACGTTGCTATCAAGCAAGGTGTGGTGAGTGAAAGCAAGCGTGCTTCGATACAGGAATCGATTTTCGTAGACTTAGTCAACGATCCTGTGGTGGGCCGTGATCAAGCACTCGCTTGCAACGGCACCATGGTGCTCGACATCTTGGCTTCGTCGGTTGCGCAAGGTTGGAAGCGTCCGGTATACTTCGCAATGACTGTGCCTGATCGCTATTATGTTGGTCTTAAACCATATATGCAGAACACCGGTATGGCTTATGAGGTGACACCAATTCGCCAACTCACATCTGACGGCGAAATCGTCACCAACACCGATAAGGCTTATGAGAACGTCACTAAGAAGTTCCGTTGGGCTGGCATCGACAAGGCCACTCCAGGTAGCCTCTACCTCGATGAGACTATCCGCCGCATGGTGGCTACCACACGGTCTACTATCAACGATTTGGCATATATGCTCATTTATGAGGGCGCTGAGGCTACAATCAAGGCTGAGAGCAAGGAAGAGCCTGTGAGCGCCGAAGAAAAGGCTAAACTCACCGCTTATGCAGCCGACAGATTCACTAAGGCTCGCACAGTGCTTCTGCTGATGGAAGAGAAGTTGCCGGTTAAGGCTTGTCCATACTCTGTTCACATGGGTTACAGCATTGCTCAGACTTGGGACTTCCTCGCTCAGTATGGCGGCAATAAGGCCGATAAGGAGCATTGCATCAAGCTTGTTGAGGAAGAGATTGAGCATTGGGGACAATATGTGAGATTCTATCAAAGTCTTAATACTTCGCTTTATAATCGTCTCACAATGAACGACCGATATATCGACCAACGCATGTTCCCAGAATTGCTCTATTATCTGAGCCAATTGTCGGCATCGCGTGGCAAGAAAATGGTAGAAACGATGATGAAGAAGAATGTAAACGTAGAACGTTCGCTCAACTTCTTGTATCAATCGCAGACTAAGGCGAGCGCTGCACAGGAAGAGCAGCAAGTGGCACAAGCCACTGAGGCTGCAGCTGATTCTACGGCGCCAGTTTGGTGAACATTTTTTGAAACCATAATATGAAAACAAGGATTGTCCGTAGGCATAGATGTGCAAAACGTGGGCAATCCTTGTTTTATTTATCCCGAGTCGGGCTTATATAAAATGCATCCGATTTGGGGCTTAAACAACACTAAACGAAAATATATATGTTTGTAGAACAACCGCCACTACTATATCGCATGCTGTTTCCTGAATGTTTGTGGCGCATTCACAAGAAGCGCAAGTGCGTGTATCTAACATTCGACGACGGCCCGATTCTTGAGGTTACGCCGTGGGTGCTCGATACGCTTGACCGTTATGGGGTGAAGGCCACTTTCTTTATGGTTGGAGAGAATGCACAGCGCCATCCCGAATTGCTGGCTGAGGTGCTTCGTCGTGGTCATAGTGTGGGCAATCACACCATGAATCACATGCAAGGCAGCAAGGTCACTAAAGCCACCTATATGGACAATGTGGAGCAAGCCAATGCTTTGCTGCACACCAACCTTTTCCGTCCGCCACACGGCTTGATGCGATTTGGCCAAGCCAAGATGGTGAAGTCCGACTACACTGTGGTGATGTATGATGTGGTGACACGCGATTATGCGCGAAATATTGATGGCAAGGGTGTGCTTGCCAACGTCAAGCGGTATACTCGCAAGGGATCAATCATCGTGTTTCACGATTCGCTGAAGGCCGAAAAAAACATGAAATATGCTTTGCCAAGAGCCATAGAGTGGCTGCAGCAAAATGGATATGAGTTCGATAAAATACCAATGCACCCATAAGCAGGACATTAAGCAAAAGGCCGCAGAACTGGGCTTTGCTGCTTGTGGTATGGCGATTGCCGAGGCTGTTGATGCCGAGGCCCGCTATGCCCGTTGGCTAAGTGAAGGCAAGAACTTCTGCATGGATTATGCCGCGCGCTACACCGATGTGCGTAGCAATCCGCAAAATCTGTTGCTCGGTGCCGCTACGGTGATATCGTTGGCTCTCAACTATTATCCATCTTCGCGTCAGACCGACGATGCGCTGCAAATATCATACTATGCCTATGGGCGTGATTATCATGAGGTGATGCGCGAGCGCATGCTTCGGTTGGCGCAATATATTCACGAGCAATACCAAGCAGAATGTAGGGTGTGCGTTGATACTGCACCCATACGCGAGAAATACTGGGCACAACGTGCAGGAATTGGGTTTATTGGGCGCAACAATCTTCTCATATTGCCAGGACGGGGATCGTATTTCTTCTTAGGCGAGATAGTCACTACGCTATCGCTTGAGCCCGATGAGCCATGCCGAATCAGTTGCGGCGATTGCCACCGCTGTGTGGATGCTTGCCCTGGTGGAGCGTTGAGCCATGATGGTGGCGCAGTAGATGCGTCGCGATGCTTGTCGTGTCTGCTCATAGAGTATCGTGGCGAGCAATTGCCAGATTGGGCGGTAAAAGCCAAGGGAAACCGCCTGTATGGTTGCGACCAGTGCCAGAAAGTGTGTCCGCACAACAGCAAGGCAGAGCCCACCCAGATAGAGGAATTCGCGCCTCGAAAAGAAATCCTTAGTCTAAGTCCGGAGCAAGTGCGCGATATGCAGCAACCGCAGTTCAGCGCATTGTTCTCGCATTCCGCCATCAAGCGCGTAAAGCTCGCCGGCCTAAAGCGCAACCTCGGCGACTAACCCCATACAGTAAAAGTTTATGCACATCGTTTCTTGTAAAATAGCAGAAATGGTAAGGACTGATATGACCTTGTCGCTGCTAAACTTTTTTGAAAAACGGGGGGTGCTGAAAAACAGTGATATGTTATCATTGTTTTCAAAAAAAACAATATATTTGCGATAGAAATTAATCATTAAAAGAGTGTTGGTTATGAAATGGATTAGATTGGATTATCTGAGGGAGCGCTGCAGGGTGCTTGTAGTGCAATATCCAGTGGAGTTGGTCGCTTGCATCGTGGCATACGCGGCGTTGATGTGTAGTAATTTGGGCTATTGGAATAATAATAAGGCGCTCCTTTTGCCATTGGTGTTTGGCGCGTCGTATGGCATAAACAATTTCACCCGACAGGGTAAATTGCCGCGCTGGGCCTATTATGCCACTTTGGCGTTGCTGGTGGTAGCGCTGGTGGTGCAAGAAATGCACTTCATCTATTCGCCAGCCTATTGGTTCGGTCTGCTGCTTGCCGCAATGTTTGTGGTGCTGTCGGAACGTGGGCGTGCCGATAACGAGGTGTCAAGAAATTTTGTGAACGTAGTGCAATCGTTGGTGAGCGCTGTTGTGGTGGCCGTAGTGCTGTCGGTGCTATTTTTGTTGATATATTTTTCGGTGAAATATATATTCAGCATCTCTTACGACTCCGATCGCTTGCTTGAATATGTGCTCGAATTTATTTGGATAGTGATTGCACCGTCGTCTTATCTGATAGGTATTGATTCCAGTCGCAAGAGCCAGTGGAACATTAGCAAGTTTGGCGATATTCTCATCAACTATATTCTTGGTTCGGCAATACTTATTTATACAGTGATTCTGTATCTCTATTTGGTTCAGATTAGTTTTAAGTTATCGTTGCCGTTGGGCGGTCTTTCTGCGATGATCACAGCGTTTTATATCGTGACATTCGCATGGTTGCTTTTCCACGAAATGGCGCCGAATAAACATTTCCGCTGGCTGTATAAGTATTTCGGGTATATCTCGTTGCCGCTTTTGGTGCTGTTTTGGATAGGATTGACCTATCGCATTAGAGAGTATGGCTTCACCGAGAGCCGCGTGTATATGATGGTAGCAGGCGTAGAGATGGTGATTGGTTCGGCGGTGCTGATATTTGGCAAGCGCAACAGGTTTTCGTCGATACTTTATGCAGCAGCGGCGCTGATTGCCCTCTCCACATATATCCCTTATATTTCAGCTAACGACATTGGCGTGCGTTCGCAGACAGAACGTATGATTCGCCTTGCGCGCCGTGTGGGTGCATACAACGAGAAAACGGGCGAATTGCGTTGGCTTGAGAGCATCGACGAGGAGTATGTTGGCGACTATAGGGAGATGTGGAGCGCTTACATATATCTGTGCCGTGAGTCATCAGACGAGGAAATGGAGAAGCGCTATGGGCGGATAAACAAGGTGATTGCGAGGAGCGATGAAGACGGCAGATACAATTCAGAAGAGTATAATTGCCCTGAAAGAGTTGACGTGGGTGAATATAGATATGTTGTGACGGAAGATTATTGTGCCGAATTTAAGGAAGAGAGGCTGATAGTATATATTGGCGACGATGAAGTGCTGAATCAGCCGGCAAAGATGTTTAAAGCGAAAAATGGCGTGATGAGGCCTGGTGCTGACTTCTTTAAGTATAACAACGAAGAATATATGCTGGTGATTAGTAAGGCTAATGTGTATTCCGACGGGTCGATTTACACCTATGAATACACGCTGTTGGCTAAAGATAAAACCCGAAAGGCAAAAAAATAAAGAAAAAATTGCCTCTTGTGTGCAACTTTTTGCACAGGCTATGTAGTCTAAGATAGTAAAGAATTAATAAATATTATTTGTTATGAAAAAATTATTTGCATTATTGGTAATGTTTGTCGTGGCTTCGGTTATGAGTGTATATGCCCTTGATATAGTGAAAGCCAATGGCAAGTATGTGACTAAAAAAGTCGCAGGAGTGTCGGGGTTTACCGAATTGACAGTGAAAGGTTCGGTGGACGTAGTATATAAAGAATCTAAGACCACAAACGTGCAAATTGTGGGCTCGGAGAACGTGGTGAAATATGTAGATGTGAAGCAGTCGGGCAACACGCTCATTGTGAGTCAGAAAAACAATGCGTCGATTAATCTTGTGGGCACAAAGTTGCGAGTTGAGGTATATGCTCCAAACGTGAAAAAGTTTTTGTCGGCAGGTTCGTCGGATATTGCTATCTATAGCAACATTGTCCGCGATGAAATCGTGTGCGGCATAAAGGGTAGTGGCGATATAAGTGCTTACGGGCTCAAGGCCGACAAGATTGTGGTAGGCATAGAGGGTAGCGGCGACTTCAAGGCACGCCGACTTGATGCTACCAACATTGACCTTGGAGTGGTAGGCAGCGGCGATATCGAGTTGAAGACTGTGAAGGCAGGCAAGATTTCGGCTGCTGTTGAAGGTAGCGGCGATGTGAAAATCAGCAATGGCGCTGCGCAGGAGGCCAACCTATCGGCGAAGGGTAGTGGCGACATTAAGGCAGTGAATCTGCGTGCCGTTAAGACTACAGCCGTGGCTCTTGGCAGCAGTGAGGTGAAGTGCTGTGCCACTAAGGAATTGGTGGCTGTAGCCAGTGGGGCTGGCGAAGTGACTTATTACGGCAATCCCGCTAAAGTCTCTACGAAGGGCTCTGTGAACCATAGAGGCAACTGATAAACCCAAATCGGTCATTAGGCCGTATAAGTAAATTTTGTTTTACTGCTTGGAGTCTTTCGTTTTTTATAAGGCATCTTTTGCT
>CAJLWM010000021.1 GCA_905210415.1 uncultured Prevotellaceae bacterium
CCGCAAAATACCACTTCAAAATCCTCTAACGCGTATTGCTAATTCAAGCAAAAGACGCCTTATAAAAATCGAAAGACACCAAGCAGTAGATAAATCTTACATTAGGACCCAAATGAACGAATTTGGTTTACGCAGGTTGTGTTATTTTGGCTGGATGAGAGAAAGCGTAGAGGGCTGCGAAGGTGAGTGCGCCGTTGAGCAGTAATAGTTCGTAACCGAATGTATAGCCGAAGAGCGTGGATGTGGCGTATGAGATGCCGTAGCATGCCACTGGCGCTGCTATGGCGATGAT
The DNA here is from genome assembly GCA_905210415.1 of uncultured Prevotellaceae bacterium. Classification (GTDB taxonomy): domain Bacteria; phylum Bacteroidota; class Bacteroidia; order Bacteroidales; family Muribaculaceae; genus SFTJ01. Next base: position 293 of record CAJLWM010000021.1, read on the forward strand.
TGGCGACAGTTTGTCGTTAGGCATCCTCTTGGTGAACAGGCCAAATGCGAATAGGCCAAGCAATGGGCCGTAGGTGTAAGAAACTATAGTGTATATAGCGTCAATCAACGATGTGGAATTGACATAGCGGAATAGTAGGATGAAACCGATGAATGCTGCACACATCACAAAGTGGGTGCGGCGGCGCAGTGGCTCGTCGTGAGGTTTCTGTCGAATGTCGATGCAGTAGCTTGTGGTGAGCGATGTCAGAGCCGAGTCGGCGCTTGAGAATGATGCTGCCACGATGCCGAGGGTGAATAGGATAAGAGTCGGAGTGCCAAGGCTGCCATTGGCGGCAAACATTGGCAGCAGAGAGTCGGACGATTGTGGAAGCGCTATGCCTTGCTTATCGCAAAGCATGGTGAGCAAAACACCCAGTGCTAAAAACAGCAGATTCACTGGCACGAATGCGAGACCATAGCTGCACATATCGGCTTGTGCCTCGCGAAGGTTGCGGCAAGTGAGGTTTTTTTGCATCATATCTTGGTCAAGGCCAGTCATCACCACCACGATGAAAGCACCGCTGATAAATTGTTTCCAAAAGTTCTGACGCGATATCCAATCGTCGAACACAAACATTTGGCTAAGAGGGCGTTGCGATATGGCTGTAACGGCTTGACTTGGAGTGAAATCGAGCGCCTTCATCACGTTGATTATGATCAACACGAGAGCGGCGAGCATACAAGCCGTCTGTATGGAGTCGGTGAACACCAGCGTGCGAATGCCGCCTCGCCTGGTGTAAAGCCAGATGAGCAACACCATTATTGCCACGGTGATAGGGAATGGTATGCCGTGAGGCGCGAACACAAATTCCTGAAGAATCATGCACACCACATAGAATTTCAGAGCAGCGCCTATGAGTTTGCTGCCAATGAAAAACGAGGCTCCCGTGAGATATGATTTGCGGCCAAGTCGTTGCCCCAGATAAGAATAGATGGTGGTGAGATGCAGGCGATAGTAGAGAGGCAGCAAAATGAAGGCAACGGCTGCATAGCCGAGAATGAAGCCTAAGCATGTCTGCATATATGTCATCTGTGAATGGAGCACCATGCCGGGGACGCTAACAAACGTGATACCCGATATGGATGCGCCAATCATGCCGAAAGCCACCATATACCATGGCGATTGGCGTTTAGCGTTGAAAAAGGTGTCGTTGCCAGAGCGCTTCCCTGTGAGAGTGCTCACCGCGTAGAGAAGCACGAAGTATAGTAGAACTACTGTTATAATCATTTTTTTTGATTCTGATGAGTGTGCTTGATGCTTTGCAGATGCGCACGGGGTTATAAATCAATGTGAGTCGGAGAAATGCTTTCGCCAAGGAAAATAGATGCGAGGTCGCCAAATTTCTCAGCCGATTCGGTGGTGAGGTAATGGCACTCGCCGCCCTTGCTGATGCGGCAATCCATTTCGGGGTGACGCTGCAGATAGTCGGCAAGGCTGTCGGCCACAATAGGGCCTTGTTGCACCACAGTGATATCCTTAGGCATATATTTTTTGATTTTCTCAAGCAGAAGAGGGTAGTGGGTGCAGCCGAGAATCACGCTGTCGATGTCGGCATCCTGCGAAAGGAGTTGCTCGATGTCTTTCTTTACGAAAAAGTCGGCTCCGTCGCCATCATATTCCTTATTTTCGATAAGAGGAACCCACATAGGGCATGCGTGGCCAAAGGTTTTGAAGCCTGGGTGCATTTTGTCGATTTCGATGTTGTATGATTGGCTTTGTATAGTGCCCGGAGTGCCGAAGATGCCGATGTGCCCGGAGTGAGATATTTCGCCTATTTTCTCAACGGTAGGGCGGATAACGCCAAGCACGCGACGGTTAGGGTCGATGTTCGGTAGGTCTTTTTGCTGAATTGTGCGAAGAGCCTTTGCCGAAGCCGTGTTGCAGGCGAGAATCACTAATTGGCAACCGTGGTCGAATAAGTATTTCACTGCCTGAAGCGTGAATCGGTAAACAATATCGAACGAACGAGAGCCATAAGGCGCGCGAGCGTTGTCGCCGAGAAAGAGATAGTCGTATTGAGGAAGCGCTTTGCGAATTTCCTTTAGGATAGTAAGACCTCCAAATCCGGAGTCAAAAACACCGATAGGTGAGTATTTTGTATTGCTTGACATCGTGAAAATGTTTCTATTTATCGGTGCAAAGATAGTGCAAACGAGAGAAATAAGCAATCAAGCTCGCTTGAATTGCTATTTCCGAGTGCAGCCACCCGATTGAGCAGCGAGTGCAAAAAAGCAGATTTTCTGCTGTTTTTGCCGAGTCGTGATTGAGGTCGGCGAAGCAATCTTATCTAACGATAGTGCAAACCGAGGGCAATGCAAAATGAAAGTAGTTTCATTTTTATTGCGGAGAAGCCGCCAATGTGAGGATTGTTGCCTAATCAGCATTCAAAGCCGTTGATGATCTGAGCAATCACTTCGGCGTCGGCAGCGGTGATTGGTTCGCCGATAGGCAGGCTCACTTCCTGGTTGGCAATGGTGGTTGCAACAGGCATAGATATATCGTGGTATTCGGCGTAGCAAGGTTGCATGAAAGGCGGAACGGTATAGTGTATGTCAGTTTCCACACCGTTAATCTTCAGATATTCTATGAAGTCGGCACGCTGCTCAATCAGGATAGGGTATTGATGCCACACTTGCTGCATATTGTGGAAGATGGCAGGAGTCTTCACCAATGGATTTGTGATGTGCTGATTATATGCATTGGCTATGGCTTGGCGACGAGCCGTCTCGTGATTGAGATGGCGAAGCTTAATGCGGAGAATAGCTGCCTGTATCTCATCGATGCGGCAGTTTAGTCCGGCGTAGATGTTGTGGTAGCGAGTGTCGGCACCATAATTTGCCAATATTCTGATAGTTTTAGCCAACTCTTCGTCGTTGGTGGTTACGGCACCAGCATCGCCCATTGCTCCAAGATTTTTGGTTGGGTAGAAGCTTATGGCCGCTGCATTGCCAAGTCCGCCGGTGATGTTTGTGCCATTAATGCCGTTGCATTGAGCCTTGGCATTGATGGCCTGAGCATTATCCTCTATTGTGATTAGGTCGTAAGTTTCGGCTATTTGCTTGAGCGTTTCGTCCCAGCATGGAGTTCCGTAAAGATGCACCGGCATGATGGCGCGAGTGCGTGCGTTTATCACCTCTTCAATTTTTGTAGTATCGAGGTTAAGCGTGTTGATGTCGGCGTCGACAAAGCGCGGAATAAGACCATTGTCGGTGATTGCAAGCACCGAGGCGATGTAGGTGTTGGCTGGTACGATTATTTCGTCACCGTCGGCAAAGCGACCCAACTGCTTGTAGGCGCGAATGATAAGTCGCAGGGCGTCAAGACCGTTGCTTACAGCCACGCAATGCTTTGTGCCGCATAATGCAGCCATTTCCGACTCTAAAAAGGCAGTCTCTTCACCTCTAAGAAAACGACCCGAGTCAATCACTCGGCATACGGCCTCTTTGATTTCATCGGAATAGTGGTTTGTGGAGTATTTGAGATTCAGAAACTGGTATTTTTTCATATATAATGAGTTTGTCGGTGGGGGGATTACAATTTGTTTTTAGATTTCAGAAATGCTGAATATTGGCGGATGTAGTCGCTTTCGTCGTAGGGATGTGAAGCCAAGACCAGACACACTGCGCCAGAAGAGAAATTTTTCAGCGTCCGCCAGATGCCAGTGGTAATAAGCAACCCTTGGTTAGGGCGATTTAGTGTGACGCGGCGCGTGTTGCTACCGTCGTCGATAATCACGTCGAAGCTACCACTCACGGCAACCAAAAATTCTTGGCATTCGGTGTGCGAGTGTCCGCCACGTTTTGCGCCAGCTGGTGCTTCGTAGAGATAATACACCCGTTGCACTTCGTAGGGGAGTTGGCCGCATCCTTCCACGCTGGTTGAGTAGCAAGCGTCGGGGGTGCGGACGGAATCAAGTTGTATGATTCGGCAGTTTTTTATTGTTGTGTCGTCGTTGCTATTCATTGTGCTCAGGAGATATTAGTGAATTTTTGTCGTAGATATATTCTTCGGGGCAATCTTCGCCGGAAGATAATATCAGCAAAACGGTGTTGGTGGAAAAATTGCCGATAGAGCGCCATGTCATGGCAGGAAGCAACAGCGCTTGCGATGCGCATTGCAGATGGAATGCCTGCTCGCAATCACCGTCGCAGGTGGTGACATCGCAACTGCCCGATAGTGCAACAATCAATTGGTTTTGCGTGCGCAAGGCATACCCATTCTGGCTGCTGCCACTTGGCATACCGTATATCCAGCGGGTGTGCTTGATGGCGAAAGGCAACTGCTTGAAGTTCTCAATCACCGATAGGCTGCCACGCGAATCGTATATTTTAGGGAACTCTATGATATTTGCTTTGGTATTTTCCACTATTCGTATTTAATTTGTCGTTTAACCCGAATCGGGTATAACAAAATTACTGAAAAATGATGAGAAAATGGCAGATTTAGGGAAAAAAGAAAAGCGAACCGTGAGGTCCGCTTTTCAATATATTGATTTGTTGATTAAAATCAATTGTCAGCGTTAAGGTTAACGCGCTTGAAAGAAGTAACTACGAGATCCTTGTCGATCTTTTGGAGGAAAGCAGAAACTGTTTCCTTAGTGTCGCCAAGTTCTTGTTCCATGAGGACGTTGTCCTTGAAGAACTTGTTAAGACGACCCTTAGCGATGTTTTGGATCATAGCTTCAGGCATGTTAGCAGCCTTTTCAGCAGCAGTCTTTTCCTTGATTTCGCGAGCCTTAGTAGCTTCTTCCTCGGTAAGCCAGCCCTTGTTGATGTTAGAAGCGATGTGGTCTTCGCTGTCAACCAAGTTAGGATTCAAACCAGCCTTAGTGAGAGCGTTGTCAACAGCCTTCTTAACGAGTTCGAGCTTAGTCTTATCGATAGCAGCAACCAATTCTTGTTGCTTAACAGTTTCAGGAACTTCGTCAACGTTAACAGCAACTGGGTTCATAGAAGCAACTTGCAAAGCGATTTCGCGAGTGGCTTCGTCAGAAGCGTCGTCCTTGTTGAAGCCAACGATAGTAGCGAGCTTGCCGTTGAAGTGGTTGTAAGCGACAACCTTAGCAGCTTCGATAGCTTCGTAAGCACCGATTTCCATCTTTTCACCAGTCTTACCAGTCTCTTCAACGATAAGTTCAGCGATAGTGCGATCGCCAAGCTTGATAGCCTTGAGTTCATCGATGTTTTGAGCCTTGTTGGCAAGAGCAGCTTCGAGGATTTGGTTAGCAAGAGCCTTGAAACCATCAGTGTTAGCAACGAAGTCAGTTTCGCACTTGAGAGAAACTACAGCAGCGAAAGTGCCGTTAGTTCCAGCGATAGCGCGACCTTCAGAAGCGTCGCGGTCTTCACGCTTAGCAGCGATAGCAAGACCTTTCTTACGGATGATTTCGATAGCTGCATCGATGTCGTTGTTGGTTTCTACAAGAGCCTTCTTGCAGTCCATAATGCCAGCACCGGTCATCTTACGGAGTTTATTAATATCAGCGATTGTAACTGCCATATCCTAATGTTGTTTTGTTTTTGTGTGGATAATAGATGATTAATTATTTTTCAGCAGGAGCTTCTGTAGCTTCAGCAGCAGGAGCGGCGGCAGCAGTCTTGCGACCGATGCGAGCGCGCTTTGGCTTTTGAACTACTTCTTCACCTTCTTCGTCCTTGTTGTCAACCTTTTCAACCTTGCGTTCTTCAAGACCTTCTTGCATAGCAGCGCAAAGAGCATCGAGGATAAGTTCGATAGACTTAGAAGCGTCGTCGTTAGCAGGAATTACGAAGTCGATGTTGTCAGGGTTGCTGTTGGTGTCAACGATACCAAATACAGGGATACCAAGACGGTTAGCTTCAGCGATAGCGATGTGTTCCTTCAATACGTCAACAACGAAAAGGGCAGATGGGAGACGGTTAAGGTCAGCGATGCTGCCGAGGTTCTTTTCGAGTTTAGCGCGTTGACGAGTGATTTGGAGTTTTTCGCGCTTTGAGAGGTTATCGAAAGTGCCATCCTTAGTCATCTTGTCGATTGCAGCCATCTTCTTGATAGCTTTGCGGATGGTAGGGAAGTTGGTAAGCATACCGCCTGGCCAGCGTTCGATAACGTATGGCATACCAACTGAAGAAGCCTTGTCGGCAATTACTTGCTTCGCTTGCTTCTTAGTTGCAACGAAAAGCACGCGCTTTCCTGATTTTGCTATGTTCTTCAAAGCATTTGCTGCTTCTTCGATCTTAGCTTGTGTCTTATATAAGTCAATGATGTGGATACCATTGCGCTCCATGAAAATGTAAGGAGCCATTGCAGGATTCCATTTTCTCTTAAGGTGTCCGAAGTGACATCCTGCTTCAAGTAGTTGTTCAAAACTTGGTGTTGCCATTTTTGTTTTTTGTTTTTTTGTTGTTTACTTTCGTTTTTTTAAATCAATTGTATGGTAGCCACCGGCACTCTCGTGCGTGAGAGTCCATACAATTTCGATACTAAACTCGCTATCCAGTAAAGCGTATAATATAATAATGTGTAAATATTAACGCTTGCTGAATTGGAATCTCTTGCGTGCCTTTGGTTGACCTGGCTTCTTACGTTCAACAGAACGTGGGTCGCGGGTCATGAAACCTTCAGCGCGGAGGACAGCCTTGTCGTCAGCATTGATCTTAACCAATGCGCGAGCGATAGCGAGACGAAGAGCTTCTGCTTGGCCCTTATAACCGCCACCTACAAGGTTTACATTAATATCATATTTCTCAGCTACTTCAAGCTTGTTAAGAGGTTGCTTAACAATGAATTGAAGAATTGAAGATGGGAAATATGTTTCCAAAGAACGTTTGTTGACTGTGATTTTGCCTTCGCCTTCAGTAACGAATACGCGAGCAACAGCTGCTTTACGACGGCCTACTGCATTAATTTTTTCCATACTTCAATATTATTTGAGGGTGTTGATGTCGATTACTTTTGGGTTTTGTGCTGCGTGTGGGTGCTCGCTTCCGTTGTAAACGTGAAGGTTCTTGATGATTTGAGCGCCGAGACGATTCTTAGGGAGCATACCCTTAACCACCTTTACATACAATGGGTGAATGCCAACCTTGATGTGCTTGTTGAGCGACTTAGCCATAAGGATGCGTGGAGTAGCGCAACGTTGACCACCAGGATAGCCAGTGTAAGAAAGATATTCACGATCGTCCCACTTGCTGCCAGTGAGCTTTACTTTGTCAGCGTTGATGATGATAACATTGTCACCACAGTCAACGTGAGGAGTGTAGCATGGCTTGTACTTACCACGCAAAATTTTTGCGACCTTTGTGCAAAGGCGACCCAAAACTTGATCGGTAGCATCGATTACCACCCATTCTTTTTGAGTTGTTTCGGCATTAGCCGAGATTGTTTTGTAACTTAAAGTATCCACTTTTAAATTCCTGATTAATAGTTAAATAAATTATTCATTAGCGCACTCAATGCTTGGCCAAAAGCACTTGCGAGCCTCTGAATTGATTAAATAATATGGACATAATCGGACTGCAAAGGTACGACTTTTCTTTTAAATATCAAATAGTTGCGAGTTTTTTTTATGCAATTATTTTTCAATTTAGTGTCACCTTTTCGTAGCGGTATCCCATGCGATACATTTGCACGGAAAGACCCAGTTCGAACATTGTTTTTTCTACTGCGGCATATAGGTAAAAAGCCTCGGAGCTTTGGGGCTCGATGCCCTGCTTGCGTATCATGGTGAGCGCAAGTTGCGAGCACTCCTGAATGCATGAGGTGAGTGCTTGAGCGTCGGCCACGTCGCGCTGTTTGGTGCTGTCGAGCTTGATGCCCACCAGTTCCTCGGTGACGTATTCGTCCATGTAGTCGAAGCCACGCTTGTCGCGGATGAATTTGTAAAGGTCTTCGCAATCTTTCACTTGATCCCAAGCGCCGTCCCAGTAAACGGCAGCGCCGATGCCATAATACATAGCCCAACCGATAGCCACCATAGGATATTTGGAGATTTCGGGCACCGCATCGGCCATGTATTGGGCGGCAGATTGCTGCCATTTCTCCATCAGCTCAGGGATGTCGTAAATCATATTGTTGAGCATCTGCTTAGAAGTGCAGAGTTTCACGAGTTCGCGTCGCAGATTATCGATAAAAATCGCTCTGCTATAAATGTTTTTTTCTTCGCTCATTTTATAATGTTGTGATTTTGTGGTGCAAAGATAGTGCAAACGAGAGAAATAAGCAACCGAGCTTGCTCGAGTTGGTATATCCGAGTGTAGCCTATCTTATCCAACGATAGTGCAAACGAGAGAAACAAGCAACCGAGCTTGCTGCGAGCGCGATATGAAGCACCACCTCGATATTGCCGAGTCGAGAGAGAGGAAGGTGAACCCAACCAGCTTGCTCGAGTTGATATTTCCGAGTGAAATCTGAAAATATCATAAATTATGGTGTATTTAGTGGTGGTGTTGATATTAATGTGTTAAATTTGTGCATCGCTATGCCTAAGGCGTTTGGCGGCATTGAATGTGAAAATATTAACAACAAACTAATTAAATATGAAAAAAACTCTATTATTGGCAATAATGGGCTTGGTGTCGCTAAGCTCGGTTGCGGAAATCAAAGTGGAACTCAAGGGCTTCACCAACGATAGCGTGAGGGTGCAAACCACTGATGTTGGCAGTAAAAAACTTATTGCTCCAGACACTGTGATTGTGGCTAAAAAAGGCAAATTGGTGATTGCCGATGTAAAGGAGAATGCTTGTGTGAGGGTAGGTCCTAAGGAACTTCCAAGAAATGTACGTCCTGCGTTTTTGTATATCGCTCCAGGCGAGAAGTTTAAGGTGACTTTCACTAAGGCAGGCGAAAATATCGACGTGAAAGTAGAAGGTTCGGAAATGCAAACGATGATTGATGATTTGAGCAATAAGCAGGGTGCTTTGGTTGCGAAAATCAACACGATGAAAGAGGGCACAGAGCGCGACTCGTTGATAAACGAATTCTATAATATACCAAAGCAATATGTGCGCGAAAATCTTGACTCACCTATCACTTTGTGGGCTATGCAGAGAACCGATGCCGAGTTTGCAGAGGAAATGTTGCCAAAAATCGGCGATAAGGCAAGGAATTCGATGTTTGGATTCATTGAGAAAGACTTGCAGGATATGATTAAAGCAGAGAAAGAACTTCAGGCAGCAAAGGCACAGACAGCAGAAGGCGAGATGGCGCCAGAATTTGAATTGCCTACTCCAGATGGCTCAATGCTCAAGATGTCGAGCCTACGTGGCAAGTGGGTGCTCGTGGATTTCTGGGGCTCATGGTGCATTTGGTGTATCAGAGGCATTCCTCAGTTGAAGGAAAACTACGAAAAATATAAAGATAAGATGGAAGTGCTATCAATCGCTTGCCGCGACAAGAAGGAAAAGTGGCTTGCTGCTATTGAAAAGCATCACCTCGACTGGAAACACGTGATAAGCCTTGAGAATGTGCCAGGTACAGACAAGAAGGTAGAGGCATTGTTTGGCGTGGAAGGTTATCCAACAAAGTTGCTTGTCAATCCAGAAGGTCGCATCGTGAAGCGTTGTGTAGGAGAAGATCCAAAATTCTATGACGACTTCGGAGAATTGATGAAGTAATCAGCCACATATTTATAATCCCAAATCGGTCATTAGGCCGTAAATGTAATTTTTTTATACTGCTTGGAGTCTTTCGGCTTTTATAAGGCATCTTATGCTTGTTTTTAACTCGCAATAGTTTGCTATTACTCATTAAAAAGCAATCAAAATCTGCTCTTCTAAAACTCCGAAATCTTACCAAGCCCTAATGACCGAATTGGGATAATAAAAGCAGAGGCTCGACGTAAGTCGGGCCTCTGTGATTTTCTATAATTAGAAAGTGAGATTAGTCGATGATTTCGCGGCCTTCAACGATGGCTTCGGTGTCGCGAGCAATCATATACTCTTCGTCGGTAGGGATAACGCAAACAGCAACCTTAGAGTCAGGAGTGCTGATGGTAGCCTCTTTGCCACGAATCTTAGAGTTGAGCTCTTCGTCAATCTTAACGCCCATGAATGCGAGAGGACGGCAAACGTTGGCACGAACACCCACTTGGTTTTCGCCAACACCACCGGTGAATACGATGATGTCTACACCACCCATTTCAGCAGCATAAGCGCCGATGTACTTGATGATGCGTTGTTCGTACATTTGCAGACCGAGCACTGCACGTGGATCGCCAGCCTTGTCGGCGTCTTCGATAGCGCGCATGTCAGAAGAGATTTCTGTAACGCCAGCGATACCGCTTTCCTTGTTGATGATGTTTTGCATCTCAGCAGCGCTGAGGTTGTGCTTAGTCATCAAATAGGTGAGAGCGCCTGGGTCAACGTCGCCACAGCGAGTACCCATCATAAGACCTTCAGTAGGAGTAAGACCCATAGAAGTGTCAACGCTCTTGCCGTTGCCTACGTGGCAAGTGATCACCTTCTTGTCGTGAGCGTCAACGCCAAGGAATTGGCATACACGCTTAGAAACGTAGCGGTGGCTTGTGCCGTGGAACCCATAGCGACGAACGCCGTCTTCCTTATAGAACTTGTAAGGGAGGGCATACATATATGATTTAGCAGGCATTGTTTGGTGGAATGCAGTGTCGAATACGCCAACCTGAGGAACGTTAGGAAGGACCTTAGAGATAGCGTTAACGCCAGCGATGTTCACTGGGTTGTGAAGAGGTGCGATGTCGTAGCATTCTTTCACCTTAGCGATAACTTCTTCGGTGATAAGCACACTCTTATTGAATTTCTCGCCGCCGTGCACTAAGCGATGGCCTACAGCGTCGATTTCGTTGAAGCTCTTGATGCAGCCGTCTTCTTCACTTGTGAGAATGTCGAGGATAGCCTTGATAGCGCCATCGTGGTCGGTGATATCGAGTTCGATAATCTTCTTTTCGCCGCTTGGTTGTTTAAACTTGATAAATGCGCCAGGAAGACCGATTTTCTCAATGCCACCTTCAGCCAAAACGTTGTTGGCTTTGATTTCAATAAGCTTGTATTTTACGGAACTACTTCCGCAATTGAGCACTAATATGTTCATAAAAATAAATTGGTTATAGTTGTGTGTTGATTATTTCTTAGCATCGATAGCTTGGTTGCAAGTCATGATGATAGTCTTAACGATGTCTTCAGGAGAGCATCCTCTCGACAAGTCGTTGACTGGAGCGGCAAGACCTTGCATAACAGGACCAGCAGCTACTGCGCCAGCGAGACGTTGCACGAGCTTGTAAGCGATATTGCCAGTTTCGAGGCTTGGGAATATGAGCACGTTGGCTTGACCAGCGATAGGGCTTCCAGGAGCCTTGCTTGCGCCCACTGAAGGAACGATTGCAGCGTCGGCTTGAAGTTCACCGTCGATATTGATAGTTGGGTCGAGTTCCTTAGCCAAACGGGTTGCTTCTACCACCTTGTCTACATTTTCGTGCTTAGCGCTACCCTTAGTAGAGAAGCTAAGCATAGCGATCTTTGGTTCTGGGATGCAAGCGATTTGCTTGGCAGTCTTATTGGCAGAAACGGCTATTTGTGCGAGTTCGGCAGCTGTAGGAACAGGGATTGCAGCACAATCGGCAAACACGAAGATTCCGTTGTGTCCGAAAGGACATCCTTCTGGCAATTGCATGATGAATGCGCCAGAAACGGCAGTGATGCCAGGAGCAGTCTTGATAACTTGGAAAGCGGCGCGGAGCACGTTGCCAGTAGAGTTGGCAGCACCAGCCACTTGACCATCAGCTTCGCCAGCTTTCACCAAGAGACAGCCGAGGTAAAGAGGGTTTTTTGTAGTCTTTTTGGCGTCTTCCATAGAGATGCCTTTAGATTTGCGAAGTTCGTAGAACAATTCCACGTATTTTTGGATTGCTTCGTCGTCATTTGGGTTGACGATACGCGCTTCGCCGATATGTGTTAGATTCAACTCTTCGGCTTTTGCCATGATTTCTGCAGGTTCGCCGATAAGAGTGATGTCGGCAATTCCTTCTGCGATTACTTGCTCAGCAGCCTTCAATGTGCGAGGCTCAGTACTTTCTGGGAGGACAATACGTTGCTTGTGTGCAATGGCTGTCGCCTTAAGATTTAAAAATAAGTCCATAGTTTTAAGTGTAATTGATATATGTGCAAAATTAAGGAATATTTTTAAGTTACTATTGCCTTACGGGATGAAATTTTTCGTAGCAATGATAATAAAGGTGTTATTTGCTATTATTTGCTATTTTTCTGCCTGATTATTTGTAGTTGTGTAATCTTTGTATTTATTTAGCGGAATGAAATAATAACCTTATTACCCATTACTATGCACGAAGAAAAATTTGTAATAGACTTTGATATGAAGAGTGTTTCATCTAATCTGATATGGACGTTTATTTCTACGCCCAATGGATTGGCTGAGTGGTTTGCCGACGATGTTACTAAGGATGGAAAGACATTTACTTTTTTTTGGAATAAGGCATCGCAGACAGCCACATTATTGGCGATACGCAGCGGACAGTATGTGCGATTCCGCTGGGATGACACCGAAATTCCGAAGAGTTATTTTGAGATGCGCATAACAAATTCTGAAATCACGGGCAGTCGCAACCTGCAAATCACCGATTTCGCTATCGATGAAGACGAAAAGAAGGAAATCGTGGAATTGTGGAACAATCAGATAAAGGTGTTGAAAAGAGTGATTGGTTGCTCATAAAGGTTGCGAACAAGCGAGAGCAAGGGTGTGGCACGCCATAAAGTTGCCAAAAAAGACGAATATTTACTGATTAATTACTACTTTTGCATCGGAAAACTGAAAACTGTGCAAATGTTAAAGATAAAAAGACTACATACATTCGTCTTGCAGACGTTTCTGCCGATGTTCATGATGACATTCTTGATATGTCTTTTTATCTTGTTGATGCAATTCCTGTGGTTTCGTATCGATGAACTTGTGGGTAAGGGTTTGGCAGTGAGTGTGATTGCTGAATTGTTTTTCTACGCAGCGCTCACGATGGTGCCATTGGCGCTTCCGCTTGCCATATTGCTTGCTTCTTTGATGACATTTGGTAACCTTGGCGAACATAGCGAACTCACGGCTATCAAGGCGTCGGGTGTGTCGCTTATAAAGGTGATGCAGCCGCTGATAGTGTTTATTGCTTTCGTCTCGGTAGTGGCATTCTTTTTTCAGAACGAGGTGTTGCCACGCGCACAGGTGAAGATGTGGACAATTGTGTTCTCGGTGCGTCAGAAGACTCCAGACCTCGATATCCCGGAAGGCGCGTTCTACGACCAGATACCGGGCTACAACGTGTATGTGAAGCATAAAAACCGCGACAACGGCACATTATATAATATGATGATATATGATGTGTCGAAGGGTTATGGCTATGCCAATATTATTGTGGCGGATTCTGGAAAACTGGCGTTTGACGAGAGCAAGACGCACCTTTTCTTGCACCTATATAAGGGAGAGTCGTTTCAGGATATGCAGAACACTCAAGAGCCTACTTCGGTGAATGAGGGTCAGATGTATCGCCGAGAATCGTTTACCGATAAGGATATCATGATTCCGTTTGATGCCAACTTCAATAAGCTCGATGAGCAGACCATGCGTTCGCAGTATATCGGAAAGAGTATATCTGAATTGAAGCATACGATCGACTCGGTGAATCTTCGGCTCGACTCTATTAGCCAGAAGATGATGACAGACTTCCGCCTCAATGCTGTGGTGGGAGTGCCTCAGGTGAAATATGTATATCACGACACCACTCGTGTGGAGGAAAAGGTGGTGCTTCCTAAGGTGAAACGAGCCATAGATATTGATAGCCTTTTCAATTCGCTGTCTCAAGATAAGAAAATGAATCTTATGGTGGGCGCTATCAATATGGCGTCGCGCGAGCAGCAAGATTTCTTGTTCTCGGGCGTAGAGGTGGCTGATGATGTGATGACAATACGTCGCCACGAGATAGAGTTGATAAAGAAATACACTTTGTCGCTGGCGTGCTTGATATTCTTCTTTATCGGAGCACCATTGGGTGCTATCATCCGTAAGGGCGGTTTGGGAACGCCTATAGTGATATCGGTGTTGCTATTTATTGTGTACTACATTATTGATAACTTCGGCTTTAAACAGGCTCGTGATGGCCGTTTCGACGTATGGTTCGGCATCTGGTTGAGTTCGATTGTGCTGATGCCATTAGGCATATTCCTCACATATAAGTCTATGAACGACTCGGCAGTGTTTAATCCTGATGCTTATCGCAATCTTGTTCGTCGTCTGTTGGGAATACAAGAAGCCCGCAAGATAGAGAAGAAAGAGGTGATAATCGATGAGGTGGTAGATGATGTTGCCATTGCTAAGGTTGGCGCGTTGAAGCAGGCGCTCGATTCGTTCCTTGCCACATACCGCAGTCCGCAGCATTATTTGGTGTATTTGTGCAAGGGCTACGACAGAGTTCGTTTGCGTGACATCATTGCTCAGCTTGATGATGTGGTGGCATATCTTTCAAATTCTCGAAGCCAATTGATATTGAATAAGGCTATGGACTTCCCAATCGTGCGCGACTCTATAATCTATGGTCCAAATCTCGGCAAGTCGGTGGGCTTGGCGCTTGGTATATTTGCCGTGATCGGGTTCCCTGCATATCTTATAGGTATAACAAACCAGAAGACTCTCAAGTCGGAATTGCTAATGGCAAGCAATGTTTGTTCGCAGATGATTGACTTGCTCAAAGAAGAGTCGGAAAATTCTGAGGATACTCTTTAAAAAATCAAATTCGTAAACCCAATTCGGGCGTTAGGCCGTAAATTTAGTGATTTTTCTACTGCTTGGAGCCTTTCGGTATTTATAAGGCATCTTTTGTTTGTTTTTAACTCTTAATAGCCAACTATTCCTCATTAAAAATCAATTAAAATCTGCACTTCTAAAAAATACCTAAATCTATTCAATCCCTAATGGCCGATTTGGGTTTAATGCTTTTTTTTTGAGGCAATGAGATGGTTACATCATTGCTTCACTATCATTTGTCGCAAGTCGTGGCTGAGCCAGTTCTTGATCTCTCCATGCTTGTCCACATAGATGAGCAAGGCGCAGATGTCTTTGTCGGCCTGTATCATGCGCATGCTTCTTTCGGCACCCATGGCAATGCACGCGGTGGCATAGGCGTCGGCGTCGGCAGTGTTGCTGGCTATAATGGTGGCGCTAAGCACGTCGCTATTTTCGGGATAGCCTGTTGTTGGATTAATGATGTGTGAGAAAGTCTTGCCATTCATCTCGCGATAGTTGCGATAATTCCCCGAAGTGGCAAGTCCTTTGTTGGTGAGTCGTAGCACGATAGCCGATTCGTGTATCACGCTATCGTTGCTTTCGATAGGGCGATCGATTGACACATGCCATTCCTCGCCTTGTGGATTAGCGCCGTGCATGCATATTTCGCCGCCAATCTCAATGATGTAGTTGTCGATGCCGTTGCGCAAAAACATTCTGCCGATTTCGTCGCAAGCAAAGCCCTTGGCTATGCTGCTAAGGTTGATAATCGTTTGCTTGTGCTGCTTTACTACATTGCCTTTATCGTCGATTTTCACGTTGTTGATGCCCACATATTGCAGCGCTTCATTGATTTGCTCTTTTGTAGGTATTGCGCTTTCTTTTTTTGTGCCAAATCCCCAAAGGTTCACCAGCGGAGCTACAGTAGGGTCGTAGTATCCCTCTGATTGACGGTTTATGGCGATGCTGCGCGATATGAGGTCGGTGACATAGGGGTGCGGCTTAACCGTAGGGTCGTTGGCATTGATTCGCGATATGGTAGATTTCGGGTTGAAAACTGATAGTGTGTTGTCGATGGCGTTGAACACGCGATTGATAGAGTCGGTTATGTCGCAGTTGCCCTTATATGTTATATGGTATTCCGTGGTCCACACCACAGAACTTATGCGAAAATATTTGTCTTCTGGTTTGCTGAAAAAGTAGATGCAGGTGGCGATTAGTGTAGTTATTAAGATTGCCACATATTTATATCTGTAAGCTTTCATGTCAGTTCTTGTTTATTATTTGCGATACAAAGATAATGAAAAAATCTACGCAATAGTTTGTAGGGAGTGGGCGGTGCTGCAAAAAATCAGTGATTGTGGAAAAGCATTGCGTGTGTTGTGCTTTTCCCTCATTTGCACTATCTTTGAAAACGGAAAACAATAAAAAATGAGAAAAATGAAGACATCTTACGTATTTTTGGCTGACGGTTTCGAGGAAATCGAAGCATTGACAAGTGTTGATATAATGAGAAGGGCTGGCATGGATGTGGTTACGGTGTCTATAAACGACACGGTTGCTGTGACTGGCGCGCATGGCATAAAGGTTGAGGCCGACGAGGTGTTTGCCGACGAAAAGAGATACTTGGGTGCTGAGTGGCTGGTGTTGCCAGGCGGTATGCCGGGCGCAACTAATCTGGCTTCTTATGGCGAACTTACTCAATTGCTGTGTGTACAGAATGAAAATTGTGGCAAGATTGCTGCTATCTGTGCTTCTCCGGCAGTAGTGCTGGCTCCGTTGGGCTTGCTCAATGGTAAGCGCGGCGTGTGCTATCCGGGATTCGACGACATGATGGATGGTTGTGATGTGCAATCTGTTCCGGTGGTTGTCGACGGAAATGTGGTGACTGGCAATGGACCTGCCGCAGCCGGTGCTTTCGCATTGCAAATAGTGGCTATAAGCATGGGTGAAGATGTTGCAAAAGGCGTTTCTGATGGCATGCTGCTAACGAAATAATCGGGTGGACATATTGTTAAAAAAATTGGGGGCTCTCATCTCGCGACGATAGCCCCTTTTTATTGAATCAACTTCAGTTAGAGTGTTAATGCAAAAGTAGTCATTATTTTATAAATATGCCAACTTTTTGTAGGAATTTTTCTCTTTTCCGAGTTTTAGATATAAAATGTAGAAAAAAAGGAGAATTATTGTATTGCGCTATGATGAGAAAAGGTATTATCCCAAATCGGTCGTTAGGTCGTAAATGTGGTGATTTTTCTACTGCTTGGAGCCTTTCGGTTTATATAAGGCTTCTTTAGTATGTTTTTAATTCGTAGCAATAGCGTGCTATTCCTCATTAAAAATCAATCAAAATCTGCACTTCTAAAATTCCGAAATTCATCCTATTCCTAATGTCCGAACTGGGATTATGGGAAATCTCTCGTCAATGTTGCAAAAATTGGAAAAACTGGTAAAAAATGGGATATTTTTTTCAAAAATCATTGAAAAGTGATAAAGTAAAGAAAAAAATGTGTATATTTGGACTCTAAAGTGTTGTCAGCGTGTGCTGAAAATGCTATTTGCTAATTTTTTAAAACTTACTTTATGGAATTGCGTAATGAAGCATTGGAGCCTAACGAAGAATTAGGCAAGGATGCAACCTTGAACACAGAGCCTGCCGAAAAAGAAGTAGTGGTGAGTGCAGAGCCAGTAGATGATACCACAGAAACTATCGAAGATGCCGAAGACGTTTCGACTGTCGACTATTTGTCGATGACCAAAGCGGAATTGGTGTCAGCCCTTGAAGCGCTGCTTGAAAAGCCTATTGAAGACATCAAGCGCGAAGAGGGTCACATCAAACAAGCCTTCTATACAATCAGAAAGGCAGAATTGGAAAAAGAGAAGGAAGCATTCCTTGCAAAGGGCAACGAAGAGGCAGCTTTCGCTCCAATGCCTGACGAAGATGAACAAAAGGTGAAGGACTTGCTAAATCAGATTAAAGAGAAGCGTGCTGCGTTTAATGCTGCGATTGAGCAGGAACGCGCTGCAAATCTTGAAAGAAAACAGGCCATCATTGATGAGATTAAGAAGATTAGTGAAGACGCTGACAATGTGAACAAGCAATACGCACACGTTCAAGAACTACGTCATGAATTCCAGCAGATAGGTGATGTCCCTGCCATCAATTCTACTGATATATGGAAGACTTATCAGGCTGCTGTAGAGTCGTTCTACGATATGTTGAAGGTCAACAAGGAATTGCGTGACTACGACTTTAAGAAGAACCTTGAATTGAAACAGGCGCTTTGCGATGAGGCTGAAAAGTTGAGCGAAAACGAGAATGTGGTGGAAGCATTCCGCGCTCTGCAAGCGCTTCACGACAAGTGGCGCGAAATCGGACCTGTTGCAAAGGAACTCCGCGAAGGCCTTTGGACTAAATTCAAGGAGGCTTCGGCTGTTGTGAACAAACGTCACCAAGCATTCTTTGAGCAACGCAAAAAACGTGAGAAAGAAAACGAGGACGCAAAGACCGCTTTGTGTGAAAAGATAGAAGGTATCGACACTGCAGCATTTAAGACTTATGTTGCATGGGACGATGCTACAAAGCAAATCATAGAGTTGCAAAACGAGTGGAAGAAACTAGGATTTGCTGCCCGTAAGGTAAACAACGCATTGTTTGCGCGCTTCCGTGCAAAGTGCGACGAGTTCTTCGGACAAAAGGCTGCATTCTTCAAGCAAATGAAGGAGCAAATGGCTTCAAACCTTGCAAAGAAGGTGGCATTGTGCGAGAAGGCTGAAGCCTTGAAGGATTCTACCGACTGGAAGGCTACTTCTGAGGCTTTGGTGGCATTGCAGAAGGAGTGGAAGACTGTTGGTCCTGTTGTGAAGAAGCAAAGCGACGCGGTGTGGAAACGCTTCGTGGGTGCATGCGATTACTTCTTTGAACAAAAGAACAAGCTTTCTGTGAATGTTCGTCAAGAAGAACGCAACAACCTGAAGGCTAAGAAGGGCATTATCGCTGCCATCAACGAGCAATTGGCTTCGGAGAACGAAGAAGAGGCAATCAAGAAGATTCGCGAATTGATGAAGCAATGGCAAGAAGTAGGCCATGTGCCATTCAAGGAGAAGGACAAGGTGTATGCTGAGTATAAGAAGGCAATTGATGCTGCGTTTGCAAAATTTGATATGAAAGCAAGCCGTGCTGGCATGGCAAACTTTGAGAACGCCATCAACAACATGACCGATAATGATAAGGTTTATCGTGAACGTGAACGCCTGGTGAGAACATACGAGCAAAGCGTGAGCGAATTGAAGACTATTGAGAACAATCTCGGTTTCTTCAATGCTCAAAGCAAGTCGGGTAACACTATGCTCAAGGAAATGGAACGTAAGATCGCAAGACTCAAAGATGATATAGCCGTTCTTGAGAAGAAAATCAAGATGGTTGACGAAAAGCTCGGCTAATCTAAAACTCCGAAATACAACCAAGCTCGACTGACCAAATTGGGCTAAAGATTCTTTGATGAGAATATATTTAGACTGCTCCTTGTGGGCAGTCTATTTTTTGCACTCAACTGATGCGTAATGCCACGAAAAAAATCTGCCGCATTATCAAGGGGTGATAGTGCGGCAGATTGTTAGTGTGTGATATGTGTGCAAATAATATCTTATTGCGCGTGATATCTGTAGATGTCTTGTAATTTCAATTGGAACACCATGTGGGTGTAAGGAGGAATTGATGATTTTCCTGATTCTCCGTAGCCTACGTTGTATGGTATGATCACTTTCACCGAGTCGCCAACGTGCATGTTCATCAAAGCGATTGCCCAACCCGACACTACGCCATTCACGCTGAAGCGGATTACGCTATCGGCAGGGCTTGTGCTGAGGTATGAAGAATCGAAAGGTGTGCCGTCGTAGATGCTACCATGATATTTGGTGTCTACTACAGAATTGTAGAGAGGCATCAAATTGTCTTTGGTGTCATTGCGGTCGTTGTAGTAGTGGATGTAAACGACGGCGTTCTTGTCGAAGTTGGCGCTGAGAGACTGGTAGAACGGTTGTCCATTTTCGTCGGTCTTTGCCAATTCCTTGTCGAGCCATTCGTTTTGCACCTTGCGCCAGTCGGCATATTTCTCCCATGTGGTTTCTTCAAAGCACGATGTGAGCAACGGCAAAGCGAAGAGAATCAGTAAATACGCAATTTTTCTCATATATGTGTTTGCGATGATTAAACGAGTTTCTTGAGCAGTTCCTTGAAGCTTACTTCGCTATCGATGATACTGAGAAGGTCGGCGATAGCCACACGTTCTTGCTCCATAGAGTCGCGGTGACGAATAGTGACAGTGTTGTCTTCAAGAGTCTGGTGGTCAACGGTGATACAGAATGGAGTACCGATGGCATCCTGACGACGATAGCGCTTACCGATAGAGTCTTTTTCGTCGTAGTGGCAAGCGTATTCAAACTTGATCATGTTCATGATTTCGCGAGCCTTTTCTGGAAGCCCGTCTTTGCGAACGAGAGGCATCACGCAAGCCTTAACAGGAGCGAGTTGCTTAGGCAAGTGGAGCACTGTGCGTGTTTCGCCGTTTTCGAGAGCTTCTTCCTCATAAGCAGAGCAGAGGATTGACAAGAACATACGGTCAACACCGATAGATGTCTCGATTACGTAAGGAACGTAGGATTGGTTGAGTTCTGGGTCGAAGTATTGAATCTTCTTGCCAGAGAACTTCTCGTGTTGGCTAAGGTCGAAGTTTGTGCGAGAGTGGATACCTTCAACTTCCTTGAAACCGAAAGGCATACGGAACTCGATGTCGGTAGCAGCGTTGGCGTAGTGAGCGAGTTTGTCGTGATCGTGGAAACGATATTTTTCATCACCCATGCCAAGGGCCTTGTGCCACTTGATGCGAGTTTCTTTCCAACGCTTAAACCATTCGAGTTCTTCACCAGGGCGTACGAAGAATTGCATTTCCATTTGCTCGAATTCGCGCATACGGAAGATGAATTGGCGTGCAACGATTTCGTTGCGGAAAGCCTTACCGATTTGAGCGATACCGAAAGGAATGCGCATACGGCCAGTCTTCTGCACATTGAGGAAGTTAACGAAGATACCTTGAGCTGTTTCAGGACGGAGGTATACTGTCATCGAACCATCGGCTGTGCTACCCATTTCGGTCTTGAACATAAGGTTGAATTGACGAACGTCAGTCCAGTTCTTAGTGCCGGAGATAGGGCAAACGATGCCGTAGTCGAGAATGATTTGCTTGAGCTCTGCGAGGTTGTTTGCTTCCATTGCTTCCTTGTAACGACGGTGCAACTCGTCGCGCTTTTGAGCATGCTCAAGCACGCGAGGGTTGGTGGTGCGATAAAGGTCGGCATCAAACGATTCACCGAAACGCTTAGCGGCTTTTGCCACTTCTTTCTCTATTTTATCGTCGAATTTTGCTATTTCGTCTTCAATAAGCACATCGGCACGATATCTCTTCTTAGAGTCGCGGTTGTCGATTAGAGGGTCGTTGAATGCGTCGACGTGTCCTGATGCTTTCCATATGGTAGGGTGCATAAAAATTGCAGAGTCGATACCAACGATGTTTTCGTGGAGCAGTGTCATTGCTGACCACCAATAGCGCTTGATATTGTTTTTCAACTCTACACCGTTTTGACCGTAGTCATACACGGCTCCTAAACCATCGTAGATTTCGCTTGATGGAAACACGAATCCGTATTCTTTTGCGTGTGAAACAATCTTTTTAAGGGTTTCTTCTTGCTTAACTTGTGCCATTTTTTATTAATTCAATTGCGTTAGACTCCATTATGTATGGAGAAAGAATATAATTAGTGTGCAAAGTAAGCGAAAATGTGTGATTATGGCAACTTTTTAACAAAGTTTCTAATAGTTGGGTGGTTACAAAAAGTTGTGGAAATCGCTGGAATATGGGTCTTTTTGTGAAAATTGGCGGTTTTTTAGTCGGCACGGAAAGATAAGTTTGCCGATATGGGCGTTTTTTTGTAATTTTATAGCAAATTAGCGGCATTGTGGCTATGCAAAGAAGCATAGCTTGTGCCGTAAAAATGAAGGATATAGAGAAAAAGATGTACATTCAACAATGAAAGAAGAAGATAGCGAAGACTTTGAAATGACACAAGACCCTCAGGGCGAGGAGGAAAGCACTGAGAAGGCTGGGCATTCGGCATATAAAGTACCAAAAGACCAGAAACTGCGTCTCTCGGGGATGTTTCAGAACTGGTTTGTTGACTATGCGTCGTATGTGATACTTGAGCGTGCCGTGCCACACATTGACGATGGCCTGAAGCCTGTGCAGCGACGCATCCTCCATGCGATGAAGGAACTTGACGACGGACGATATAATAAGGTTGCCAATCTGGTGGGTAGCACTATGCAGTATCACCCGCATGGCGACGCGTCGATTTACGGCGCCTTGGTGACACTCGGGCAAAAAGGGCTGCTGATTGACACACAAGGGAACTGGGGTAACGTGCTCACTGGCGACTCGGCTGCGGCTGGTCGTTACATTGAGGCACGTCTTTCGCAGTTTGCTCTTGAGACGTTGTATAGCCCAAAGGTGACCGATTGGACCAAGTCGTATGACGGCCGTAAAGACGAACCTCTCACATTGCCAGCGAAATTCCCGTTGCTGCTTGTGTTTGGTTCGGAAGGTATCGCCGTGGGTTTGTCATGCAAAATCCTGCCACACAACTTCTGTGAGGTGTGCGATGCTGCTGTAAGTTATCTTAAAGGCGAAGAATTTCATCTATATCCAGATTTTCAAGCCACAGGCGGCTTGATAGATGTGAGTCACTACAACGATGGCGAACGTGGTGGCGTGGTAAAGGTGCGCTCTAAAATTGAGAAGCGCGACCAAAAGACGCTTGTAATCACTGACTTGCCATACGGAAAGACTGGCACAGTGCTTAAGGAATCGATTCTGAAGGCGGCTGATAAGGGCAAGATAAAGCTGCGCAGCGTGGTGGATTATACTGCCGAGCGTGCTGAGATAGTGGTGACATTGCAGCCGGGCGTGTCGAGCGACCGCACTATTGACGCACTATATGCTTTCACCGATTGTGAAGCCAGCATCTCGCCAAACTGCTGTGTGATTAAGAATCACAAGCCACAATTCCTCACCGTGAGTGATGTGCTGAAGTTCAGCGTGGATCGCACGATGCAGATTTTCCACTATGAATTTATGATTCAACGTGGCGAAACGCTTGAATCGCTGCATTTTGCTTCGTTGGAGAAAATCTTCATTGAGCAGCGCATATACAAAGATAAGGAATTTGAGAATGCGAGCAGTATGGACGTGGCTATTGCGCACGTGCATAAGCGCCTTTCGCCATTTGTTAAGGATTTCTATCGCGAGGTGACCGACGACGACATCATGCGCCTTATGGAGATAAAGATGGCTCGAATCTTGAAATTCAATACCGAGAAGGCCGACAACTATATAGCGAGCCTTAACGAGCGAATCGCGGAAATTGACTATAAGCTCGAGCACATGGTGGAACACGCTATCGGCTGGTATGAGCACTTGAAGTCGAAGTATGGCCATAAGTTTCCACGTAATACCCAGATCAGGAACTTCGACACTATTGTGGCGTCGAAGGTGGTTGAGGCTAACGAAAAGCTATATATCAATAGGGAAGAGGGCTTCATAGGCACTAATCTGAAGAAAGATGAGTTTGTATGCAACTGCTCTGATATCGATGATGTGATAATATTCTATAAGGATGGTCGCTTCAAAGTGATACGAGTGGCAGATAAGATATATGTCGGCAAAAACGTGTTGTACCTTAATGTGTTTAAGCGCAACGACGAGCGCACGATTTATAATGTGCTTTATCAAGACGGACGTGGCGGCATCACATATATGAAACGTTTTGCCGTGACTGGCGTGACACGCGATAAGGAATACAATGTCACCCAAGGCAAGCCGGGCAGTCGCATCGTGTGGTTCACGGCTAATGCTAACGGTGAAGCCGAGACGTTGCGAATCACACTTAAACCGAAATTCCGCTTGAAAGTGCTACAATTTGATATCGACTTGGCAGAATTGAGTGTGAAGGGCAAGTTGGCAAAGGGCAATCTGGTGACTAAAAACGAGATACACCGCATCACACTTAAGGAACGTGGAGTGAGCACGCTTGGCGGACGAGAGGTGTGGTTTGATCCAGATGTGCTGCGCTTGAATTACGACGGGCGAGGCTTCTCGCTCGGAGAGTTCTTCAACGACGATCGCATATTGGTGATAATGAAGAACGGAGATTTCTACACTACAACATACGATGCCGAAAACCACTATGAAGATGGCATATTGCGCATAGAGAAAATGCGCCCAGGTGTGGTGTGGACAGCAGTGCTGAATGATGCCGACCAAGGTTATCCTTACATTAAGCGATTCACGATGGAGTCGAGCGCAAAGCATCAGCGTATGATTGGCGAAAATCCGAAGTCGGAGTTGCTGATACTCACCGACCAGAAATATCCTCGATTTGAGGTGAAATTTGGCGGCGATGATGCCTCCCGCGAGCCATTGATTATTGATGCTGAGGAATATATCGGCGTGAAGAGTTTCAAGGCCAAGGGTAAGCGCGTGAGCAACCTCAATGTGGATTCGATAAAACAAATCGAACCACGCGAAGACGAAGAAGAAGCCGAACAAAAGGTGGCCGTGTCCGACCAGGACATGGATGTTGTGGCGAATGATGAAGTCATCGACCAAGAAGCCGTTCGTGACGAGTTGACAGGGCAGATGCGTATGTTTGATGATCATTCAACCGAAGAAAACTAATGATAATGACAATGGGAATGACGCGAAAAGTGTTGGTGGTGTGTGTCTGTGCTGTGGCATGTGTAGTGGCAGTGGCTCAGACGCAGCCAGTGGAGCGGCCGGTGATTTCGTCGTTTATGATTGAGTCGGGGTCGTCGTCGATACTTGACACTTATCTGAGCCCATTGCGAAACAGAGGTGTGCATGTGAGATTGGAGTACGAGCGCCTGCAAGCCATGCGGTTTAATCCAGAGCAATGGATTATGCAGATGGATGCTGGCGTTGACTATGACAATGTGCATAATCCGGCGGGCAATCACACGGAACACTCGTTGATGGGCGATTTTCGCTGGGACATGATGCGCCGCTGGAACGACGCCTTTGTGCCGCGTTTGCAGCTTGCTGTGGGTGGTGCTACCCAATTTCGTGGAGGCGTGATATATAAGCCAGCCAATAGCAACAATGTGGTGTCGGTGAAGATGCATCTCTCGGTGGGTGTGACGGCGATGGCGTCGTATGGCGTGAAGGTGGCCAGCTTGCCTATCACTGTGCGTTATCAGGCCACTTTGCCCGTGACAGGGGTGTTTTTCTCGCCGGAATATGAGGAATCTTACTATGAGATATATGTTGGCAACCATACGGGCCTTGCACACTTTGGATGGTGGGGCAATCGCTTCGATATGGTGAACTTGCTCACTGCAGACTTGCATTTGGGTGCGACAGTGCTGCGCTTGGGCTATCGCAACCGCATTGAGACTTCGTGGGTGATCCATCTGAACACACAGATATTCACTCATGCTGCTGTGCTTGGTGTGGGAGGAGAGTGGTTGAGCCTGCGCAAGGAACGACGAGAAAGTGAAAAATCGAGAATCATATCGGCAATGTATTGATTATGAAACTGAGATTGATTGGAAATATTCTGCTTGTGCTGTTCGCTGTAATGATGGCATCGTGCCATGAGGAGGTGGAATATAAAAACGATCCGTATGGCAACTTCGATGCCTTATGGACGTCGATTGACGAGCATTATTGTTTCTTTAAATATAAAGATGTAGACTGGAAAGCGGTGGGTGAGCGCTATCGCGCAAAGCTGCAGCCAAAGATGACGAGCAAGGAATTGTTTGATGTCTGCTCGGAGATGCTTAAGGAATTGAAGGACGGGCACACCAATTTGGTCTCGCCATGGGATGTGTCGCGCTACTGGATATGGGAGAAATATCCTGTGAATTATGATCAGCGAGTGATAGATGAGCACTATCTGAATTTTGAGTATAAGAAGGCGTGTGGAATAAAGTATGGTGTACTCAGAAACAACTATGGCTATATGTATTATGGCGACTTCTCCGTTTCGATAGGTGAAGGCAACCTTGACATGATACTTGGCGCGCTTGCCTCGTGCGACGGCTTGGTGATAGACGTGCGTAGCAATGGCGGCGGATTGCTCACCAATGTTGAGCCGATTGTGGCGCGTTTTATCACTGAAAAGATATATGCCGGAGCAATATCGCATAAGACAGGCCCTGGTCACAACGACTTCTCGAAGCCTTATGACTACTATTTCTCGCCAGCGCCTAATGGCAGGGTGAAGTTTTCCAAGCCGGTGGTGGTGCTCACTAATCGGGCGTCGTTTAGTGCGACAAACAATTTTGTGTCGATAATGAAATCATTGCCGCAAGTTAAGGTAGTGGGCGATGTCACGGGCGGAGGATGTGGTTTGCCGTTCACAAGCGAGATGCCTAATGGGTGGTCGGTGAGGTATTCGGCAAGCGCTATCACCGATCCGTCGGGAAATCTCACGGAATTTGGCGTAGAACCCGACTATAAGGTGGATATGACGCCACAAGAGATAGCCGAAGGGCGAGATGCGATACTTGAGAAAGCATTTGAGGTGCTGAACAATTTGATAAGTGAATAGGTTTAGATATAAAATAATTTAAGGTAAAAAAGATGGATAAATCGATTAACAAGTACATCGAAGAGTCGATAAAACGTAATTGGAATGGACTTGCGTTGACAGATCTGCAGGGAGCTACGCTCTCGTATGAGGATTTGGCAGTGAAAATCGCAAAGTTACAAATTACGTTTGACGCAGCGGGAATAAAGCCTGGCGACAAGATAGCGCTATGTGCTAAAAACAGCACACAATGGGCTGCTGCGTTTTTTGCGACTATCACTTATGGTGCTGTGGCTGTGCCTTTGCTCCATGAGTTTAAGCCAGATGCGTTGCATCACTTGATCACCCACAGCGAGGCCAAGATATTATTTGTTGATGGCAATATCTGGAGCAATCTTGATGCGGATAAGTTGCCAAACCTCAAGGCGGCTGTTCGCATCAGCGATTATGAAATGGTGCTTTGCCGTGACGAAAATGTTCAGGCTGCGCACGACGGTGTGGAACAGTTGTATAAGCAGAAATATCCAAACGGTTTGCAGCCATGTGATGTGAAATACCGCGATGCCCAAGCCGAGGATTTGGTCGTAATTAACTACACTTCTGGCTCTACAGGCAATTCCAAGGGCGTGATGATTCCGCAGAGGGCTTTGTCGTCGAATATGAAGTATTCGATAGAGCACCTTTCGTTTCTTGTGCCGGGCGATGGTGTGGTGTGTATGTTGCCATTGGCTCACATGTATGGATTGATGATCGACCTTATACACCCAATCGTGAAAGGTTGCCATGTGCATTTCTTGAGCAGAAGTTTGTCGCCAAAAACTATCCTCGAAGCGTTCCGCGATGTGAAGCCAAAGTTGGTGGTCACTGTTCCGCTTATTGTTGAGAAGATAATCAAGGGCAAGGTGTTCCCACTTATTGCTACACCTAAGATGAAAATGCTCTTGAAAACGCCAGTGGTGCGAAGCATCATCATGAAAAAAATCCGTAATAGTATCATCAAGGTGTTTGGCGGCAATCTGTTGGAATTAATTGTTGGTGGTGCGGCATTAGATAAGAGCGTCGACAAATTCCTATCGATGATAAAATTCCCAATCACTGTGGGCTATGGCATGACGGAGTGCGCTCCGCTGCTTGCTTATGCTCCGTGGCATGAAACTAAGAGCGGATGTAGCGGACGACTGGTTGACAGAATGGAAATGCGCATAGACTCGAGCGACCCGAAGACTGTGGCAGGTGAATTGTGGGTAAAGGGCGAAAATGTGATGCTCGGATATTACCATAATGAGGAGGCTACTGCGGCTGTGATGAAAGATGGTTGGATGAATACTGGCGACTTATGTAACGTGGACGATGATGGCTTTATCTATATCAGAGGCAGAAGCAAGAATATGATTCTTGGACCGTCGGGACAAAACATCTATCCTGAGGAGATTGAACCTGCAATCAACAATCTCGATTATGTGGTGGAATCGATAGTGATTGAAGAAAAAGGAAAGTTGATAGCGCTGATATATCCCGATTTTGACGCTGCAAAGGCCAATGGCATTGAAGGCGATGCTGTTTACGACACGCTGAAGGCCGAGGTGACAGAGGTCAATAAGTCGTTGCCATCGTATGCACGAGTGGCTGATGTGCGCGTAATGAAAGAAGAATTTGAGAAAACTCCAAAGCATTCCATCAAGCGCTTCCTCTATCAGAAGTGATTATTGAGATAGCAGAATAATATAGACCAGTTGTCAGAAGTTTGGATTGTTTGGGCTCAGTGGAAAAGTACTGGGGATGGGGTTTTGTTTCATAGTATTTTGTATCTTTGCATTATGAACATGCTTGAACAATTAGCCCGTCTAGTTCTTCCCAAAGAAATACTAGACAATTTCGATATCGTCAAGATAGAAACAGAAGAATCTGATATTGACTCAATGAGTATGACCATTCATCTAGACGAGCGTATGAATGCTTATCTCCAAAAATCTGAGGACTATGAATCCAAAGGTTTTATGGACGCTGTACGCATAACTGATTTCCCGATTCGTGACCATAAGGTGATTCTTGTACTTCGTCGTCGTAGATGGAAAAACAAGGAAACAGGAGAGACATTTGTCGACCGTATTAGTGTTACCGAATCAGGGACCCGCTACTCGAAAGAGTTTGCGGCTTTTTTAAAAGAGACGTATGGACACATCCCCGACGACCTGCCGTACGCTTGAGCGATACTACCATGTAAACTCCAATACGTTGGATAAACAATACAAGGATGTCTTGAGTGACTATCGTACCTGGTCAGAACTAGAACATGCTGATGATTGGCTTGTCTTTCCTA
>CAJLWM010000022.1 GCA_905210415.1 uncultured Prevotellaceae bacterium
GCTGCCGACATTGCCAAGGCCCGCGAGGCAAAAGCCGACATCATCTGCGCTTGCATGCACTGGGGCATTGAATATAAGCTGCTGCCTGTGGAAAGCCAACGCAACCTCGCCAATTTTCTTATCGACCAAGGCGTAGACCTAATCATCGGCAGCCATCCGCACGTGGTGGAACCAATGGAAATACGCTATAGCGAAAAATGGGGCAAGAAAGTGCTTTTGGTGTATTCGCTCGGCAACTTCATTTCTAATCAAAACGGAACCGACAGCCGAGGCGGCGCCATGGTGAAAGTAAGGCTGATGAAGCAGCAATCGGGTACGGTGTCGCTCATAAGCGCTGGCTACAAGCTGTTCTTCTGCCAAAAGCCTCTGCGCAAAGGCGACAATTATCAACTCATCCCCTACGGACAAGAGCAACTGATTCGCGACGACTCGCGCCCAGCCTACGACGCGTTTATGCGCAACGCTCACGCCATTTTCAACGATCATAATATCGACGTCCCCGAATTGCCTTAAATCCCAAATAGATCATTAGGACGTAACTGTAAGATTTTTCTACTGCTTGGGTAACATTCAACCCCGAAAAAATTAAATCCACGCTGTTGTCAGCCATCATCGGCTCTCACAGCGTGGATTCTTACATCAACTGTATATAATATTTTCTACCATTCGTAACTGATTTTTACACCTACGCTACTCAGTCCCTTCAGCTCTGAGTCCCACTCAGGATGATACCAGTCGCAGATACGATAGGTGGTGAGATTGTATGTCACGCCAAGGTTTAAGGCGCTCTTATACCCCGTAGGGATGCGAATACCCACCGTTGGGCTTAGATAGAAGCTGCGCGAGCCATCGATGTATCCGTCCTCAAAGGCGACATTATCGTCGTCAAGGGTGAATTGCATACCCACTTTCAAATCAAAAAACGGTTGCACAGAACTTTGCCACGAAGGCTGCATCAATCGCAAATCAACGTATAGCGGAACGCCTACGCCAGTGTTGTCATAATCGCTGCTTGGCACATAATCGCCATCTGCATTAAACGACACACTCAACCCCGTGCCCACGCCCAAGAAAGCAGATTCGGTGAGCTGCAGACCGTGGGTGGTGAGGAAATCCAATCGGTCGCTGCGGTTATCGCCCACGCCAAACGAATAGCCCATTTCCAGAAATCCTTTATAATAAGGCAACGCCTGACTATAACTGTCGTTGCGGAAATACGTCTCTCGCGGCTGCACGCGGTAGCCATTGCCACCGCGATTGCGGAAATAAGGCTGAGCCTCCATGAGGCCCGTGCCTAACACTATTGTCATAACAAAAATCATCAAACTCTTTTTCATAGCCTAAATGTTTTATCTTTGTTCTGTATTTTAGACCTATGAAAACGACGGGAGTTTAATGTCATTTTCGCCTATTTAATGTTCATTTTGTCGCTTTATTCGTCGTATTAAAGCAAACGCTATTTGGCCGACAATTGCCACCGAACTTGTGTAGAGCGCTATCTCCATCACTTCGCGGAACTGCAAATCAGAGATCTTAAAGAACTCTCCACCGAACATTGATATCAAAGTTTGACAAACGAATATCACCAGCCACATGGCAAAGAATAGGCTGCTTTCCTTGGCCCTATAGAATGCACAGTGACCACTGAAGAAGGTGCGGGCATTAAGCATATTCCAGAATTGAACAAGCACAAACGCAGTGAAGAATTTTGTGAGTTCGTGCGAATCCACGTCATGGTTGAAATTGATGATGTAACTTATCGCGAAATGTCCTTCCGAGTCAGTACCTTTCAGGTATAGCAAATATCCGCTCAGCAACACCGCCAACACCGCTCCGAAGCCCATAATGAATCGCCACATCGAGCCTGTGATGATAGGAGCACCCTTCTTGCGCGGCTTCTCTTTCATCACAGAATGGCTGGCTGGCAACGAAGCCATTGCCAGTGCGGCAAACGTATCCATCACCAGATTCACCCATAGCATCTGAGTGACCGACAGAGGCGGTTGCTTGCCCAAGAACGAGCCGAGCGTCACCACCACGCACGCTATCACATTCACCGTGAGTTGGAATATCACGAAGCGCTGAATGTTCAGGTAGAGCGACCTACCCCACATCACAGCCTTAACTATGCTTGCAAAACTATTATCAATAATCGTGATGTCGCTTGCCTCCTTAGCCACCGATGTGCCGTCGCCCATCGAAAGTCCCACTTGAGCAGCATTGAGCGCCGGAGCATCGTTTGTACCATCGCCAGTCACTGC
Organism: uncultured Prevotellaceae bacterium; assembly: GCA_905210415.1. GTDB lineage: Bacteria > Bacteroidota > Bacteroidia > Bacteroidales > Muribaculaceae > SFTJ01. The sequence continues at coordinate 2,262 of CAJLWM010000022.1, forward strand.
CACCACTTCGCCCTGCTTTTGCAGAAGCGACACCAGTCGCTGCTTGTCTTGCGGACGAGCTCTCGACATCACCTTTATTCGCTCGGCGGCCTTCAGTGCCTCATCGTCGGTCATTGCCGCAAACTCAGGGCCCGACACCATCACCGACTGATCATCATCGGTGATTATACCCACCTGACGACCTATTTCGCGCGCCGTCCCCGGTGTGTCGCCAGTGACAACCTTCACCTGTATGCCTGCCGACAGACACTCATTGATAGCATTTGGCACATCGGAGCGAATAGGGTCGCTGATTGCCACAATTCCCATAAAGGTCATGTCCTCCACGCACAAGCGACCATCGACAATCGGGTTTTCGCCTTCAGCCAACCGCTTGCAAGCAAAACCCAACGTGCGCATAGCCTTGTGCTGATAGCCAAGCAGATGCTCCCTCACAATGTCGCGAGTCACACCTGCCGCCGTTTCTGAACAATAGTCATACAATATCTCGCTTGCGCCCTTCACATAGAGCATTCGGCAGCCAAGCTGTGAGCTATCCACCACCGTAGCCATATATTTTCGTTCTGTAGAGAACGCTAATTGCGTTTCCAGCGCAGAAGCCTTGCGCAACGCCAGATAATCGACATCCTGCTGAGCGAGCCAAAGCAAGAGCGCGCCCTCTGTTGGGTTGCCCAACGCCAACAAGCGCCCTGTGGCATCCTCCGAAAGGAATGCAGTGGTATTCACAGCAATACCCTCTTTCACCATCTTGCTTGCATCGTCGTCGCCAAGAGCATCGCCACACAAGGCGAAAAACTCTGCGTTGTAGACCTGCATCTGATTTTGCGTGAGCGTGCCGGTCTTGTCGGTACAAATCACCGTGGCTGCGCCCATTGTTTCGCAGGCATGCATTTTGCGCACCAGATTGTTGTTGAGCAACATGCGGCGCATACTCAGTGCCAGGCTGAGGGTAACGCTCATCGGCAGACCTTCTGGCACACTCACCACAATCAGTGTCACCGACAGCATCACAGTGGTGAGCATATATTCCACAAATTCAAGCAGATTCCATGTGTCGTCTACAACAAAATATGAAAACAGTCTGCCCACAAACAACAATGCCGCAGCGCCATATCCAAGCCACGAGATGGTCTTGCCAAGGCGGTCTAATTGCATCATCAACGGTGTTTTCACGCCATTATCTATCTGAGAAGCAGTGTAAACCTTGCCATATTCGGTGCTGTCGCCCACTCGCGTAACGCGCATTGTGCAGTGGCCCTCTATCACCGTGGTGCCACGAAACACCTCGTTGGTAGGATATGTAGCCTCACGTTCGGCATCCTCCTTGCGATGCGACTTGCGCACCATCGGTTCGCCTGTGAGGGTACTCTCGTTGATGCTAAGCATACTGCTATTGATGAGCTCGCCGTCGGCTGGCACTTCCTCGCCAGTATCGAGCATCACCACATCGCCCACCACCAACTGTTGACGTACGATATTGCATACCTTGCCATCGCGCAGTACCTTCACTTTCACCTCATCATTCACCTTATTGAGCAACTCAAATTTCTTGTTGGCATTCAGTTCCACCAAGAAACCCACCACCGTAGCAAGCAGCACAGCGGTTAAGATGCCCACAGGCTCAAGAAGCGACTGCATGCCCATTCCCAAGTGTATCTCATAGCCCGACACACCAAATGAGAGCAACAATGCCACGAGCAAGATTTCAATGAGCGGATCTTTAAATTTCTCTTTCAGAAGTTTCCATTTCGAGTCGTGTTTTGGCGGAGTAAGCACATTGCTTCCGTATTTCAGACGCGACTGCTCCACCTCGCTTGATGATAAACCCAAGCGACCATTTTCTTCAATAATACTTTTTTCCTTCATTTCTCTTTTTTTACATAAAAAGCAAGCGGCTACCACGCACCGATTCATCCACAACACCATCGCAATAAGCCAGTGCGCCATTCACATAAGTGCGACGCACACTATGGTGCAATGTTTCACCGGCAAAAGGAGTCCAACCACACTTCGACACCACGTCGGCATCACTCACCACATGGCCCTCGTCGTCGTGATGCACTACCACCACGTCGGCAAAATATCCCTTGCGCAGATAACCTCTATGCGACACTCTATACAATTCGGCAGGAGCATTGCACATTTTTTCCACCACTTGCTGCATGGTGAAGATGCCCTGTTGTGCCATTTCCATCATAGCGAGAAGCGAGTATTGCACCAATGGCATACCCGAAGCGGCCTTCAATGCGCCACCCTGCTTCTCATTCAGCAAGTGAGGAGCATGGTCGGTTGCCACCACATCGAGGCGACCGTCGCGCAAGGCTTCACGCAATGCTTCGCGATCGGCAAGCGTCTTCACGGCAGGATTGCACTTTATGCGGCTGCCCTTAGTGGCATAGTCGGCATCGGCAAACCACAGATGATGCACACACACCTCTGCTGTAATACGTTTATCCTTCAATGGACGGGAATCGAATAGCGACAATTCTTTGGCTGTGGACAAGTGCAACACATGCAATCGGCTGCCATAGCGCGAAGCAAGTCCCACGGCTCTCGACGTGCATTCATAGCAAGCCTCGGCGCTGCGTATGAGCGGATGCAAGGCCAATGGCACATCGTCGCCATATTCAAGCTGATAGCGTTCGCGGTTGGCACGGATTATGGCTTCATCTTCTGAGTGAATAGCGATAATCGCATCCACCTCAGAAAAGAGGCTTTGAAGTGTGGCCTGATTGTCGATGAGCATATTGCCCGTAGACGAGCCCAAGAATGCCTTCACACCGCACACGCGGCTGAAGTCAACGCGCTTCACCTCGTTGACATTGTCGTTTGTCGCTCCCATATAGAAGCTATAGTTGACGTGCGACACCTCTGCGGCACGAGCATACTTCGCATCGAGCGCCTGCACGGTCACGGTCTGCGGATTGGTGTTTGGCATATCCATATACGAGGTCACACCGCCCACAAGCGCTGCACGCGACTCGCTCTCGATGTCGGCCTTGTGAGTAAGACCCGGTTCGCGGAAATGCACTTGGTCGTCAATCGCGCCAGGCAAAATATAGTCGCCTGCCACATCCACGCGGTCGTTGGCGTCAGCCATCAACTGCTCTGTTGGCTCGCCAAAGCCCACTTCTGCAATTCGTTCACCCCTGATGGCCACGTAGCCCTTTGCCACCTTGCCCTCATTCACCAAAAGTCCGTTGTATAACAATATCATCCTTCGTCCTCCCCAAGAAAAGTTTTTGGAAGTTGATTAAATTATAAAAAGGCCATCTAATGCCATTTTTTTCAGGTACCAGAAAGCCTTTTCTTATCTTTTTCTGTATTATTCGTTGCGATGAAATTTGTTGAATATGCTTCGCATCTTCAGTTTTATCACACCAAAGAAAGCCTCACCAAATATGCTTGTATTCATCTTGCTCGTTCCAAGCACTCGGTTCACGAAGATAATAGGCACTTCCTTAATCTTAAACCCAAGCTTATAAGCCGTAAACTTCATCTCTATCTGGAATGCGTAGCCCTTAAATTCCACCTCGTCGAAGCGGATTGCCGCAAGCACTCTGCGGTTGTAGCACACAAAACCGGCAGTAGTGTCGCGCACACTCATTCCTGTCACGATTCTCACATACGCCGATGCGTAATACGACATCAGCACTCGGCCCATTGGCCAATTCACCACGTTCACGCCTGAGATGTAACGCGAACCCACCGACACGTCGGCACCACCCTCAGCACAAGCCTTATATAGCGGCACGAGGTCTTCAGGGCGATGCGAGAAATCGGCATCCATCTCTATCACATATTCATAGCCGTGCTCAAGCGCCCACTTAAAACCTGCTATATAGGCAGTGCCCAAGCCTTGCTTGCCCGCACGCTTCACAATATTGATTCTATCTGGGATTTCCTTTATCAAGCCCTCCACGATAGCGGCAGTGCCGTCGGGAGAATTGTCATCAATCACAAGGATGTCGAAATTATGTTCGAGACCAAGAACTGCGTGTATAATATTGCTGATGTTCTCCTTCTCGTTGTAGGTAGGTATGATTACAATGCTGTCGCTCTTCATAACCGTCACTCTGATATTATTTTTTCGTAATCTTTTTAATAGAAAACAAAATTACGAAATATTTTGCTCACAACCCCCAAGTTTTTCGTTAAAACCCGTAAATATCCCAGCAAAAATTCTCAACGTCGGTTATTTATCCTAATTCGGGCATTATGGCTTGGCAGGACTTCGGAATTTTAGAAGCGCAGATTTTGATTGCGGTCGCTGCCACCATCGCGAATAATATGCTTAGCCGTCGTTTCATGGTTGCGGTGTTGTTGGTTTCGGGGCGCCTGCTGTGGGCAGGGGCGCCCGAAAACGGTTTACATCCGCAAGTTACTAATATTATTCGGTTTACCAAATAGTTGGCGGGGAAATTTGTGTGATTCGGAGGACGGAGGGCTTGGGAGCGGGGGACGCGTACATTCAGCACGCCGAGGGGGTGTGGAGGGGGATATGCCGCTCATCAAACAATTTCGCTTCGCGTCATAAGTTTGATGCTAAACATAAGGCAACGCCTCCGACGTTGCTGTATCGGGAGTCGAAATAATCTGATTAATCTGCGGGCATCTGCGTGAAAGGGAACCGCAAACAATGTGATGACGTCAGTTAGAGCGGTTTCGCTAAGGTATTACGCCCTTAAAAAGCCAACAAAGCCTTGCTCGAATTACTCAAGCAAGGCTCTATCTTCTTTATTCCAAAAATTTGGGGATTATTTCACCTCAAGGCGTGTAGCCACACTTTGCTTCCCCAAATAGAAGGCTTTCACCTTTATCAGCGTAACGCCTTGTGGCACGTTGACTGGCGCTGTCCACTGAGCAGATTGCTCGGTTGGTTCAGAGCCGTCGGTGGTGTAGCGCACCACCATGTCGGGATATGGAGTGTTCACTTTGAGCATACCATTCTCTACCACTGCGCCTGGTTGAGCAACGTGGAAACTTGATCCTGTAGCACTCAAGTGAGGCAACTCACGCATACCGATGCGCAGGTTGTAGTTGGCGCGGGCCTTGCGATACTTAGCCATATCGAGTGCGCCTTCGCCCCAGTCGGGACGCGCATTCCATGCACGTTCCACAAGACCGAAAATCTTAGGGAACACGTATTCCTGCACCATCGAATAGTTGCGAATGGTCTCTGACCACAATTGTGCCTGAAGACCAAGGATGCAGTCTTCGCGCTGCAATTTTGGTTTGCCAATATCGGCTTTAGCGAGGTCTTTGCGAGAACCATCGTAATTGATTTGAGCCGAGCGATAGATATTGAATGGCAATGTTTCCCAACTAAGTATTTCATCCACGCAACCACCCCAAGTGAGTCCGTTCTCGTTTTCGTGAGGACGATACACAAGGTCGAGATATAGGTTGTTGACATTCGACAATATCACAGGCAGGCCACGATTAGCGAAACTATATGCAATGGTGTCGCGAGCACCGATTGTGCTCCACACGTTCACACCGGCAAGCATTGGCAAAACCTCCTTGTTGTAAACCTCGCCATGATTGAGCGATACTTCTTGCCAACCCTCAACCTTGATGTCGCGTTCTTTGAGCCATCTTGAGATTGTGAGGAAGAAGTGCTCTGCCACGTCGCGCTCGGTGGTATAGCCGTTTTCCTTCATCAACTCCTTGACCTTTGGAGAGTGATTCCAGCAACCTCCAGCCACCTCATCGCCACCAAGGTGAAGCACATCAAGGCGCAAACCGGCATCGGTATACATCTTTTGCAACTCACTCACCACCTTCATGAGCATTCGGTAAGTGCCCGGTTCTGCCACATTGAGCACATTGTCCTTGAATCCCTGCGCCGACTCAAACACACCGGCATCATCAAGGTCGAAGTTGCGATAGTAGTTGGCCTTTTCCTTGTCAATGTCCTTATACTTCTTATAACGATAGCGCATAGCCACGATGGCAGCACGCGCATGACCTGGAGTCTCAACTTCTGGGATAATCTTCACGTCGCGCTCGTGAGCGTACTTCAGCAGATTCACAAATTGGTCACGAGTGATATATCCATTGGCAGGAGCAAGGCCGTCGTCAGGATTGCCAGTACCAGCATAAGTCTGCATCAAGAAGCCTGCCTCATAATCGTTGAGCGTAAAACCCTTACGGGCGCCCACTTCGGTGAGTTCTGGCAAACCAGGAATTTCCAGGCGCCAAGCCTCATCGTCGCAGAAGTGCAATTGGAAAGAATTCACCTTATATTCAGCCAGACGATCGATGAAATCGAGCAATTCAGGGTAAGTAGTATAGTTGCGCGAGATGTCGAGCATCATACCTCTGTAGTGGAAATCAGGATAGTCGTCAACCACAGCGCAAGGCAAATTTTCGAGGCCGTGGCGTTCGATCACAGCAGCAAGAGTCTTCACTCCATTGAGCACTGCAGTGGCAGATTGACCAGCAATAGTGATTGACTTTCGCTCAACGCTCAATTGATAATACTCATAGTTTTTGCTTATCGTAGGGCGGATTTCAAGCACAATCTTATACTTTGCTTTTTCTACAGCATTCACGCCCACCTTCTTCAAGCGTCCGATGAGATATTTTTTCGCGTTTTCGAGATACTGACCCTTGTTAACAACCTCCACGCTATTAGGTATGCTCACGATGTCGCCCTTAGCGTTGAGCACTATCTGCTTAGGAGTAGGGAAAATATCATAAGCCGTGCCTACGTTTCCAAAATCCTCTGGATTAGAGATAGCATTTTCGGCATACATATATTTGCCATCGGGATAGTTCACCATATTGCTAACGTTAAACTGGTTGGGCGATTGCAACGGAGTGATTTCCACAGCCACAGGCAAAGCCTTATCGCTACCGGCAGGCACGAAGTGCATACCGTCTGGCTTATCGCTGATGTTGCGGAAATTACCGCCACTCACCATATTCACAGTCATCGATTCGCCAGGTTGTAGCGTCTTGTATGCTGCGTTAGGAGTAAGGCACACATAGTTATAATTGGTCACAGGCTTGATGTCCAAGGCCTGTCCTTCAGCCATATTTATAACGTTAGAGAATTTGTTGTAATACAACGCCCAACCGCCTTCAAGCGGTTTGTCGCTCACATTAGTGATAGTGAACGATGATGTGTAGGTGCGTTTTTGGTTCTCACCCATTGCCCACTTCACTTTCACAGGGCATTGCTGAGCCACCGCCACTGTTGTTGCAACGAGGCAAAACAATGCAAAAAGAATAATTTTTTTCAATCTCATAGGTTTACGTTTAATAACTAACAATTTACGTCTACAAATATAATCAATGTTCGCCACTTTTCAAGCCACCACGCCCCGTCTTCTCTTATCAGCTATGAGAAAATGTCGTGGTCATGTGCTATAGCATTTATTGATTCTCTTTTTGGAGGATGTCGCTGAGCAGGGCATCGCAAGCATCCTCAAGCAGGTCAAGGACCAATTCGAAGCCCTCTGCACCCTCATAATATGGGTCTGGCACATAATCGTAGTGCTGATAGCGACGAATGTATTTTCCCATCATCACTATCTTGCGACCTTCCTCCACAGTGGCAGCCATCTGCATCAGGTTGCGGCGGTTGCCCTCATCCATTGCCACTATGTAGTCGAAGTCATCAAAGTCGCTGCTTGTGATGCGTCGAGCTCGATGGGTGAGATTATAGCCTCTTTTGCTGGCATGGTGACGCATTCTTGCGTCGGGCAAATCGCCAGCATGACCGCCATAAGTGCCAGCCGAATCAAGATAGAACGCATCGGTAAGCCCACGATCGTCAATCATCGCCTGCATCACGCCCTGAGCAGCCGGAGAGCGGCATATATTGCCCAGACACACCATCAAAACCTTTATTTTACCTCGTTTATCGCTATTTATCGTATTCATATTTTAGTCTTAAAAAAATCATTTCTGCCCAAGTGCAGCAATCATCATCTTAGCAGCAGTGTCGGTGCAACTATTCTCACCAAGACGCTGCTTCATAGCCTCATAGCCGTCAAGCATTGCACGACGTTGCTCAGTGTCGGGCAACAATTGCTCAAGATGATGCTTCACGGTAGGCACATCGCAATGATGCAGCAACAGTTCAGGTATCACCTCCTTGCCCACTATCAGATTGGGCAACGACACATATTTCACCTTCAAGAAATGCTTATATAGGAAATACACCACCTTGCTTGCACCCATTCTGTAGCACACCACCTGCGGAGTGCCAAGCACAGCCGTTTCAAGGGTTGCCGTGCCCGATGTCACCAAGGCCACCCGCGCATCAGCCACCAGTTCAAACGATTGCCCCTCAACCACAGGTATATTGCACGCCAAGCACTCATTGCCAAGCACTTCACCGTAGTAAGCCTCATCTATGCCAGGCGCACCTGCTATCACCATCTGATAGTCGGGGAATGCACTTGCCGCACGCACCATAGTGGGCAGATTGTCGGAAATCTCCTTCTTTCTGCTGCCAGGCACAATAGCCAAAATCGGCTTCTGCGACAAGCCATTGCGCTTGCAGAACGTAGCCATATCGGCAAACTGCTTGCGAGCCTCGCCAATCTCGTTCACCGTAGGATTGCCCACATAGCACACATCGTAGCCGTGGCGTGCGAAGAATTCAGTCTCAAAAGGCAATATCGAATAAAGCGCCGTGATATACTTTTTTATCTGCTTCACACGATATTCTTTCCACGCCCACACCTTAGGCGATATAAAATAAAACGTCTTTATGCGATGCGAGAAGGCATATTTTGCCACTTTGAGATTAAACGACGGATAATCTATAAGCACCACAGCATCGGGTTGCCACTGGTCAATCACACGTTTGGCACGAGAAAGGAAGCCCAATATCTCCCTCAAGTGCTTCACCACCTCAACGATGCCCATATATGCCATGTTGCGATAATGCACCAACGGCTCTACGCCGGCTTCAGAAGCCATCATATCGCCACCGAAAAAAGAGAATTGTGCTTCAGCGTCGTATTGTTTTATTGATTTTATCAACTGCGAACCATGAAGATCGCCCGACGCCTCGCCCGCTAATAAGAAGTATTTCATCAATCTATGTTTGTTCTCAATATTTTTTACCTTCTTTGCAAAGATAGTGCAAACCGAGGGCAATGCAAAATGAAAGCCATTTCATTTTCATTGCAGAGGTGCAGCCTATCTTATCCAACGATAGTGCAAACGAGAGAAATAAGCAACCGAGCTTGCTCGAGTTGATATTTCCGAGTGCAGCCTATCTTATCCAACGATAGTGCAAACCAAGGGCAATGCAAAATGAATGCCATTTCATTTTCATTGCAGAGGCGCATCCACCCACACTGCCAGTGAGAAGCCGTTTTTTTAAAGAAAAGCACACGAGCCAGCCGCCCTTTCACAATAATATGGCTGTGCATTACGTTTTTAACATAGTAATAAATCTATGAGACATCTACACAACATATTGATAGCATTGGCGGTATGCATATTTGCCGCCACAAGTTGCATCGAAGATTCATTCACCTATTCGAGCAGCGACCTATTGGAGTTTTCGTGCGACACCCTGTCGTTCGACACCATATTCACCGAGTTAAGCACCCCGACAAAACAATTTGTGGTGTATAACCGACACAAGAAGCAAATAAAGATTTCAAGCATCTCGCTCGGCTCAAGCAGCAACAGCAATTTCTACCTCAACGTAGACGGCATGAAGGGCGAGGAGTTTCACGACGTGACCATACGCAGTGGCGACAGCATCTACATCTTCGTTGAAAGCAAAATCGCCGCTAACGGGCAAAACACACCTCTCAGAGTGGAAGACAAAATCAACTTTGTCACCAACACCATGCCACAGCAAGTGGTGCTTCGTGCTTGGGGGCAAGATGTGCAACGCATCTATCGCACCCACCTCACCAGCGACGTCCATTTCACCAACGAAAAGCCGTATGTGCTATTCGACACGCTATTTGTGGAAAAGGGCGCCACTCTCACCATCGATGCCGGCGCCGTGCTATACTTCCACGACAAGGCTGCAATGAAAATCGACGGCACGCTCATAGCCAACGGCACACAACAAGCACCTATTGACCTGCGCGGCGACCGCACCGACTATCTATTCAAGGGCGCCAACTACGACATCATGTCGGGACAATGGGGCGGCATTGAGTTCACAGAAAACAGCTATTGCAACGAGATGAGCTATGTGAATATGCGCGGCTCGAGCAACGGCGTAAGCGTGAAATCGGCCAAAACCGACAAGCGTGCACTGCACATCTTCAATAGCGTGCTTCGCAACTCATCGGGCTCTGTGCTCACTGCAGAAAACGCGTGGATTGAAGCCGAAGGTTGCGAGATATGCGACGCCAAGAAAGAGGTGCTCAGCATCACTGGCGGCAAGCACCACTACATCAACTGCACTTTTGGCAACTACTATCTGTTTGGCATCAGAGGCAGCGCCATCATAGGCGTAACACTAATGGATGCCGACAACAACCCTATACACCCTACTCTCTCATTCGACAATTGCATCATCAGCGGCAACATCTCAGAATTGAGTCAAAACGCCTTCGACGGCGAAAGCATCATCTTCCGCAACTGCATGCTGCGAAGCAAGGGTTCTGACGACAACAACTTCCTGAACTGCCGTTGGGGTGGCGATGCCAAATTTAAGATTATCCGCGACAAATATATCTTCGACTACAGGCTTGGAAATGACAGCGAAGCAATCGCTGTGGGCGATCCTTCGCTTTGCCCCGACTTTGCTGCCACCGACCGCTATGGCGAGAAGCGCATCTACAACGGCAGCATAGATGCTGGCGCTTATCGCTGGATAGAAAGCGTAGACGAAAACGACAACAAATAACTTCCACCCCACATCACGATGAGCACATCTATCACCCTCAACAAAATGAGATTTTTTGCGCGTCACGGTGTGGCTGAGCAAGAGCGCATAGTGGGCAATTGGTTTGAGATATCACTCACCATACACTGCGATATGCGTCAAGCCATAGAGAACGACGACCTCAACGGCACCATCAATTATGCCGAAGTATACGATTTGATTAAAGCAGAAATGGACACGCCTTCGGCACTGCTTGAGCATGTGGCAGGGCGCATAGTGGGCACTATCACATCACACTACGCCGGCAAAGTGACAAGCGGCACCATCACTGTGGCAAAACTGCATCCGCCATTTAAATGCCAGTTGGAGAGCGTGGCGGTGACTATCGATTTTTAAACCCAATTCGGACATTCGGTATTGAAGCCATAATGACTGATTTGGGTAAAAACAACTACATAAAACCAACAAGCCACGACAGGTGAAACATCATCCTATCGTGGCTTGTTTTTTTCTTTTATCCCAATTCGGTCACTTCAGTTTACTTCTTTACTGGAATCTTATCGATGCGGCGTTGGTGACGACCACCTTCAAACTCGGTGCTCAAAAATGCCTTAACGATAGCAATCGCCTCATCGTTGGTGAGGAAACGGCCTGGCATTGCAAGCACATTAGCATCGTTGTGCTGACGAGCCAAACGAGCGATTTCTTCCTTCCAGCACAATGCCGAGCGAATGCCTTGGTGCTTATTGAGAGTCATATTGATGCCCTCACCGCTTCCGCAGATGCCAATGCCTGGATAGCATTCGCCGCTCTCCACAGCCTCAGCACACGCATGTGCGAAATCTGGGTAATCGCAACTTTCTTCACTATAAGTGCCGAAATCTTTATACTCTATACCTTGGCTTTTAAGGTATTCTATCACAACCTGCTTAGTGGCATAACCAGCATGGTCGCTACACAATGCAATCGGTTTATTTGGTTGAAGTATCAACATATCATTTATATTTTTGAAGTTTTTGGATACCACAAAGATATAAAATCATTTACACATTCGCGGTGTTTTGCCAAGAGTATTTTTTCGGGATTACTCCCCACGACACACTATCGGCTGCCAAGCACAAGGCACACAAGACCCACAAGCAGCAGCGACAAATCCATCAGTTTCAGGCGCACATTCTTCTCGTGCAACGCCACAATGCCATATATAAACGACACCAACACACTTCCGCGCCTAATCATCGACACCACCGAAATCATCGATCCATCGAGCGACAACGAATAGAAATATGCCAAGTCGGCTATAGTGAGGAATATGGCAATGCATGGTATGGTCCATCGCCACTGAAACGGCTTATTATCGGCAGCGCTTACCCTCTTTATCACAAGTATTGTAGAACCCATTATCACACACTGATAGAGCGAATACCACGCCTGCACTTGAAGCGGATCGAAGCGACGTAGCAAAAATTTGTCATACAGTCCGCTCACAGCGCCCATCGTAGTTGCACCCATTATGAGCCACAACCACACGCTATGCTTAATAGAAAAACCCTCTTTCTTGCCCAAACGGCTCACGAAGAACAAAGAACAGAATCCGAGTATAATACCCACCCACTGCAGCAAGTTGAGTTTCTCCCCGAATATCAGCAATGCACCTATCAGCACCAATATAGGGCGCGTGGCATTCACAGGGCCGGTGATAGTGAGAGGCAAATGCTTCACCGCATAATATCCCATAATCCACGACGACAGCACAATCACCGATTTCAACATTATCAATCCGTGCCCCACCAGGCCCTCGCCAACGCCGAAACTGCCGTCGATTATCGAACCAATCCAAACAGGCGACATCAACAGGGTTCCAAACAATGTGTTGAGAAACAACACCGTGAGCACATTGTTGCCGTTGAGCGATAGTTTCTTGAAGATGTCATACACACCAAGGCACAACGACGACATTATAGCCAATGCAATCCACATAAATCTTTATCTCTTAATTTTTAACCCAAATCGGTCATTAGACCGTAAATGTGAGATTTTTCTACTGCTTGGAGCCTTTCGGTTTTTATAAGGCATCTTTTGATTGTTTTTAACTCTTAATAGCCGACTATTACTCATTAAAAAGCTACCAAAATCTGCACTTCTAGAATTCCGAAATTCCACCAAGCCCTAACGACCGAATTGGGTTTAAACCTAAAAACTACTTTTTTCTAATTACTACTATTGAATTCTCTCTCCATAGTGGTAAACATTCCAAGTATCCTTGGCATATCCATCACCAAGCACCTTGAAGCTATCCGGCGAAGCGCCGTCTATTTTTTTACCATCGAAATACACATTCCATGTGTCACAGGCATAACCACCGCCAAGCAATTTAAAACTATCCGGCGATGCCCCATTTATCTTTTTGCCATCAAAATACACATTCCACGTATCACAGGCATACCAGTCGCCAAGCACCTTGAAACTATCTGGCGAAGCGCCGTTTATTTTTTACCATCAAAATACACATTCCATGTGTCCTTTGAATAATAATCAGCCAACAATGTGAAACTATCAACACCCACGCCAGAAAGCTTGCTTCCATACAGATATAGACTCCACGTGTCGCGAGCATAGCCCTCATCAAGCACCTTGAAGCTGTCTGTCGATGCGCCATTTATCTTTTTCCCTTCAAAATATACATTCCAAGTATCCTTGGCATAGCCATCCTGCAAGATGGTGAACGATGAAGCAGAAGCGCCTTGCACCTTCATATTTCCAAAGTACACAGAATTTTCGGTGACGATATATCGTGGATGATAGTGATGACGATGGTGGCAACCATTATTATAGTAACTATCCCTTTGATTGCCGCACCTTGCACTCTGAGCCACACATGGCATAGCCATCATTAGCATAAATGCCATTAATAAAGTTGATATTATCTTTTTCATAATCTTAATTTTTACTTTTTGACTTTTGCAACGATGCAAAGTTTAACCAAAACCTGACTCCATGGCGAAATTGAATGATTTTCCCGCCTTGTAACATTACAGCCAAACTGACACTAAACACAGCATCTTTTGCGGAAATGTTTTTTTTGCCGATTTATTCTCTTCAGCTTTCCTATATTTGCAATACAAAAGAAATCACAACAGACAAAGAGTGTTATATAAAGGACTTCATAATTTAAGTTAGTATGAATAAGATGTGGTCATTAGGGTAAAACATATAACAATCATTTGTTGTTGCTTATAATGATTATCGAATTAATATGAATAGTGGCGGGCAACCATGACGTGAGTCAAGGTTGCCCGATTTTTTATTTCACATCAATTCGCGGGGTTACGGATTATAGAGATCGTGATTGAAGAAGTCAAGTATCTCATTGGCATTCTTCAGTGCCTCACGAGCCGGGCTGTTGGGATCGTACTGCAACGCCAGATTGTAGTTGCCGATGGCTTTTCGCCAATTGCCCAACTGCCTATAAGCATTACCTTGCAGATAGCATATCTGAGCCATTTCCAATGGATTGGCTTGCGAGGCACACTCCTCGAGCATTTCGAGAGCCTCCATTGTCTTACTGTTGCGCAGCAAGTGCTCTATTTGTAGAAAATCTATTGTCATAGCGCAAAGTTATAAAAACCGTGTGAGATAAGCAACCACTTACAGTTACACCGAACGATGAACAGAATTTCCCTCAACATATATCGCACTGAATGGACGAGCCGGACAAACGTATTCACACGCACCACAGCCGATGCAACGCTCGGCATCTATCACTGGGAAATATGGCGATTGCGGATTGTTCTCGTCTTGTGGCATCATCTTGATAGCGCCATTAGGACAATGACGTGCGCAATTGCCGCATCTCACGCCGTCGGTGTTGATAATACAGTTTTCCTTAATCCACACTGCATGGCCTATCTGTATCGAAGTCTTTTCGTCGAGCGTTATCGGACGTATCGCGCCGTTAGGGCATGCTTGCGAACAAGCATTACACTCTGGGCGGCAATATCCGCGCTCATATCCCATCTCTGGTTGCATAAGACTGTCAAGTTTCGACGACGGACGAAGCACTCCATTATGGCAAGCCGCGATGCACAATTGGCAAGCGGTGCAATGTTGCGCCAGATTGCGTATGCTTAGCGAGCCCGGAGGCGTAAGTTTACCTTTGCGAACAGGTACCTTCTTCTCAGCTATCGCTGCCAATCCGCCATCAACACGGCTATGCTGAGCCTTCACCACCGAAGTGAACGCAAAAACCGACGCTATAGTGAAGAATTTTCTACGCGACGAGTCGGTCATGACTTCTTTTTCTGTCTTTACTACTTTACTGCGCCTGCGATATGATATTGCCCCCTGGCTACAATTATCTATGCAGTCCATACATGCCACACAGCGAGAATAATCGATACGATGATTCTTCGAATCGATGCACGAGGCTTTGCACTTGCGGTCGCAAAGCGAACAACCAACGCACTTCTCAGTGTCGATCACGGGGCGGAATAGCGAGAATCGAGAGAAAAAGCCAAGCACCGTTCCCACTGGGCAAACGGTGTTGCAATAGGTTCTCCCTCCTCGCCACGCCATATAGCCAATCACTGCAAGTGTGGCAAAAGCGACGCCAAGCGATATGCCACTCTTCAGCCAGACGTCAACTGAATAGAAAGCATAACTATCATATCTAACGGCAGCATCTGCCAAGCAGTTGTTGAAAAAGGCATATACAGGCGCAAAAATATTTGTCATTATACGGCCAAACGCACTATATGGCTCAATCAGTCCGGCTATCGAAGTCAGCCCCACCAAAATAAGCACAACAAACACCGCAAGAAATCCGTAGCGCAAAACCGGCAATTCTCGTTTGTAGCCAAAGCGCACACGGGCCTTTTTGCGGCGGTTGTGCAACCACGACACCACATCTTGCATAATGCCCATCGGGCATATCACCGAGCAATACACTCTGCCAAAAAGCAAAGTCGCCACCACGAGCAACGCCGCCACTACCACATTGAGAGCCAACACTGCTGGCACAAACTGTGTCTTTGCCAACCACCCCATATAGCAACGCAATGTGCCAGTGAAGTCGAGGAAACAAAGTGTGATGGCTATAAAAGTTATCGCCGCAAGGGCTATTCTTATTTTTCGTAACATATCGGTTAAGCGTTTGGATTCTGTTTTAGTTTTTCCACATATCGATCAATCACCTGCATCTCTTCAGGAATATTGATTTTCTGAGGACACTTCGGCAAGCATATTCCACAGCCCACGCAATGGTCGGCTTGGCGCAGACGTGGCACCTTACGGTCATATCCTATCAAGAACGCCCTGCGATTGGCACGATAGTCCTCGCTATTGATATCGTCGGCAAACGTGCCCTCATTCATACACTTGTTGTAGTGCGCGAATATCTCCGGAATATTCAGCCCATAAGGACACGGCATACAATACTCGCAATGCGTGCATCCGATGAGCGGAAAATCATTGATCAACTTGGCTGCCTTCTCAAGCATCTGCAATTCATCATTGCTGAGCGGCTCAAGTGGTGAATAGGTGCGGAGGTTTTCCTGAAGGTGTTCCATATAAGTCATGCCACTGAGCACGGTGAGCACTCCGGGAAAATGTCCACAGAAACGAAATGCCCAATATGCCGGCGACTTCTCGGGATTGATGCGCTGAAACATTGCCAGCACCTTATGGTTGACCTTTGCCAATCCGCCACCGAGCAGAGGCTCCATTATCACAACTGGGATACCGCGCTTCACAAGCTCGTGATACATATAATCGGCATTCACCTCCTGCGAGTAATGCCAATCCTTATAATTCATCTGTATCTGCACAAAGTCAAATTTCACTGGTTGCTCGTTGAGCATATAGTCGAAAAACTCTTTTGTGCCATGAAACGACCAGCCAAGATACTTTATGCGTCCTGCTGCACGCTCATTCAATAGGAAGTTGAGCACGCCATTGTTGATGTAGCGTTTCATATAGTCTTCCTTCTCGCCTATGGCATGAAGCAGATAATAGTCAATTTTGTCTACGCGCAACTGCTTAAACGAATTGCGATACATAGCGATGCTTGCCTCAAGCGACTGATCTTCCTCAGCGAAATTAGATAGTTTGGTTGCTACCATAAATTCACTGCGCTTGTGATTGCTAAGTGCAATGCCGAGAGCCTGCTCAGAAAAGCCTTTGCAATAGCGAGGCGATGTGTCGAAATAGTTCACGCCATGAGCGATGGCATAATCCACCAGTCTATTCACTTCCTCCTGATCGATATGGCTCTCACCTTCCTTCACATCTCTATCATTAAGCACAGGCAGGCGCATCATTCCGTAGCCCAATAGCGACACCTTCTTGTCGCTGCCGGGCATATTGCGATAGGTCAGTTTGTCGGTTGGCACTTCTCCTGGGTCGGTGGTGACGCTTCTTGCCTTCTCGGTGCTGCATCCCGCCAACGAGGCAGTTGCCACGGCTGCTCCGCCGCCAAGCAGTTTCAGAAAACTGCGACGACTTACTCTCTCTTTTACACCCATATAATGTTGATAAGATTAAAGCATTTAATGTACTGTATTTGACTTGTATTTATCTATTTTACAAGCCATCTAACAAAATTAGCAATATTTTCGGTTAATTGCGACACACTACGTCAGTTTTTTCTCCATTCTTAATCTACAATATTGCTGAAATATTGGCACATTGCACACACTAATCATCAATAAAGCACTGAATTTTTGTTAATCATTGGTCAAAAACACATTATTTATATTCTAATAATCCCCATTTTGGCCATAAACACTTTTTTAGCATTAATTTTGCACAATGAATCAATGAAATATATTTTTTTGACACAAAATATTATGCGTAAAAAAATCCTACTGATGACGCTTGCCTTGGCAGCAACAGCAGTGGCTCAAGTACCACTCGACTCGTGCCGAAATATGGCTTTACGAAAAAACAAAGCAATACTTATCGCCAACGAGAAAGTCACCGCTGCTGGCTATCAACGTTCTGAGGCAAAAGCAGCCTATCTGCCTTCAATCGATTTCGAAGGTTCTTATCTCTACAATCAGAAAAATCTTTCACTCATCGAGGAAGATGCTATGTTGCCGGTGAAAACATTTAATCCTGCAACTGGCAGTTACGATTTCAGCATTGTCACCGACCCTACTGGCAAACCTGTCACCGTGGGCGGACAATATGTGCCTAAGGAAGTGGCGCTTTTGCCTAAGAGTGCGCTCACTTACGACATACACAACGTTTTCGCCGGAGCTTTGACTCTCACCCAACCTGTGTTTTTCGGCGGTAAGATTAAGGCGATGAACGACATCACCAAGTATGCCGAAGACCTTGCCAAGACTCTTCGCAACAAGGCTGCCGAAGATGTGGTTTACCAAGTTGACGCTGCCTACTGGCAAGTGGTTTCGCTTCGCGCTAAGCAAGACCTCGCCGAAAGCTATGTGCAATTGCTCGACACGCTCAACAGCAATGTCAATGCAATGGTGCGCCAAGGCATCGCCACCAAAGCCGATGCCCTCAGCGTGGCTGTGAAGCTCAACGAGGCTAACGTTGACCTGACAAAGGTAAAAAATGGACTATCGCTCTCGCGCATGTTGCTCGCACAACTTTGCGGTCTGCCTTCGTCTACTCAAATGACTCTTGCCGATGAAGGCAAACAGCAACTCGACGAAACCGCAATGCCTGCCAACTCATATAATCTCGACGAGGTGTATGCACGCCGCCAAGATGTGAACGCGCTGCAATTGGGCGTGAAAATCTATGAGAAAAAAGCCAAAGTGGCTATGTCGTCGATGATGCCACAGTTGGCTGTGATAGGCGCTTACTCGGTCACCAACCCTAATTCTTTCAACGGATTTAAGAATAAGTTCGGCGGAGCGTTTAGCGTGGGCGCTGTGCTCAAAATCCCTTTGTGGCATTGGGGCGGTAACTATAATAAATATCGAGCAGCTCGCTCTGAGGCCGTGATTAAGAACATCGAACTTGCCGACGTCCGCGACAAAATCGAACTCCAGGTGAATCAAGCTTCTTTCAAGGCTCAAGAAGCCGTGAAAACCCGCATGGCCACACAGTCAAACCTCGACAAAGCCAACGAAAACTTGCGCATTGCCAAACTCGGATTTAAAGAGGGCGTGATGCCTGTAGACAACGTGATGGCTGCACACACTGCTTGGCTCAAAGCCAACAGCGAGGCTATCGATGCGCAAATCGACGTGCAACTTTGCAATGTATATCTGTCAAAAGTGCTTGGCACAATGCAATATTAATTTCAATAATTTATCAGAAACCAAAGAAACAACTTTTTATAGTTATGGAAAATAAACAAGAAGTAAAAAAAGAGACTATTTCGATTATGGCAGGTTCTGCAGTAGTCGGTTTCATCGTGGTGGCATTGTGCGTGGCTGGTCTGCTACTCATCAAGCCTGCCGACGACACTGTGCAAGGACAAATCGATGGAACAAGTGTGAGAGTATCGGGCAAATTGCCTGGACGCTTGGCTGAATTGTATGTCGAAGAGGGCGACATGGTGAAGGCTGGCGACACTTTGGCTCACATCCACTCTTCTCTCATTGATGCAAAACTCATGCAAGCACAATCAATGGAGGACGCCGCTTCGGCTCAAAACCAAAAGGCGCAATCGGGCACTCGCATCGAAGTTATCAACACCGCATACAACCTTTGGCAACAAGCCTTGGCTGCTCAAGGCATCGCCAAGAAAACCTACGACCGCCTTCAAAACCTCTATAACGAGGGCGTAATCTCTGAGCAAAAGCGCGACGAGGCTTTCGCTGCATACAATGCCACTAAGGCTCAAGCCGATGCTGCAAAATCGCAATACGACATGGCTAAGACTGGTGCTCAAAACGAAGACAAGGCTGCCGCTCAAGCTATGCAAAACGCTGCTAAAGGTGGCGTTGAAGAAGTGCAAGCATTGCTCGAAGACCAATACCTTGTGGCTCCTTGCGACGGCGAAGTTACCGACATCTACCCGAACATCGGCGAATTGGTGTCGATTGGCTCGCCTATCATGTCTATCCTTAAGAAGGACGATCTTTGGGCTACATTCAACGTGCGCGAAGAATTGCTCAACGAACTTCAAAACGGCAAAGAAATCAAAGTGATGATTCCTGCACTCAACAAGATGGAAACCACTATGAAGGTGTATTACATCCACGACCTTGGCAGCTATGCCGTGTGGAGTGCAACTAAATCTACAGGACAATACGACAGCAAGACATTCCAAGTGAAGGCTCGCCCTGCTCAACCTATCGAGAACTTGCGCGCTGGTATGTCGGTAATCCTCGTAAAATAATCTCATCATCGTGCTACGACAATTTTTCAACATATTTCGCAGTTCGCTATCCCGAGGCATTCGCGACATAGCACGCCACCCAATGTATCTGGGATGCATGGTGTTTGTGCCAATATTCGCGGCTGTGTTCTTTGTCACGCTGTTTTCCAACGGCGTTGCAGAGAAGGTGCCAAGTGCAGTGGTCGACCTCGACAGGAGCTCGGCTTCGCGTAGCGTAGTGCGCACTCTCGGCTCCTTCCAAAGCGTGGATATGCAATATCAGCTCAATAGCTACGGCGAAGCTTTAGACTATATGCGACGTGGCAAAATCACTGGTTTTGTGATTATCCCCGAAGGTTTCTCTCGAGAACTCATGGCGCAACGCAAGCCCGAACTGAGTTTCTACATCAACTATTCCTGCATGACTCCGGCGTCGTTGATGCTGAAGGGATACACCACCGTGTCACTCCTCTCTAATGCGAGCGTGATGAAAGGAAAACTCTCTGCCATAGGCATGAGCGACGATGCCATCACGGCCACTCTGCAACCATTTGCCAACCATGTGCATGCTCTTGGCAATCCTTGGCTTCACTATGGCATCTACCTTAGCAACTCGTTCGGCTCTACAATCCTTGCCCTTATGGTGATGATTATGACAGCCTACACCATCACTGTGGAAATCAAAAACCACACCTCGGTGCAATGGCTCGACACGGCTGGCGGAAGCATTTTCATGGCAGTATTCACTAAACTGCTGCCTCAAACGGTGATATTCTTCCTTTCGGGCTGGACGATGCAATTGATATTCTATGGATTTGCGGGCTATCCGCTCCATTGCCCTATATGGCAAATGCTTTTGGCTGTGTTTATGCTCGTAGTGGGTTCGCAAGGTCTTGCTCTATTCTTTATAGGATTTGTGCCAAACTTGCGCATGTCGCTTTCGGTGTGCTGTCTCACAGGCATGCTGGCGTTTTCAATTGCTGGTCTGTCGTTCCCCGTTGAGCAAATGTACTCTTGGATGGGCATTCTTAGCTACATCCTGCCTTCGCGATACTATTTCATGATATATTGCAATCAGGCTCTCAACGGACTGGAGTTTGCTTACTCGGCTTGCTGGTATGCAGCATTGCTGATGTTCTCTCTCGTGCCTGCCACCATGCTTTGGCATCTGCGCAAGAAGTGCCTGCACCCAATATATGTTCAATAACGTTTAATGAATGATTAATGGAAAAAATTATCTCTATATTGCACGATATCATCAAGGTGTTTGTCAACGAGTTTAAGTTGATTTTCACCGATGGTGGTGCTTTGCTGTTTATCATTCTGCTGCCTGTGCTCTACCCGATTCTCTATTCTGCGGTATACAATCCCGAGATTCTGAAAGACGTACCTGTGGTGATGGTGGACGATTGCCGCACGCCTATGTCGCGCGAATATGCTCGTATGCTCGACGCTACCGACCTGGTGCAGGTGCGTGGCTACGCTGCCAACATGCAAGAGGCTAAGAGCATGCTTAATCGCAAAGATGTCTTTGGCGTGATACATCTTCCTAAGGATTTCTCTCGCCTTGCTGGCAGAGGCGAAACTTCGGGCGTGGATGTATATTGCGACATGAGCGTGATGCTACGATATAAAAACATCGTTTCGGCTACCACTACGGTCGGCAACGAATTGGGCGCTCAGGTGCAAGCAAGCAAACTCACTATGCTTGAAAATGCTCCTGCTCAACACGCCATTCCTATTCCGTTTAAGATTATCCCTATGGGTAACACCGTGATGGGTATGGCTTCTGCCATTCTGCCTGGCATATTGGTGCTGATCTTGCAACAGGTGTTTATGCTCTGCATAGCCTTAGTTATGGCCACTTCGCGTGAACGAATGGCGGCTAATGGTGGCATCGATCCTCGCGCCGTCAATGCTGGACCTTTTGCCATCCTATGGGGTAAGGCTTTCTGCTACTTCGTGCTGATGCTATTGCCTATGATTTATCTGTGGCGATGTGTACCTATCATGTTCTCATTCCCACAAAACGGCGATATTCTTCATTTATTCCTAATGGGATTGCCTTATATATTCGCTGTGATATTCTTTGGACTAATACTGCAGACCTTCACTCGCAAACGCGAAACCGTGTTCTGCGTGATTGTTGTTACCTCGGTATTCTTCGTGTTCCTATCGGGTGTGTCATGGCCTCGATTTGCGATGAGTCCGTTCTGGGCCGTTGTGGGCAACTTGATTCCTTCCACTTGGGCTATCCAAGGTGTTTATGGCATCTCAAATATGGGAGCAACTCTCTCTGAACAAAGCACAGCCTATCACTCTCTTTGGGCTCTTGCTGGCATCTATTTCGTTATCGCCTACATCGTGCTTCGATACATCGACGGTTGGCGAAAACGCTAATAATCGAAATTTTCTAATGAGTTTCCAATAAATTTAAAAGGCTCTCTGTCTACAGCGACTGAGAGCCTTTATCCTGATTCGGTCATTAGGGATTGGATAGCTTTCGGAGTTTTAGAAGAGCAGATTTTGATTGCCTTTTAATGAGTAATAGCAAGCTATTGCGAATTAAAAACAAGCAAAAGATGCCTTATAAAAACCGAAAGACTCCAAGCAGTAGGGGAAAACACACATTTACGACCTAATGACGATTTGGGTTTATTCTATCATTACAGCATTATATCCGCATCAAATCACGGTACAAGTCAAGCGCTTCTTTCATTGTCTCATCGGGTATCACGCAATCAATGAATATGTCACCCGGAGCACCGAGCAAGGTGCAGTTTATCTCACCGCCTCGGCTTTTCTTGTCATGCTTCATCAACGTAAGCAATGCATCATAGTCGTCGCAAGTGATATAAAACGCATCATAGTTATATAGCACATAGTCGGCCAAGCGATGCACCAACGCACTATCAAAGCCACACTCAAAATGCGATAGTATGGCATCTATCACCAATCCGTATGCCACAGCATAACCATGCGGTATGGGTTGGTTGCGCTGCATGGCGAGGCTTTCAAACGCATGTCCTGCCGTATGACCCAAGTTCAACGCTCGGCGTACGTTCTGCTCTGTTGGATCTTGCTTAACTATCTCGGCTTTCACTTCAACCGATTCTTTCAGCAAACTGAGCAGTTGCTCCTTGTCGCCGCTTTCAATATCGTGCTTCATCAGCAATTGAAACGCTTCGTCGCTCTTCAGCAATCCGTGCTTCAGCATCTCGGCATATCCCGATTTCAGCTCTTCAGTAGGCAAGGTGTCGAAAAACACTGTGCTGATTATCACATCGGTGGCTTCGCAGAATACACCTATTTCATTCTTCAAGCCATTGAAATTCACACCTGTCTTACCACCTACAGCTGCATCCACTGCACTCAGCAGCGTTGTGGGTATGTTGATAAACGGTATGCCTCGTTTATACGTGGCTGCGGCAAAACCTCCGAGGTCTGTCACCACTCCTCCGCCAAGGTTTATCACCAACGATTGGCGGGTGCCACCTCCTGCCTCAAGCCCTCGCCACACCACAGAAAGCGAGTCGAGATTTTTATTCACATCACCTGGCTCAATAGTCAATATCGAAGCCTCCGACACATACTTATTGTCGGCAATTCGTGGCAAAACTTTTTCACACGTGTTTGTGTCAGTGACAATAAACAATTTATTAAATTGCTTTTCTGCTAATACCGTAGTTATCGCCCTGCTCACCTCGTTGGTGAATATGATATTTTGGTGTTTCATATTTTCTCTACTTTATAGTTCAGTTTCTCTGAAGCATTGTATCAACAGTGGCAGCTGCTCTGCAAATTCATTCATTGACGGGAACACCAAATCCGCGCCACTGTCTCTCAACACCTTTTCGGGTATCGGCCCTGTAGTGACGGCTATCGTGAACGATCCGCTCGCATGACCCGCTTCCACGCCAAGTGGTGCATTCTCTATCACTATAGCCTGATGCGGCGCCACATCGGCAAGTTTCTGTCCCATAAAGTATGGCTCTGGATTTGGCTTGCCATGCTTCACATCAGCTGCTGTTATTCGTTTATCGGCAGCAAAAAGTCCCTTATACTCTTCATCTATGCGATTAATCACATCTGGCTGTCCGCTACCTGTCACCAACACGCGCTCTATGCCATTGTTTCGCAACGCCTCAAGCATCTGATACGCACCTGGCATTGGCTCTTCGCGTGGCAAAGTGCGGAAGTTTGCTGTCTTTATCTTATATATCTCACGCGCCTCTTCCACGGAGATATCCTTACCGAACTGGCGCTTGTGTATCAACTTTATCGTTGCCACTCCGGTCATTCCTTCATAGAGGTAAAATTCATCGCGTGTGGCTTCTATTCCAAGTTTGTCGGCAAGCAACTTCCACGCCAACGTGTGATTGCGCATCGAGTCGTAAAGCACGCCATCCATATCTATCAAGGCTGCCTTTACGTCCATCCTGTTCTGCTTCTGCGCAACAAGATAGTTTCTTATCGCTTCTTTATATTCGTTTATCATATCTTATTTGCGTGTTGTGATGTGAAAGCATCCTTGCTTCACCTCAAATTTCACATAGCATCTTCCCTTTTCACGTTCATCATAAAGAATCTCACCAAGGATGTTTTTCAAATCGGCGAGCGACACGATAAACGAAGAGTCCTTGCAGATGAATTTTGCGTAGCTAACGTCGAACGTAGTGCCATAGCAATGTGCGGAGTTTTCCGACGCATTACGGTTGCGTCGTCGCAATTTTGCCACACTGCGGTCGGTGCGCAGCACACTGGTCACCTTTATGCGATATTCATGGCCACCTCGCGCTCTGATAGTGTCGGCAAAACGCCTACCAATATCAGTGAGCAATTGCGCAGCCTCTGGCACAAGAAATGGCATTGAATGCGTGAGCGAGTCTACGGTGTAATTATCATTGGTGCATATTCTCACAAGCGGTTTGCGCAGATTATACGCGTCGCTTATGCTTGCAATAGGCCTTATGCCTATGCTCTCGGCAGCCATCAGGTGAGTGCCATTAGTGTCATTGAATATGCTACGCAGTCTTCCCGGCACTATATGCACCGGTATGCTATGCACTATCATCTTGGCTTTGGCGCTTGGCGTGTCAGCCACGGTCTTCCCTGCGACCTTCGCCACCACAATGCTATCCTTTACTATCTGTTCTCTCTCTGTGTCCTCTTTTCCGCCACATCCCCATGTGCCAACAGCAAAAAGCAGAAGAAATGCTATCAACAATTTTCGCATTGCTCTACTTCCCTACAGTTTGAATAAATAAGATCTTCTTATTCGCAGGCAGATTTAAAGCCTTTTGCAATGCATCGCCATCAAAACTTGCACGCAACACAGTCTTCAAGCCGTTTGCTGCGCAATAGAGATAAACGTTTTGCGACGCGGCTCCTGCAGCATAAGCTTGCATAGCTGTGTCTGGCTGAACTTCTGTATCAGTGACAAACACAATATTCAGAGGACATTCTACTGCAAATTGTTGCATCCCCACCAATGCACGCACATCTTCTTTTGTTACGCTTTCAAGGCTGTTGCTCTTAGGATCATACAGACTCGCGCCTTCTGGCGTAACCACATATACCGACAATTCTTGACGATTAAGTGCTGTGGCAATAGTATGTTTTCCATTATGGGTGATACCCCAAGCCGCCCACAGCATATTGCTGAGGTCTTGCTTCGACACTTGGTCTGTCGTCGACATATCACGACTTGACTTACGATTTTTTATCGCTTCCATCAATGGCATACCGCCAGTGGTTTGAGGAGCAGGAAGCACTTCAGAGGTGGCAATCAACGTCAATGAAGCCACTATGGTTGACAATACGATTCTTTTCATCATTGCTTTAGTTTAATAATTATTTAGAAGTAATTTCACCTCTCCGCAGATATACGCATCTACATTATCACAAAGATAACAAAAATCTCAAATCTAACCCACAAAGCCACTTAAGAAACCATACAGCACACATCAAAAAAAAACACAGAGCCACAATTTATGTAATAGCAGATTGCCATAAAGCACAAAGCAATAGTCTCGAAGAGGTTGAAAATAACCAATTCATCACATTTAGTTTGATTCCACCAGACAGAGCACTGAAGCCGCTAATTATTAACCGCAGCCGGTAGGGACGTGGCACTGCCGCGTCCACACCCGAATGGTGATAACACACTATACTCCAACTCATTATACCAACAAAACATATCATTAATTGTCAACAATTGAATACGGCTGACTAACGATATTTGATGACATCTTCAAGCGCGGTAAACAGCTGATTGATAACCGCTGCCGGTAGGGACG
>CAJLWM010000023.1 GCA_905210415.1 uncultured Prevotellaceae bacterium
AACTAAATTTTCTGTGCAAAATAATTGAGTTTTTTTTCAAGCATTTTGTAAATTTGCGTTGATATAGCATTACATAACTTTTCAATCAACACAACTAAAAATG
Source organism: uncultured Prevotellaceae bacterium (assembly GCA_905210415.1). Taxonomy (GTDB): domain Bacteria; phylum Bacteroidota; class Bacteroidia; order Bacteroidales; family Muribaculaceae; genus SFTJ01. The sequence continues at coordinate 104 of CAJLWM010000023.1, forward strand.
GACAGCATCTTCGATACTCTTATGACACTTCCCCTATTTCAGGGCATTAGCAGACTAAAGTTGTCGGGGCTGGTGGAGAGAATACCGTTTCACTTCACCAAGTATCGTGATGGCAACACCATTATTTCCGCAGGAGAAAAGTGCACAGATTTGCTCTTTATCGTGTCGGGCGAAGCGAGAATCGATATCCCCTGTCAAAACAAGCGCATCCACTTCATTGAGACCATCTCTGCTCCTAATGTTATTGGACCGGAGTATCTGTTTGGCAAGACTAATGCTTACCCTTACAGCGTGCATGCCGTGGGTTCATGCGGCACGCTACAAATCACTAAAGCCGACTATGTGAATATGCTGAGCAGCGACAATGTGTTTCTGTTCAACATCCTCAATATGCTCTCACGAAACAATCAAGTAAGCACCGCATCAATCGTTTCGCAGACCAAGGGCTCTATACACGAGCGCATAGCACAGATGCTTACACTGCTCACTCATCCTAATAGCCGAGACATACGCATAAAGTTCCGACAGAAAGATTTCAGCACAATGCTTGGCTATCAGCGCACATCATTCATTAATGCTCTTGAGCACATGAAAGAAAACGGCCTGATTGACTATAGCCTAAACGAAATCATCGTAAAAGACCGCGACAAACTGATAAACTTCTACAAAGACTCAGAATAACTAAAAAAGAGGACTCTTTTCGAGTCCTCTTTTTTAGTTTCTATATCACCGAGCTTAGCCGTGGCTAACTCATGAATATCAATATCACAATCTGCACAATTATCAGGCGTGCAAACATGCTGAACGGATACACCGTAGCATAACTTGCCGACGACACGTCGTTTCCAAGCGATTCGTTGCTATAATTAAGCGCCATTGGGTTTGCCATACAACCAGCCAAAGTACCCGACAACGTGGCGAAATCAAGTTTCATAAATTTCAACCCGATAAAGCCGCCGATAAACACTGGTATGATAGTGAATAGGAATCCTATCAACACCCACAAGGCACCTTCTGGACGCACCACCACATCAAAGAAGTGCGCTCCTGCATCAAGGCCAAGACAAGCCAGATAGAGCGACAGACCAAGCGAGCGGAGCATCAGATTGGCGCTACGAGTAACGTATGTCACCATGTGGAACAGCGGACCGAATGTTCCAATCAAAATACCCACTATCACCGGACCTCCGGCAAGGCCAAGCTTCACTGGCACCGACATTCCCGGGATAGCAATAGGAATTGCTCCGAGTATCAAACCGATGCTCATACCTATAAACACACCTATAAGGTTTGGCTCATTGAGGTTTTGCACCACGTTACCAAGCAATTTTTCCACTTGCTCCACAGCATGCGCCTCTCCCACCACAGTCAATCGGTCGCCCATTTGAAGGCGAAGTCCCGGACGAGCAAGCAGCAGCACACCGCTACGATAGATGCGAGTGGTGTTTACACCATAATTCTTACGCAACTTCAACGAACCAAGCTTCTTTCCATTCCATTCGGTCTTTGTGATAAGTATTCTCGTCGACACCAACTGACTGTCAATTGAGTTCCAGTCAATGTCTTTCTTATTCCAGTCGACATCGCGAACAAACTCACCAAATAGCAATGCCAAACTTTCAGCATCTTTTTCGCTTGTCACTACAAGCAGGTGATCATCTGGCTCAAGTATTGTGTTTGATGTAGGGCTATATGCTGCATTGCCACGCCACAAACGCGACACCACAAATTCTCTGCCACACGCACGACTCACTTCAAGCAATGTCTTGCCGAAAATGGCTGGGTTTCGCACCTTAAATTCTGCGATATATGTCTCATCGGCGTCCTCAACACTGCATTCAGGCTTCTTGTTGCCATACACCAATTTTCGCATAAGTGCGAGTGCAAATATCACTCCCACCACACCAAGCGGATAAGTCACCGCGCATCCAAGGGCAAGCGAACTACTTGGATGGCCCAACTGCTTCATTGCCTGCTGGGCAGCGCCAAGGGCTGGAGTATTAGTCACCGCTCCACAAAGCACACCTATCATATCACCAAGATCCAACCCAGTGAAAACGCTCACCAATATGGCAAGCAATGTGCCCAAGAGCGCCACAAAAAGTCCAAGAAGATTAAGTGTTATGCCACCTTTTCGAAACGAGCTGAAGAAGCCCGGACCAACCTGCATACCAAGCGTGAAAATAAACAGCACCAAGCCGAAATTTTCAGCATATACAAGCATATTTTGGTCTACGGTAATGCCAATGTGGCCAGCTACAATACCCATAAAAAACACGAACGTCACTCCAAGAGAGACTCCGAATATTTTCACTTTTCCTAAAGCGAGTCCCACCGCGCATATTATCGATAGCACAATAACTGCCTGCAGAGAACTGTGGGATAAAAACACGCTGTTAATCCAATCCATATATTCATCCTTAAATTCGCCGACAAAATTACTCAAAATTATTTAATTATTCCGTATCTTTGATTCAGATAAGCATTCACTCCGCAAAAAGTTAAAGCAATCGCTACTTTCTGCGGCAGGTTTGCATTATCTTTGCATTTGCAAATGCGCGTGCTTTTCACAATAAGCGCATCGGCATATTTAATTCACCAACAATATATTTTACCAACGTGTATAGCAACGACTCATACGGCAATACATCTTCATTCAGAAACATCGATTGGATTACAATCCTATTATATGCCATACTTGTAGTGGCTGGAGCCATCAGCATCTATGCGGCAAGTTACGATTTCGACCACGCAAGCATTTTTGACTTCAGCGAGTTTTCGGGCAAACAATTCCTTTGGATTGGTTTGTCTTTTGTGATTGGCTTCTCGATATTGCTCATCGACAGGCGCATGATCGAAGCCTACGCCTACCCTATATATGGCATAATGCTCATGGTGTTGATTGCCACCATTTTCCTCGCCCCCGACATCAAGGGGTCGCGATCGTGGCTCGTGTTTGGACCGGTCAGCCTCCAGCCTGCCGAGTTTGCAAAATTTGCCACAGCGCTGGCTTTGGCTAAACTATTCAGCGGCTACAACTTCGTACTTAACAAAAGCCTAGCAAACTACGCCAAGAGCGCTCTAATAATCGGACTACCTATTCTACTGATTCTCTGTCAGAAAGAGACTGGTTCTGCACTGGTTTATCTGTCGCTCGTGTTTGTACTCTACCGCGAAGGCATGAGCGGATTTGTGCTATTTGCAGCACTCAGTGCAATCGTTATCTTTGTGGTTTCATCAAAATACGCCGAAACCCTCACGATGGGCATTCCTACAGGAGAATTCATTGTGTTTATCTATATAATGGTAGTAATGGTGGGAATGCTACTGTTTTATAGCCGCTCACTAATCCTTTGTCGCAATGTATCGCTTGCGTTTGCTGCATCGGGTATCATTGCTTTTGTGCTCCATCTTTCGGGAATCGACATACCTGGCTATGCCTATTTCATCACCATGATTATTGGCGCATTGATATATCTGGCAATAGCAATGTTCCACGACAACATCAAGCGAATACTCGTCACCATCACATTCGCATTGGCTTCTATCGTGTTTATGTTCTCTGTAAGCTATGTGTTCAACAATATTCTACAGCCCCACCAGCAGATGCGCATCAAGGTGGCCCTCGGCATTGAGCAAGACCTTCGTGGAGCCGGCTACAACGTCAACCAATCGAAGATTGCCATCGGATCGGGCGGACTATCGGGTAAAGGTTTCCTCAACGGCACACAGACAAAACTAAAGTATGTGCCTGAGCAGCACACCGACTTCATATTCTGCACCATCGGCGAAGAAGAAGGTTTCATTGGCACCACTTTGGTGTTGGGCACATTCCTTACGCTCATTCTTCGTGTAATCTCCATCGCCGAACGGCAACGCTCGGCTTTCGGCAGAGTATACGGATACAGTGTAGCTTCTTATCTAATTTTTCACTTGGGCATCAACGTGGGTATGGTGATTGGGCTCTGCCCTGTGATTGGCATCCCGCTTCCATTCTTCAGTTACGGCGGCTCTTCTTTGTGGGGATTCACTATCCTGTTGTTCATCCTCCTGCGACTCGATTCCACTCGCACAAGCTACGGAAATTACTGATTTCTATTTTAGCAAACATCAATATAAAGTAACGGAGCGAATATGCGCATGCACATTTTCGCTCCGTTGCTATTTTCGTTAATCCCAATTCGGTAATTAGGGCTGATTACCGATTTGGCTTTATGATTATCTATTACTTCAGCGCCATCACTTGATTGACAAACTCTTCATTGCTTAGATTCCACTTCAACCAATGGATTGTGAAGCCTCGACGCTCCATGCCTCTAAACCACGTCATCTGACGCTTAGCAAACTGATGTATGGCTATTTCGAGCAGATTAAACATCTCCTCATAGGTCAATTCGCCTGTAACATACTGGGTCACAAACTTATATTCCAAGCCATAGTATATCAGATCGTCGGGGTTTACACCGCCTTCTATCAAGCCCCTGATTTCATCTGCCATACCAGCATCAAGGCGAGCCTTCAAGCGTTCGGTGATGCGTCGGCGACGGTTTTCTACGTCAATCTCCACGCCCACTATCACAGCGTTCTCTATTGGATGTGGTTCTGTCTTCACCTCTTGCTCGGGATGCTTTTGATAGTAGTCCTGTATCTCAATGGCGCGGATGGCACGCTTGCAAGAATCCACGTCGGTGGTGTTGTGCAAGCGCTTCATCTTGCTTAGCATATCAGTGAGTTCCTCAAGAGTCTTCCCCTGCAACGACTGTCGCAGCTCGGTATTTTCGGGCACTTCGGGCAGCTGTATGCCCTTGAGCACGCTCTCAACATACAATCCCGTGCCGCCACACAGCACTGCCCTTCTGCCACGATTGCGAATATCATCGTAGGCTATCTGATAATCGCGGAGATATTGATATAGATTATACTTATAGCCTGCATCACATATATCAATGAGATGATATGGCACATCTTGGTATTCTTCCAAATCCTTGCCTGTGCCTATATCCATACCACGATATATCTGACGCGAGTCAGCACTGATTATTTCCCCGCCTATAGCACGAGCAAGGGCTACAGCCTTTGAGGTCTTGCCCGATGCCGTAGGACCGGTAATCACATATAGAGTATCATCGTTTGCCATCTCCGATTATTTTCGTCTTACTTTTTAAGATTTTTATTAAAAAATTCGAGCACCTTTCTATATAAAGGTTCGCGTGCGCCGCAACCATATATCGAGTGGTTCATATTTAAATACACCATCATATCAAACAATTTGTTTTGCAGCGTCATTTCCGACACATACTCATACATATTGGTGATATGTACATTGTCGTCAGCAGTTCCTGCCATAATAAGCAGACGACCTTTTTGCTTATCGATGCGCTTCAATGGAGATCCTTCGTTGTAGCCGATTTCGTTTTCCTTTGGAGTGCGCATAAATCTTTCTGTGTAGATTGAGTCATAGAAACGCCAGTCGGTGACAGGAGCAATTGCTACACCAGCTGCGTATGGGCTATCGGTCTGCGACATTGCCATAAGCACCTCATAGCCACCAAAGCTCCAGCCCCAAATGCCTATATGTTTTGCATCAACATATGATTGCAATGCCATATACTTTGCTGCTGCGATTTGGTCTTCAGTCTCATACTTACCCAATTTCATATACACTGCGCTTTCAAACGCCTTGCCGCGGAATCCTGTTCCTCTACCGTCTACACACACCACGATGAAGCCCTGAGTTGCGAAATATTCTTCCCAATCCACCTTCCAGCTGTTCTTCACCATCTGTGAACCTGGGCCACTATACTGCGACATAATCACAGGATATTTCTTATTAGGATTGAAATTCAAAGGCTTAATCATATATGCATTCAACTTATTGCCGTGGCTTTCCAATTGGAAGAACTCGCGCTTTGGCACGTCGTTGCCGCAATACTTTTCAGCATACTCTTCGTTCAACTCCAAGTTGCGAACGGTCTTGCCATTAAGGGTGTTTATCACACGATATTGGTTAGGAGTCTTTGCGTCGCAGAAATTCTGGATGTAATATGCCATATTGCCACTGAATGTGGCAGAATATGTGCCAGCGCCTTGCACGATTGGTGTAACAATGCCCTTTGCATCCACCTTAGCAATTGTGCGGTCGAGCGGACTCACTTGTGTAGATTGGAAATAGAATGACTTTGTAGTTGGATTATAGCCATAATACTCGGTCACATTCCATTCGCCCTTGGTCAACTGTTTCATCAATGCACCGCCATTTGAATACTGATAAAGATGCGCCCAACCGCTCTTTTCGCTGCGGATAATAAAGAAATTGTCGTAATAAACAGCTTCTGTCAGCATCGAGTAGTTTAGCCAAGTGTCGCTCTTCTCTGAGTAGATCGATTTTGCCACCTTTGAACGTGGATTTACGGCATAGAGCGTAATCTCATTTTGGTGTCTATTCAGTTTTGTCACCATCAGTCTATCAGAAGTCTTGCCATACACAATCTTTGCGATGTAGTCGTCCTTTACCATCGGCACATTCATTGTCTTGAGGGTGCGGTTTTCCACGTCGTAGCTTATCACGCTCACTGTGGCGTTTTCGCAACCGGCCTTTGGATATTTGTATTCATACATTCCAGGATAGAGTTCGTTGGCCTTGATAGGATTGCAAGCGCTCTTATACATCTGCAATGGATAAGTCTTAACTTTCGATTCGTCCCAACGGATAAACGACAGAGTGAGGTTGTCTGGCGACCATGCAAGGCTGTTTGTCATAGCCAATTCCTCTTGGTATACCCAGTCCGGGACACCGTTTATCACGCTATTCTTTTTGCCATCGGTGGTTACAGCCACTTCTGTGCCGTAATCAAGCTTTTTGATATAGATATTATTGTCGTGAACGTATGCAACCATTCGTCCATCGGGCGAGAATGTGGCAATCTCCTCACCACCGGCCTTACTCAATTTGGTCATCTTGTTGTGGCGCAACTCATACACATAGTAGTCGGCACGGAATGAGTGACGATATATAAGTTCAGAATTGGCGTAAAGCAAAATCTTGCTTTCGTCGGGCGACATAGAGAAGCCGTTCCACTGCGAGATGTTGCAATCGCGCGCAGTTGAAGCATCAAAAACCACTTGCTCGACACCGGTCTTAAACGACACCTTCACAATCTTGTCCATTCCTCGCATTTGGTAGTAGCTTTCCCCGTCTATCGAGGTGGAAACTTCTCCAATACCTTTCTTCCCTTGATACAACACGGCATCACGTAGAGTGAAATCTTCGGCATACGCATTAGCACACACGCACAATGCAAACACCATCATCAATAATTTCTTCATATCTAAGTTTTATTTGTCTGTTATTCTCACGTATATGTTATTTCCACAAATTTACGCAAATTCCACAAATTTTCCCAAAATCATCCCACTCTCGTGAACTTTTTCGCATTCTAATGCATTATATTATTGCAAAGGTTATCAATTCAGGTTCAACTACAGTTTTTTAAATAATTAAATAAAACAGGTTAGATTTGTGTAATTCAGACAGTGTATGCGCTACATAAATCACTTGCCAAGAAAGAGATCGAGGCAACGACTTTAATAATCTTACCCACGCGTGAAGCGAAAGATATGTATATTATTATGTAGCCATTACAGTTTATAACAATACGAGGGGAAATTGCGTGAGCAAAATCCCCTCCGTAAATCACAGAAATAAGTGGTATTTAGAAACGACAGAATCACAACGGTGATGAACCGCTGTGATTCTTTTTTCTATTAGTGCTCCCCCGTTACGGGGGATGCTATATCAAAGTCGTAGGATTTACTTGATGCCGTAAGCAGCCAATTCATCAACAGAGATGCTATTGAGCATCTTAAGGTTCTTAGCCACTTCACCTTCTGCATAGTTAACGTAAACCTTAGCACTACCTTCGAAGAGTTCAGGAGCCTTAGAAGCATCGTTAACGAGCAAGTAAGCCATAATCACATGACCTGCGATTTCCACAAGGCGACGTGATTGCAAGTCGAAATATTCCTTGTTGGCAGTGTCAATCTTGCTTACGATGTCGTTGTAAGCCTCAGCCATAGCATTCACACGTGCTTGCAATGGCTTCATTGCTTCGCTCACCTCTTCAGCAGCATACACCTTCATTTGATCGCCATACACGCCCTTAGTGACATTACCGATAGCAGCCACTACTTGAAGTTGTGTAGTACCTTCATAAATAGAAGTGATGCGGGCATCACGATAGATGCGTTCGCAAGCATAATCTTTCATAAAACCGCTACCACCGTGTATTTGGATACAGTCGTAAGCGTTTTGATTACAGAATTCGCTACCCATGCCCTTAGTGAGTGGAGTGTAAGCTGTAGCAAGACGAGAATAGTGCTTCATTTCGGCACGCTCTTCTGGAGCAAGTGTGCGTTCGCGAGCGATATCTTCAAGAATCTTAGTCATATCCACAAAGCGTGCTGTCTCATAGAGCAATGCACGCGATGCATCGAGCTTAGCCTTGATGTTTGCAATCATTTCTGCCACAGCAGGGAATTCGATGATTGCCTTACCGAATTGCTTACGGTCGTTGGCGTATGCCACTGCCTCACGGTATGCAGCTTCGCTGATACCTACTGATTGAGAAGCGATACCAAGACGCGCGCAGTTCATAAGCGCCATCACATACTTGATAAGACCAAGTTTGCGCGAACCAACGAGTTCTGCCTTTGCGTTCTTAAACACGAGTTCGCATGTTGGGCTACCCTTGATACCCAATTTATGTTCGATGCGACGTACAATCACGCCACCGTCGTTGCGGTCGTAGATAAACATCGAAAGGCCACGACCATCCTTAGTGCCAGCCTCTGAACGAGCCAATACAAGAGAGATGTGAGCGTCACCATTGGTAATGAAACGCTTTACGCCATTCAATCTCCAAGTGCCGTCTTCTTCGTTGTAAGTAGCCTTGAGCATTACTGCTTGAAGGTCACTACCAGCATCTGGCTCTGTAAGGTCCATAGCCATTGTTTCGCCTGCGCTCACACGAGTGAGGTAGCGTTGCTTTTGGTCTTCGTCGGCAAATTCATAGATTGTTTCAGCGCAATCTTGAAGTCCCCATACGTTTTCAAAACCTGCATCGGCACGGCTCACGATATCATTTGCCATGATATATGGAACAATCGAGAAGTTCAAGCCATTGTAGCGACGTGGCAAAGAGATACCCATAAGACCTGCTTGATTGATTGCATCAAGGTTCTTTTGTGTGCCTTCTGCATATTTCACATGGCCATCAATCACGTGAGGACCTTCTGCGTCTACCGATTCTGCGTTTGGAGCAATTACTTCTGCAGCAAGTTCACCCGCAATTTCAAGAACTTTCTTATACGAATCCATCGCATCGTCAAAGTCGATTGGGGCATAATCATATTTTTCGCAATCCACAAAGTTGCGTTCCTTGAGCGCAACAATCTTTTTCATCAAAGGATGATTCAAGTGATATTGAAGCGCCTTATTGTCGGTATAAAAATTAGCCATTTTCTATGTTCTGTTTACTTAGAGTTCTTTTTATAATACTTAATCAAGCGAGGAATCACTTGTTCTACATCACCGTTGATTACATAGTCGGCGATTGTGTTGATTGGTGCATTAGGGTCGTTGTTGATAGAAATCACAATCGAGCTTTCTTGCATACCAGCGATGTGCTGAATCTGGCCAGAGATACCGCAAGCGATATAGAGCTTTGGACGTACAGTCACACCTGTTTGACCGATTTGACGTTCGTGTTCGCAATAACCAGCATCCACTGCTGCACGCGAAGCACCAACTTCTGCGCCAAGTGTGTCAGCCAATTCATAGAGCATGTCGAAGCCTTCCTTGCTTCCCATACCATAACCACCTGCTACCACGATAGCAGAATTCTTGATGTTGATCTTTGACTTTTCGATGTGACGATCGATAATCTTCACTACAAAGCTTTCATCATCAACATATTTGTTTGCGTCGAGATTTACAACCTCGCCCTTATAGTTGGCGTCAAACACTTCTTTCTTCATCACGCCTTCTCGCACTGTTGCCATTTGTGGACGGCACTCTGGGTTGACGATTGTTGCCACGATGTTACCTCCGAAAGCTGGACGAATTTGATAAAGAAGGTTGCTATATTCCTTGCCAGTCTTAGGATCGGTATGATCGCCGATTTCAAGTGAAGTACAGTCGGCAGTAAGACCACTATGCAAGCAAGACGATACGCGTGGACCAAGGTCACGACCGATTGTTGTTGCGCCCATCAAACACACTTGTGGCTTGATTTCGCGGAACAAGTTGATAACGATAGATGAGTGAGGAAGAGAAGTGTAAGGATACAATCTTGCGTCTTCTACCTTATACACTACATCCACACCGTAAGGGAATACTTGATTTTCAATACCCTCAAGTTTGTCGCCAATCACCAGTGCTTCCAATTTCACACCGAGTGTTGTAGCAAGTTTGCGACCCTTAGTAAGCAATTCCAAACTAACATCAGCAATCTTGCCTTCGTCGTATTCGCAATATACTATAAGATTATTATTGTCTGTCATTTTCCGAAATATTTTGAAATTGTTACTATTAACCGATTGTGTGTTCTGCAATCAAGTCCTTAATAAGGTCTTCAAGACCTGCTTCGTCAGCACCGTCTATCACCTTGCTTTCCTTAGCAGCAAACACCACGTTCACAACATTCTTAACCTTTGTTGGTGAACCAGCCAAACCGCATTGTTCGAGGTCTGCTTCAATTTCTGCTGCGCCCCATTCTTTGAGATTGAGGAATTGACGTGCTTCTACAAGCTTCAATTTTTCTTCCGACAATTGAGCCTTTTCGCTTGGAGTTACAGCATATTTAAATTTCTGTATCAAGCGTGCGTTGCGTGGACGGCATGCGTCGGCACTACCGTTCACAGTCACTACCAATGGCAATGGGCATTCCACTGTTTCAACGCCCGATTCCAAACGGCGCTTAACAATTGCCTTGCCATCTTCTACCTTCACGCTTTCTGCGTATGTCACTTGTGGCAAACCAAGTTTTTCTGCCACTTGAGGACCCACCTGTGCAGTGTCACCGTCGATTGCTTGACGACCACCGAGAATGATGTCAAACTTGCCAAGGTGCTTGATAGCAGTAGCGATTGCATAAGAGGTTGCCAAGGTGTCGGCACCTGCCAATGCACGGTCTGTTAATACTATACCAGTGTCGGCACCGCGATAGAGACTCTCGCGGATAATCTCTGCAGCACGCGGGAGACCCATTGTGAGCAATGTGATTGTTGAACCTGGATTCTTATCTTTCAATTGCAAGGCTTGTTCCAATGCATTCAAATCTTCTGGGTTGAAGATTGCTGGAAGGGCTGCACGGTTGATTGTACCATCGGCCTTCATTGCATCTTTGCCTACATTACGAGTGTCTGGCACTTGTTTTGCCAAAACTACAATGTTCAAACTCATAATTGGAGATCTTTGTATTTGTTAATGTTTTTTCTTCTTTTCTATTTATATTAATGTGTTGCACGCGTGCTCACACACCTTGCACAAGACATCAAACTAACCGCAAATTTACACAAAATCAATCGTGTACGCAAACTCTTTTTGCCTCTTTAGTTATTTTTACACGTTTATTGTCCTATTTGTCGTATTTTGCGTTCATTCTCTCTTTTTTTAGTGGTGCAAAAGGCTCATTCCTTACCACCATCAGCACTACCCCACAACGCATCCATACGCTGTTTCATCTTGGATTCTTGCGCATTTGTGCAAGCATTCCAAAATGTAGGATGCCCCGATTCGAGTGGCATAAACTCTTGCCGCACGAAGTTTCCGGGATAGTCGTGAGCATACTTATAGCCACTGCCATATCCCATCTGCTTCATCAGTTTTGTTGGAGCATTGCGCAGATGCAGAGGCACAGGCATATTTCCAGTCTGCTCCACATATTGCAGAGCATTGTTGATAGCCATATATGCCGAGTTGCTTTTAGGCGATGTGGCAAGATATACCGTGCATTCAGCCAATGGTATACGTCCCTCTGGCCAACCGATTTTCTGTATAGTATCAAATGTGGCATTGGCAAGCAACAGCGCATTAGGATTGGCAAGCCCGATGTCTTCACTCGCCGAAATCACTAATCGGCGGGCTATGAATTTCGGATCTTCTCCACCTGCTATCAAGCGCGCCAACCAATATATTGCCGCATCAGGGTCGCTTCCTCTTATCGATTTTATAAATGCCGAAATGATGTCGTAGTGCATCTCGCCATCCTTGTCAAAAGCCATCGGATTTTGCTGCAAACGCTCTGTCACCACAGCATCGTTTATCACAAACGGCTCATCTTCGCCAAGCGATTGCAGCATCAAGTCGAGTATGTTGAGCAACTTGCGCGCATCACCGCCCGAAAACCTCATCAGCGCAGCGGTTTCCTCTATTTTCACTTCTTTCTCGCGCAACACCGGGTCGCTCTCTATTGCCCTATTGAGCAATTGCAGCAAATCTTCTTCTTCAAGCGGCTTCAGCACATACACCTGTGCTCGCGACAGCAACGGACGTATCACCTCAAACGACGGGTTCTCGGTGGTGGCACCTATCAGTGTCACCGTACCATTTTCCACTGCACCAAGCAGCGAATCTTGCTGCGACTTATTGAATCGGTGTATTTCATCGATAAAAAGCACTGGCCTGCCCTTTGAAAACACGCTTGCGGCATCTTTCTTACAGCGCTCAAGCAGATCGCGCACCTCTTTTACACCCGAAGTCACTGCCGACAGCGTGTAGAATGGCACTTGTATCTGCGCCGCAATGATTTTTGCAAGCGTAGTCTTACCCACCCCAGGAGGCCCCCAGAGAATAAACGATGAGATATTGCCCGACTCTATCATTCGCCTTATCACAGCACCTTCTCCCACCAAGTGCTTCTGACCGATATACTGGTCGAGCGTCTTCGGACGCATCCGTTCTGCTAATGGTTCGTTCACTTTTTGTTTCTATTTGTGTTCAAATAGCAAAATTACAAAATTAAAAGTTCTTTTATCCCCAGAGCACACCATTTTTGACATATTAAATATTTTTTTCGTAACTTTGAACACCCAAAAATAATTATTAATCACAACAAACCTACACAAATAACGTGAAAAGAATTTTTATACTTACAATGGCGCTAATCGCAATAGCAACATCGGCATGCGCAAGCAGCCGCACTGTTAAAATCAAGGTAATCCACTCTACCGACGTTCATGGTAACTGCTTCCCATACAATTTCATAACACAAAAACCATGGAATGGCAGCTACTCAAGAATCAGCTCTTTCGTAAATCAAGAACGCAAAGTGTTTGGTAAAAACCTGATTTTGCTCGACAACGGAGATATCCTGCAAGGCCAACCATCGGCTTACTACTACAACTACATGGATACTCGCAGCAAGCACCTATTTGCCGAAGTGCTAAACTACATGAAGTATGATGCTGGCAACATCGGCAACCACGACGTTGAGACAGGACACGCCGTCTACGACCGTTGGATAAAGCAATGCAACTGCCCTATCATCGGCGCAAACACTGTCGACACAAAAACCGGCAAACCATATTTGAAACCTTACGTTATCTTTAAGCGCGACAGCGTGAAGATTGCCGTGTTGGGCATGATCACCCCAGCAATTCCTGCTTGGCTTGCCGAAAACCTTTGGGCAGGTCTTCGTTTCGACGATATGGTGGAAACCGCTCGCAAATGGATTCCAATCATTCAAGAAAAAGAAAAGCCCGACTTGATTATCGGTCTTTTCCACGCCGGACAAGACATGAGCCACAATGTGGCTGGCTACGTTGAGAACGCTTCGCTTGAAGTGGCTCGTCTGGTGCCTGGCTTCGACATCGTGCTTTTCGGACACGACCATCGTCGCGAATACCGCACTATCACTAATGTCGACGGCAAGCAAGTGCTCTTGGCTAACGGCGCCGTAAATGGCATCGCAGCAAGCAATATCGAGATTGACTTCACCATTCAAGATGGCAAAGTTGTGAACAAGACCATCTCCGGCAACCTCGAAGAAATGAGCAAATACGAGCCAGACCCTCATTTCCTCGCTCATTTTTATAAGCAATACAACGAGGTGCAGAAATTTGTGTCGAAAAAGATTGGCTACAACACCAACACCATTTCTCTCAAAGACTCTTATTTCGGATCTTCAGCATTCATCGATTTCATTCACGACATCCAATTGAACATTGCCAAGGCTGATATTTCTTTTGCCGCTCCGCTATCGTTTGACGCTCAAATCAACCAAGGCGACATCTACATGAGCGACATGTTTAATCTCATGAAATACGAGAACATGCTCTACGCAATGAATCTCACCGGAAAAGAGATCAAGAACTTCCTCGAATATTCTTATTTCAAATGGACCAACCAAATGACTTCGCCCGACGACCACATTATGCTTTTCAAGCAAGCCAAAGGCGAAGGCGATAAGAGCCGTGCTGCATTCCAAAACGAAAGCTTCAATTTCGACTCTGCTGCAGGAATCATCTACACCGTTGATGTCACTAAGCCACAAGGCGAAAAAGTCAACATCATCAGCATGCAAGACGGCACACCTTTCTCTATGGAGAAGACCTACCGCGTAGCAGTTAACTCTTATCGTGGCAATGGTGGTGGCGCACTGCTCACCGCTGGCGCTGGCATTCCTAAGGACGAACTGCCAAAGCGCATCGTGTTCTCTACCGATAAGGATTTGCGCTTCTATATGCTTCAATACATTCAGGAGAAAGGCACTGTTTCTCCAAAGGCCCACAACAACTGGCGCTTCATTCCTGAGGATATTGTTACTCCTGCCATCAAGCGCGACTACAAGATCTTGTTTAAGGAAGATATGAAGTAATTCCACATCATATCCATAAAACCAACAAGCGGAAATGCCGACTATCACAAGTCTACATTTCCGCTTGATTTATTATTGTAGTTCAGCGATTTGGTTTAGACAATCTGCCCCTCACTTGTAAATACGATTTCCAATCCATCGTCAAGTGTCACACGCATTAGTCCCGTAGGGATATTACGCTCCAGAAGTGTCACCTTCTTGCCTGAGTATATTTCCTGCAGATACATTGCCGCTGCTGGCGGAAGCAATGCTGTATTCACAGAGCCTCCCTCAACAGGTTTCACCTTTTCCCACATGCCATCGGCATTAAATGTGATTTCGGTCTTATCAGACAATGTCACTTCATACACAGCCGCACTGTCGTTGCTGACGCTTTCCACAGTTTGCTTACTATAATTCTGCGACACAAACAATTTTGCCAAGTCTGGCAGTTCTATTTGTTGCTTTTCCTCCTTTGCGCAGCTTGCCAATAGCACTGCACCCAAAGCAACCGACAAAAGCAATTTATTCTTTTTCATATTATCATTTTTTTATTTCCCCAAATCATTGCATTCTGCGACGGCTCAATCGCTCATAATTGCGCTGACGCAACGCCTTTACGCACCATTCTGGCAGTGCCGCATAAAATGCACGTTTGCAACACGACGCCACACACTTGCCAGCATACGACAATCGCCAACTAAGCGTTTTGTCACGTCCTTGTATCCTCGCATTTTCTCGGTTAACCCTTAGTCGGTTTTGCGACGACTTACCATCTTCACTCTCAAACACGGCAATATCCACATCAACATACTTAAAGCGCTTGCCAGCACGATACATCTTGTACATAAAATCATAGTCAGCAGCCAGGCTATAGCGCAAGTCAAATGGCATACGCTTCATCTCAGCAGTGCGCACGATGGTGCTCTGATGACAAAATGCCATTTTCTTATTTAAGTAGTCAAGCGGTTTCGGTTTCATACGCACTTTGCCGAAATTCATATCCAAGCAAGCATTGCCATACACCACATCGGCATCACTCGCCCCTGAGGCGCAAAGAGCCTCGGCAAGCGCCTTTGGATGATCAAACGAATCGCCTACATTCATAAAGCATACCCATTCTCCAGTAGCCATTGCAATACCCTTATTCATGCCATCATAGATGCCTCCATCTGGTTCCGACAGATGCTTAAACGCAAAGCCACGAGCCCCAAATTCATTTTCATAAGCCAGTGCTCGAGCATACGAATCGTCGGTCGACGCACCGTCAACGAAAATCATTTCTATTTCAGGATACTCAAGCGAAACTATCGACTGCAACGTGTCGTCCACCTGTATCCCGCCATTGCGACACACAGTCACAATGCTCACTTTATGCAACATTTGCGTTTTTTCCATCTAATTTTTCATTCATTAAGCCTCGCAAAGGTAAATATTATATGCGACCTATGCAATACGAGCCCCCTATTAGGCTATCCCACAATACCTCACAAAAGTTACAAAACTGAAAAACTAAGCCAAAAACGTCCACAAAATCCACCTCGAAACGTGTCGCTTGCATAAAATTGTAGTAACTTTGCACACAATATGGAATTTGACGAACGAATATCTACACGACAAGGACTTCTGGCTATATCTCCAATAGCCGTATTTTTAGTTTTATATTTAGCTGTTTCTATTGCAATTGGCGACTTCTATAAGATGCCGCTTGCTTTAGCGTTTATCATTGCTGCTGTATGGGCTGTGCTAAGCATCAAAGGAAAAAGAATTTCAGAAAGAATTGAGATTTTCACTCGCGGCGCAGCCAATACCGACGTGCTCTACATGATATGGATTTTCATCATGGCAGGAGCATTCTCCGCACTCGCCAAGGGCATCGGCTCTATCGAGGCCACCGTATCACTCACCATGTCGGCACTTCCTACGCACTACCTTGTGCCAAGCCTGTTCATCGCCTCTTGCTTCATATCTCTGAGCATCGGCACATCGGTAGGCACCGTGGTTGCGCTCACTCCGTTTGCGGTGGAATTGGCACAAGCCACTGGCGGCGACATTCCATTCTTCGTGGCTGTCACACTCTGTGGCTCGTTCTTCGGCGACAACCTGTCGTTTATTTCCGACACCACCATTGCCTCCACACGTTCGCAGAAATGCAAAATGAACGATAAATTCAAGGCCAACCTATGGATAGCCATTCCAGCGGCAGTCATTGCCGTGGTGCTATTCACAGTCGTTGGCAACTTCCATGCACCGACATTCCAACAAAGCCAAGCAAGCGCATGGCTTGTCACTCCATATCTGCTTGTAGTGTTTTTTGCCATAATAGGCGTCAACGTGCTTGTGGTACTGAGCATCGGCATAATGTCGTGCATAATATTTTCTTTGCTTTGCACCGACATTCCACTCATCAACATGTGCTCATTTATGGGCGACGGCATCGACGGTATGGGCAACCTTATCATCGTCACACTTTTGGCCTCCGGTCTATTGGAAGTGATTCGCCACAATGGTGGCATTCAATACATCATACAGATTCTCACCGACCGCATCAGCGGTGTGCGCGGCGCACAAGCGTGCATATCGCTCGTGGTGAGTATCGTGAACATTTGCACCGCCAACAACACAGTGGCAATTATCACTGTGGGGCAAATCGCACAACGCATTTCTAAGCAATTCAATCTCGACAACCGCAAAGTGGCAAGCCTGCTCGACACTTGCTCTTGCATCGTGCAGTGCATCATCCCCTACGGCGCACAAGCGCTCCTTGCTTCAGGCATCGCGCAAGTCACTCCTGTGGCATTCTTCCCATATCTATACTATGCATGGGCGCTGGCATTTATGGTGGCATTGTCTATCATTTTCCGTTTCCCTCGATACAAAACCACGCCAAAGCCATGAGACGATTATGCGAAGCTTGCGGCAAACCGAAATTGGTGTTTCTCACCGAGCAGGAAGCCAAGAAATTTATCAAATCAAAGCACAATCGAGCCACCAACGTACATTTGGCTCCATACTTTTGCGACACTTGCCAAGCATGGCATTTAACGCACAAAACACATTAATATGAACATATTTGTTTGTAACTTTGCACTATGATATATCCAAAGAATTTTGAAAGCAAAATTGGTTTCGATACCGTTCGTGCCGAGGTGAACCGTCGTTGTATGAGTTCGCTTGGCGCTTCACACTGCGCAAACATGCGCTTTTCAACCCGCTACGACGAGGTGAACGAATGGCTCGACCAAACCAACGAGTTTCTCACCATACTACAAAGTGGCAAAGAGTTTCCAGTAAACCATTTCTTTGACGTACGCCCTGCGCTGAAGGCGGCCAATACGCCTGGCGCATACATCACAGAGCCGCACCTCTACGATCTGCAACGCTCGCTCAACACAATCAAAGAAATCATTCGCTTCTTCAGCACCGACGATGAGCAATCGCCCTACCCGGCTCTTGCACGACTCACTTCGGCAATGGATGCGTTTCCTCTTATTGCTGATGCCATCGCTCAGACGCTCGACAAATTTGGCAACGTGAAAGACTCTGCTTCTCCAGAATTGCTGGAATTGCGCCGGCAATTGCATGGCACCACACATAGCATCAACAGCATACTTCGTGGCATTATCACTCGTGCCCGCGAAGATGGTTATCTCGACAAGGAGGCCACCCCATCTATTCGCGACGGCCGCTTGGTGCTGCCTGTGTCGCCGATGAACAAGCGCAAAATTCGCGGTATCGTTCACGATGAATCTGCCACTGGGCGCACCGTGTTTATCGAGCCTGCCGAGATTGTTGAAGCCAACAATCATATCCGCGAACTCGAGGCGGAGATACAGCGCGAGGTTATCAGAATACTCTGCCGTGTCACCGACATAATTCGTCCGCACATCGACTCTCTGCTTTGCACCTACGACATTTTGGGGCAAATAGATTTTGTGCGCGCTAAGGCTCTCTTTGCACAAGACATCGAGGCTTGCAAACCGCACATCGAACGCAAGGCTCAGATTGAACTCTATCATGCCGTACACCCAGTGCTGCTAATTGCGCTGCGCGAGCAAGGCAAAGAGGTGGTTCCTCTCAATGTGGCACTCAACAAGAAAGATCGCATCCTTGTTATTTCAGGTCCTAACGCTGGCGGCAAATCGGTATGTCTGAAGACCGTGGGTATCGTTCAATATATGACTCAATGCGGATTGTTGCCGCCTGTTTACTACAATTCTCATATAGGCATCTATCGCAGCATTTTCATTGATATCGGCGACCAACAGTCGATAGAGAACGACTTGAGTACCTATAGTTCGCACCTCACCAACATGAAACTGATGCTCAATCGCGCCGACAACACTTCGTTGATACTTATCGATGAGTTTGGCGGCGGCACCGAGCCTCAAATCGGTGCGGCGCTTGCTCAAGCCATTCTGCATCAGCTTAACGAGAAGCGTGTGTTTGGCATCATCACCACTCACTACCAAAACTTGAAGCACTACGCCGACGACACCGACGGACTTATCAACGGAGCCATGCTCTACGACCGACAGAAGATGCAACCGCTGTTTCAACTCTCTGTGGGCTATCCTGGTAGCTCGTTTGCCATTGAGATTGCACGAAAAATAGGCATTCCTTCCGAGGTTATCGACGAGGCTTCGCAGATTGTAGGCAGCGACTACATCAATATGGACAAATATTTGCTCGACATCGCTCGCGACCGTAAATATTGGGAGAATAAGCGTCAGGAAATCCACAACAAGGAGAAGCGCATCGACCAAATTGCCGAGCAATACAATGCCCGCCTCGACGACATCCGCAACACTCAGCGCGAAATCATTCACGCGGCAAAATCGGAGGCTAAAAACATTCTTGCTTCCACAAATGCCAACATCGAGCGAACCATTCGCGAGATTAAGACTGCACAAGCCGAGAAGGAAAAGACCAAGGAGTTGCGCCGACAGTTAGATGAATTCAAACAGCGAATCCAGTCGAATGCCGAGAGCAATCCTATCAACGACAAATACAGCGAACTTCCCACCAGAAAGAAACAAGCGCCAAAATCTGAGGCAAAGTCATCGGCTTCGCCAAAACTCGAGGTAGGCGCAAGCGTAACAATCGACGGATCGAACACTGTGGGCGAAATCATCGCAATCGAAGGCAAAAACGCATTTGTGGCTATGGGCGGATTCAAAACCCGCACTCCGCTTTCGAAACTTAAGCCTACTATGCGCAAGCCCGATAAGCCAAAGGCTCCATCGGCGCTGTCGAAAGCCACGGCCGACTCTCTGCGTGAGCGTCAACTGAATTTCAATCCCGACATCGACGTCAGAGGTATGCGTGGCGACGAAGCCATTCAAGCCATCACCTACTTCCTCGACGATGCCATACAATTCAGCGCCAAGCAAGTGCGAATATTGCACGGCACAGGCAACGGCATATTGCGAACACTTATACGCCAATACCTCAACACCGTGAGGGGCGTAACCTCTTATCGCGATGAGCACATCCAACTTGGCGGTGCCGGCATCACGGTAGTAGAACTGTCATAACAATACTGTTTTTCTAAAATAAAAGACTATAAATAATGAGAATTTCAAGATTTTTATCAACTTTGGTTGTCTGTCTTGCCTTCACCATTGGCTTTGCAGCCAATAAGCAAGACCATTACACTGTGATAGTGTCGCTCGACGGTTTCAGATGGGATTATCCAGAAATGTACGACACTCCATTCTTCGACACCATGGCGAAAGATGGTGCAAGCGCCATTATGCGCCCATCATTCCCAAGCAAAACCTTCCCTAACCACTACACTTTAGCTACAGGTCTGGTGCCTGATCACCACGGCATCATCGCAAACAGCTTCGTCGACCGCAAACAAGGCAAATATTACTCGCTCTCTTCGCGTGAAGCTCGCAACGACACCACTTTTTATGGCGGCGAACCAATTTGGGTAACTGCTAAAAAGCAAGGTGTGAAGGTTGGCACCGTTTATTGGGTAGGTAGCGACGTGCCTTCAAAAACTGGTATGCCTAACTACTGGTGCGACTACAATGTCAAGCCGCTGCTCACTGACAGCCAACGAATAGATAAGGTGATAAGCCTTTTGAAAAAGCCTGAGGCCGAACGCCCTCACTTAGTAATGGCTTATTTTGAAGAGCCCGACGGAGTGGGACATCGCTACAGCCCATATTCTAAGATAACTCGCGCAAAAATCGAGAGCCTCGACTCTCTCATGCACGTGCTCAGCATTCGACTAAGCGAACTGCCTTTTGCCGACAAAATCAATCTAATTGTGACAAGCGACCACGGCATGGCTCCTATTTCACCAGACCGCATTGTGCCTGTGAAGAAATATCTCAAAGACGAATGGATAGAAAAGGTCGATGGCAACCTGCCTGGACAGATTTATTGCAAAGCCGGTTGCGTGGATTCAGTGTATAACGCACTGAAAGACGTGCCTCACCTTTGCGCTTGGCGACGCAACGAGATTCCTGCTTACCTGCAATACGGCACCAATTCGCGCATTGGCGACGTGGTGGCTCTTCCCGATCCCGGATGGCTTTTTACCGACAACAACAATTTTAAGTCTGGCGGCACACACGGGTTCGACCCTTACATCAGCGATATGCACGTTATGTTTCGTGCTATTGGCCCCGACTTCAAAAAAGGTTATCACAAAGCCGATAAGTTCCAAAACACCAACGTGTATGCCCTTCTCGCACACTTGCTTGGCATCACGCCAGCACCTAACGATGGCGACATCACAAACGTGATTGATATGCTCAATGAATAGGCTGAATATTCCATTTTATACGCCCACTGCATATACATTCATACAATGCGACACTTTGTCTATAAATTATGAATAATTAACTAATTCGAGTTTTTTAGGGCAAACATCTTTATGTATATTTGCCCCGCTTAACACAATTCGGTCATTAGGGATTGAATGGATTTCGGTGTTTTAGAAGTGCATATTTTGATTGCTTTTTAATGAGTAATAGCAAGACCTAAAGATGCCTTATAAAAACCTAAAGTATTCAAGCAGTAGAAAAATCTCACATTTACGTCCTAATGACCGATTTGGGTTAACACATTGCAACTTATTAACACAAACGCATATATATTATGATTAAACATCTACGTAAAGTTTTAGCTGTTGCTATAGCAGCATTCGCTTTGTCGGCTTACGCTCAAAGCGAAGTTACAACCGTTTTCAACAACGATTTCAGTGAATTTACCAACGGCAGCGAAGCCCAACCTGGCACTACTGACATCAGTGGCTACAGCGGTGCTCTGTATAAAAGCACTAAGTTCCCAAAGTGGAATGGTAGCAAAGTGTATGAGGCTGGCGAGAAGTTATTAATTGGCGATAATGGCAACCTTCAAACAGGCGCCTACAAAATGTCGGATTTCGGCGGTGTTGTAAAAGTATCTATGAAGCTTCGCGCTCGCGACTCTTATGGCGCTATGGTAAAAATCGACTTAAGATACACTAACGTAAAGCAAGTAATCCTTAGCGACGACAAATGGACTGATATCAGCTTTGTTTGTTCAGGTGGCTCATACTCTTCTTTCATCAAAGTTTCTGCAACTTTCTCAGTAAACGGTGTTTTGATTGACGACCTCAAGGTTGAGCAATGCGAATCGTTCTTCCCAGCTCCAGAGGCACAACAACCAACTATGGCCAACAAGACTTCTTTCACTGCTAAATGGAAGTCAGTTAGCGGTGCCACAAACTATCTTCTTGACGTATACTCTAAGACAGATGCTGGCAAAGAATATTTCATGCAAAACGAAAACGTTGGAACTGCAACATCAAAGAGTGTTAGTGGCCTTGACGCAAACAAGGAATACTATTTCACTGTTCGCGCACAAAAGGGCGAGGTTACAAGCGAGCCATCTGAAGAAATCCGCGTTGTTCCTGTTTACAGTTCATTCCCTGCTCCTGTAGCTACTGAGGCTTCAAATATCAACCAACTTGGCTTTACTGCCAACTGGAATGCTGTGGAAAATGTTGCTTACTACACTGTTGCTCTTGAAAAGCACACTATCCTTAAAAACGATCAAGAAGTGACTTTGATTTCTGAAGATTTCTCTAAAGTAACAGAAGGATCATTTAACGACATTAAGTTCCTTGCAACTTCGGGCAACCTCGACAGCTATACACAACAACTTGGTTGGACACAACACTCTGCTGCAATTGCTGCTGGCATGATGGGTATTGCTCCATTCTCCAACGACAATAGCTTCATCCAAACTCCAGTTCTCGACCTTTCTTCAAGCAACGGCGCGTTCAAAGTTATAGTTGATGCTGCAGAAAATGCCTACGGAAGATTCTCTGCAGGCGATTTCAAAATTCAACTCATCGACTCTGACAACAAAACAGTTCTCGAAGAAAAAGATTTCACCACTGCAGCTACAGGTTTCACCAATTTCGTGGCAGAATTCACTAAGGGTAACGCTAATTGCTATGTAAGATTTAAATACGCTGGCAGCAGCAAGCTCTTCATTGACAACGTTAAAGTAAGCCAAGTAAAACCTGCTGGTAGCAAAATCACAAAATTGCAAGAAGTAGTTGAAACCGAAGAAACTTCACACGAATTTACAGCTTCATTCGACAATGGCTCTTCTTACTATACTTATTATGTGATAGCTTCTGTTGAAACCATCATTTCTGGAGAAATCGGCTATCTCGACTCTAACGTTTCAAACATCATCACCGTTGCAGATCCATCATCTGTTGAAGAAGTTGAAGCTAAGAGCGCAAACGTATATGCTGCCAATGGCATTATCACCGTTAACACTCCAAATGCTGCAAACGTAGAGGTATATGCTCTCACTGGCGCATTAATCTACAAAGCAAACGTTGAGGCTGGCATCAGCACTATCAATGCCAACACCAACGGTGTAGTAATAGTAAAGATCAACGATAAATCTTTCAAAGTAATTCTATAAACTTATTTAACACATGAAAAAACATTTGGCATTACTGATTGCTTCAGTTGCCATAAGTTTTTCACTCTACGCCGAATCCGTGAGCCTATCACAGGCTCGGCGTATTGCTGAAAACTTCCTTGGTAAGCAATCGAAATCTATTAAATCAACCATCACACCGCGTGTGAAAGGTGTAGCTTCGGCAAGCAATGCTCCTTACTACATTTTCAATTCCGATAACAGCTTCGTGATTGTTTCTGGCAACGATGCTCTCGGCGATGTGATCGCTTATGGCGACAATGGCACATTCTCTCTCGAAGGTGCTCCATCCAACGTCACCACTTGGCTTAGCAACTATGCCCGCTACGCCAAAGAAGCCACTACAAGCACTGCCCGCCATATCAAGACTGCTGGTACTCCTGTGGTTGAACCGCTACTTGGCAACATTCTTTGGGGTCAAGATGCTCCTTACAACGACAAATGCCCTACTTACTCAAATCAGGGCACTACCAATAACTACTATGTGGGCTGCGTGGCTACCGCAATGAGCCAAATCATGCGTTACTACAAATATCCAGAAAAGGGCACTGGCAAATACTCTTACGTTTCCAACGTAGGTGAATTGTCGGCTGATTTCGGCAACACCACTTATCTCTGGGACGACATGCTTGAATCATACGCTGGCTCAAGCACTCAGGCTCAACGCGATGCTGTGGCTACACTCTGCGCTCACATTGGCATCAGTGTTAATATGACTTACGAGCCTGCTGGCAGCGGCGCGTTCTCTCAAGTGGTTCCTGGCGCGATGAAGGACTATTTCGGCTACGATAAGGGCGTCTCTTACCTGGTTCGCGACTACTACACTTCCGACGAATGGATGGCTCTTATCAAGAAGGAACTTGATGCTAAACGCCCTGTTTACTATAGCGCATCAAACGACGACGGCCAAGGCGGCCACGCCTTTGTTTGCGACGGCTACGATAGCAACGGCTTTGTGCATATCAACTGGGGCTGGAAGGGCAAAAGCAACGGCTACTTTATGGTAAACTATATGAATCCTGATGATCTTGGCATCGGTTCGGGTTCTGGTGGTTATAACACCGGTCAAGAAATCATCATTGGCATTCAGCCTGCTGGCAAACCAAATGCCCTCGATTTCATCCACTCGCTCTACGGCTACACCCGCTTTTCTGCATCTGTGAATGGTGGCTCTTGCATGGCAATGACTTATATTGTCAATGAAGATTCCTACGACTTCAATGGCTCTATTGCTGCGGTGCTCACTCAAAACGGCGACATCAAGGCGGTGCTTGCAACACAAGACTTGTCTCTCAAAGGTGTTAATCCTTCGAGCAAGAATATCACCGATATGGCATACTTCACTATGCGCAACATCCCTGTCACTGCCGACGTTGCTGATGGCAACTACCGCATGAGCTTTGCTTACAAGGCCGCAGGAAACTCTGAGTGGACCATACTTCGCCACTCTATGGGATACCCTTCTTATGCCGAAGTGACAGCAAGCAACAAGCAACTCAACATCACCACACATGTGGTTAGCCCTGATGCGGAACTCACCAAGCGCATCACATTTGATGGCGAAGTCTATGCTAAAGGCTCGGCTTACGCGTCTTTTGCTGTCTTCAACAAGAGCACTGAAGTATTCCTCAACAACATCAGATTGAAACTGACATCTGTTAGCGATCCATCTAAATCTTATCTCGTTGATAGCAAAACACTCAATAGCCGTGTTTACGACAATGCCGAAAAGGATATCAACATTCTGTTTGACCTTACCGACGACATCGTTCCTGGCAAATACACCGTTACCGCTGTTGAAAAAGGCTTCGAAAGCTATGATTTCGACAACACCAACGTGGGCGCAACCACAATAGAAGTTTTGGCTGAATGCAACGCTCCTATTATTCGCGCGGCTTCTGCTTTCGACTGGATTGCTTCTCCATCAAACGAGCGCAAAATCGCTCAGGGAGAAAACCTCTTGGTTACATTCAACGCTCGCAACTATGGCACTGAGGGTAAAGCCGACGTCACTTTGTATCTCAAGGATGTGAATTCCGACAAAGAATATGTCTTCGTTGGCCTTGCTGCTCAAAATTTCACGAAGGGCACTACAACCAACTTGAAATTCTTCAAGCGCTTAGACGTAAATCCAGGCACCTACAAGGTGATGGCTTATGCCACTACTACTGCTGGCACAGCAACTGTTCCCTACAACTACGACGACTGCACTATCACAGTTGAAAGCAACCCTAATATCGCTATAGTATGCACCGACTTCACTTTGCCAGAAACTCTTGTGAAAGGCAAACAAGTAAACGCTTCTATCACCATCAAGGCTCTGCAAGACATTAGCCGCTACGTATATGTGCGTCTTCGCAAATTTGAGAACAAGGGTGGCGAAATTGTCACAATGAACAACGTGAAGATGAACGCTGGCGAAGAAAAGACAATAAACTTCCGATACACTCCAGGCGTTGCTTTGGGCGACTATGTTCCATTGGTTGAGAGCAAGGTTTCTTCATCAACGTTTGAAACAGTTGGCAACTTCGACAACTACTACAAGGTTTATCACGTTACCGACGGCTCTGGCATTGGCTCTATCAACACTCACAGCCAATTGACAGTGACCAACGCCGATGGCATCACCACTGTGGCTGCAGGCGACGAGGAAATCCAATTCGTTGAAATTTACAATATCGCTGGTCAATATCTTGGCAAGCACTATGCTACTGAAGGCAAATGCACATTTGCTCTCGACAACGGATTCTACATCATCAACGCAACCACCGCTCACGGCGTAGTTGCTTTGAAGCACGTGGTAGAATAATCAACGTAGAAATATAACTTCTCAGAGGCCGTATCACAACTCTCAAATGTGATACGGCCTCATTTTTTGGGTTTTATTAGCCACCACAAGCATTTACCTTAGAAATAATTTTGCCAAACAGAATATATATAATACCTTTGACAAGCGAATTACCCCGATTCGGGCATTAGAGTTTGAATGAATTTCGGATTTTTAGAAGAGTAGAATTTGATTGCTTTTTTTAATGGCTATTGCGAGTTAAAAACAAGCTACAGATGCCCTATTAAAAACCGAAAGACGCCAAGATGTAGAAAATATTTACACACATACGACCTGATGACCGATTTGAGGTTTATCGCCTCTAACACTCCACTTGCTAAAAGCAACAACCGTAAAATTAAAAATGATTTTATAAAAAACAAAAACAAAGCAATGGGAATTGTAATCGGAATCGACGTGGGCGGAAGCACCACAAAGATTGTTGGACTTGAGAATGGCAATATCATTTCACCAATGTTTATCACTGCCACCGACCCAGTATCTTCACTTTTCGGAGCATTCGGAAAATACATCTACACAAACAATATCTCGCTTAGCGACATCGAGCATGTGATGATCACAGGTGTGGGCAGCGCATCGGTCGATGGCGAAATCTACGGCCTACCTACCACCAAAGCCGACGAGTTTCAGAGCGACGGCCTCGGAGCACGCTTCGGCAGTTGTCTGGAAAACCTCATCGTGGTGAGCATGGGCACCGGCACCACCCTCGTGAAGGTGGAAGGCGACGACATCAAGCACCTCGGTGGCATCAGCATGGGCGGCGGCACTCTCATGGGCCTCTGCTCACTCTTGCTCAAAACCACCAAAATCGATACCATTCAAGAGTTGGCCGAACGTGGCAACGTGAAGAACGTAAACCTGCAGATTGAAGACATCTGCAAAATGGACATCGAAGGCCTCCCTCTTTACGCCACAGCATCACTCTTCGGCAAAGTGTCTAATGCACACGTCAGCGAAGAAGATTTGGCTATCGGCATCTATTATCTCGTGATTCAGACCATCGGTTCGGCAGCCGTGCTCTCGGCGCTCAACAGCGGCATTCGCGACTTTGTCGCTATTGGCAACCTTACCAAGATACCACAATGTCGCACTATTTTCAAGATGATGGAAAGCCTCTACGATGTGCGCTTCCACATTCCCGAATACGCCGAGTTCCGCACCGCTATTGGCGCTGCCCTCTGCTACCACAAGCAAGCATAATCTACTGACTCAATAAACAAGCAACTCCAACAGATTGGTCACCTCATCGATGGTTTCTCTGTTGGAGTTGTCATTTAATTGATATATTACAGCTCGGAATTATCTTTACATATAGTAGGAGGCGTTTGACTGGATCATCCCAATTCGGTCATTAGGGCTTGGTAGGATTTCGAAATTTTAGAAGTGTAAATTTTGACTGATTTTTAATGAGTAATAGCAAGCTATTGCGAGTTAAAAACAATCTAAAGATGCCTTATAAAAGTCGAAAGGCACCAAGCAGTATAAAAATCGCTATTGCTGTCCGGTAAAAACTTTTTTAAATAACATAAATTAGGGCTGACACTTC
>CAJLWM010000024.1 GCA_905210415.1 uncultured Prevotellaceae bacterium
CGGCAGCTGCGCCTGTACCGCCTGCGTAGGATGCTTGCACCACGTTGCCACGGGCGTTTACCTTCACTTGTATGGTGATGGTGCCTTCCAGGTGGCTTGATGGGCGGCTCCAGTTTTCGAGGGTGTAACCGCCAAGGCCGCCGATGCCCGGTTTGCCCGACATTGCGCCAGAAGCGCTGTTGCCGTTGGGCGAGCCAGCCTTGCCGCTACCCGAACCGCTTGCCGATCCAAACTTCACGCGGTTTGAAATCTTTTTGCGTTCGGCCTCTTGCTCGGCTTTCACCTTGTCTTGTTCGGCTTTTTCTGATTTCGTAGCACCTTTAGGCTTTTGCTTAGGTTCTTTCTCTTTCTTCACCTTCATAGGCGATTCGGCTTTCTGCGTCACCACCTCTTTAGGTCGTTCTTGTGCTTCACCGGCGTTGTTGAGCTCTTTGCCAGGCACCTTAGGCTCGTCGGCTTTTTCGGTAGCTTCGGCAGGCGAAGCCTTCTGCATGTCGTCGGCCGCAGGCTCTTGCACGTTGCCCAGTTGCACAAATTCGCCGCCAAACATAATCTCTTCTTGAGGCATTTGCTCAGCGAGGATTTTGTCTTCAGGAGGCCAAGTGTAGTGCAATGCAGAGAACACAAGAATAAGCAGTATCGCGATGTGTATCACGATAGTTGCTACGAGTGCTATTATGTTATTCTTGTTGAAATTCATTTAATGGGTTTGAAAATGATGATTTGTGGGGGTTACTGCAGCGTCGCTGAGCCTGCGTTGTCGTTGTCAGGTTCGGGCGCGGCATAGGTAGATGATGCAGGTTTGGTGGCAAGCACTATTTTCAGTCCGCAGCGAGAGCCTTTGTCGAGGATGTCTACGATTTTGCCGTAAGGCACTTCCTCGTCGGCATATAGCGCCACAAATTTCTCTGGGCTGGTTTGTTGTGTGAGTTTTAGGAATCCCATCAGTTGGTCGGCAGGCAGCGGCTTTGGCTCGCTCTCGTCGATAGAGGCATAGATGTTGTAGTCCTTGTCGATATACACGCGAGTGCCAGGCTTGATGGCCGATTGCTCGCTGCTTTGTGGCAAGTTCACCTCAAGAGCCGAAGGGAAAACGAATGTGCTTGTAACCATAAAGAAGATGAGGAGCAAGAATATCACGTCGGTCATCGACGCCATGCTAAACATCGACATCATCTCATGTTGTCTTTTTAATGCCATCGCTTAAATATATAAGGGTTTGGAATATCGGTTGATAAAAAATCTCTTAGGCACAGGCCCTCCAAGATGAGGGTGAAGTGCCCCGCTGAGGTGCGAGTTACTTAGCTGGCTCGTTGAGGAGGTCCATAAATTCCATGGTCTTAGCCTCAAGTTGGTTCATCACCTTGTTGACGCGCGACACGAGGAAGTTGTAGGCGAAGAGGGCGATAATACCCACAATCAGACCAGCCACGGTGGTTACCAAAGCCTCATAGATACCGCTTGCAAGGACGGTGACGTTGGCGTTGCTGCCAGCGCTTGCCAAAGCGAAGAATGCTTGCACCATACCAGTGACAGTGCCGAGGAAGCCAATCATTGGTGCGCCCGAAGCTGTGGTGGCGAGCCAAGTGAAGCCTTTTTCGAGAGCCGAAACCTCGA
Organism: uncultured Prevotellaceae bacterium; assembly: GCA_905210415.1. GTDB lineage: Bacteria > Bacteroidota > Bacteroidia > Bacteroidales > Muribaculaceae > SFTJ01. The sequence goes on from CAJLWM010000024.1 coordinate 1,618, forward strand.
GGTTGCCGGTGTTTTCGATAGCCACGAGCACATCGTTCATTGGGCGGCCGATGCGGCTGATACCCTTGAGGATGAGGCGGGCATAAGGAGTGTTGGTCTTTTTGCAGAGATTCATGGCACTCTCAATTTCGCCGTCGTGTATGTAGTCTTTGATGCGTTTCATGAAAGAGTCGTCGCGTTTAGCGGCTGCACGCAGCGCGATGAAGCGCTCGATGAAGATGTAGATACTCACCACTGAGAGGATGAGAAGAGGAATCATGATCCATCCGCCCTTGAGGCAGAGGTCCCACACAGAGAGTTCTTCTTTGATTACGGTGCCTGCAGCAGCGTTGGTGGTAGCAGTAGCCACAGTGTCGTTGATGGCAGTAGCCATAGTGTCGATTACGCCGCTTGCGCCAGATTGTTGAATCAGTCCTAAAATAGTCATAAATTGGATATGTGTTGAAGTTGTAATACGTTTGTTTTTCGTTGTTGGTCAAAAAAATTTTTTTGGTGCGTTTAACCGCCGCCCATTATCCCTCTTTCAGGCAGTCCTTATATGCCTTAATGGTCTTTTCGAGCCCTAAGTAGAGAGCGTCGGAAATGAGGCTATGGCCTATCGACACCTCGTTGAGGTAGCGCACGTGATGCTTGAAGTATTTCAAGTTGTCGAGGTTGAGGTCGTGGCCGGCATTCACTCCCAATCCGCAGTTGTGAGCAGTTTGTGCGGCAGCCACATAAGGAGCCACAGCCTTGGCAGGGTCTTTCTTAAACTCTACGGCATAAGGGCCGGTGTATAGCTCAATGCGGTCGGTGCCAGTCTTTGCCGCCATTGCAATGTTGTCAACGTCGGTGCCTACAAATATGCTTGTGCGTATGCCAGCCTCCTTGAAGCGCTCGATCACTTCGCAAAGGAAGTCGAAATGTTCGGCCACTTCCCATCCAGCCGACGAAGTGAGAACGTCGGGGGCATCAGGCACGAGGGTGACTTGCTCAGGCTTAACCTTCAGCACAAGGTCGATAAATTGGGGGCTTGGATAGCCTTCGATGTTAAATTCGGTGCGAACCAAAGGGCGAAGCTGATACACGTCGTCACGGCGAATGTGTCGTTCGTCGGGACGAGGGTGGATGGTGATGCCTTGTGCGCCAAATCGCTCACAATCAACAGCCACTTGCTCCACATTGGGAAGGTTGCCACCCCGAGCGTTTCTCAAAGTGGCTATTTTGTTGATATTTACACTTAAATTTGTTGTCATGTCAGTATCTTTTTCCTTCAAAAATTCTCTTTCTCCAAAGGTAGCGTAGATTGCATCATTAAGCAAATTATTTGTATATTTGCACTACCTATAATTAGATGCAAAATTAATATTAATATAGGAGAAATAGAAACAAAACCAGGGTAAAAACCGCTAAAAAAGCAAAAACGGCAATGAAAATATTTGTGAATGGTAAAAGATGTCAAGGGGCCACTTTGGGCGAGGTGGCTAAAATGATGCGCATCTTGGCAGAAGGTGGTAATACGATAGTGGCCGACGCCACATATTATGCTAAAATCAAGATTTCAGACGCTGTAGAGTTGCCTATCCACGACGTGGTGAATGCGGTGCCCGATGATATCGATTTGGCGATGAGCATTGGCGGTGATGGCACATTTCTGCGCACCACCAAGAAGGTGGCAGGCAAGGGCGTGCCCATTGTGGGTGTCAACACTGGCCGCTTGGGCTATCTCACGGCGGCCGACATGCGCGATAGCGAGGCTTTGGCAGCCGATTTGGTGGCTGGTCGCTACGATATTGAGGAGCGCACTATGCTGCAGGTGGAGTGTGATGCCGAGATAAGCTATCCGATGGCGCTCAACGAGGTGGCGTTTCTCAGACACGACAGTTCGGCGGTGGTGAATGTGGCCGTTGAGGTGGATGGCTGCAAACTCACCACATATAAGGCCGATGGCTTGATTGTGTCAACCCCCACGGGATCAACGGCATACAACCTTAGCTGTGGTGGTCCGATACTTGCGCCTACGGCATCCAATCTGGTGCTTACGCCAGTGTCGCCTCATTCGCTAAATATGCGCCCGCTGGTGTTGCCCGACACTGCGGTGCTGCGAGTGGTGACTCAAACCCGCGCTCGCGACTATCAGTTGAGCCTCGATGGCAATGCCACAATCTTGCCCGACGGAAGCGCCGTTACCATCAGAAGAGCTCCGTATATGGTGAAGGTGGTGCAGCGAAAGGGGCATAGCTTTGCCGAGGCATTGCGTAGCAAATTGTTGTGGGGTGAAGATGTAAGATAAAGAATCATGGTTGGGTATTTTCGCGACGAAGAGTTTGGCGATATAAAAGTGGAGTTTCGCAAGGGTATGCGCTCCATAGCCGTCGCAATCAAGAGTGGTAAAATATGTATGCGTGCGCCAGAGGGCTTGCCGATAGAGTTTTTGGTGACAAGTCTAAATAAGGCGAGGGAAAAATTGCGCAACAATATTGCGAAGAGCCTCGAGAAAAGCAAGGCGCTATTTACCAACGAAATGCAAATAAAGTGTTGTGGTTTTACGATAACCATTACTACTGACGTTAGCAAGAATGGTACTGTGAAAATGCCTGATACAATGATTGTTGTGTCAGAGCATATCGACTTTAGTGATAGCACGGTTGTAAGAAGATTTTCAAAAACTGTGAGGCTTTTGCTAAAGGACAGGTTTTATATTCTTCAAGAAATGGCCATGGCGGTGGCAAAAGAACTTGGTGTGACTGGAGTGAAAGGAATTGTGATGGGACGAGGTACACGCAAGTTGGGCAGTTGCTCTACCAAAGGCGAGATACGTCTGTCGTATATGTTACTTCTGCTACCGGAGCATTTGGTGCGCTATGTGATATGCCACGAGTTGGCGCATCTCAAGCATTTCGATCATTCGCCGGCCTTCCATGCGCTGTGCGACACTTATTTGGGTGGGCGCGAACGTGAATATCAAGCCGAAATGAAGCAATTTCGTTGGCCGGTGGAGTGATGGGTGCGCTGCCTCTCAGCAATAAAAATGAAATGTCTTTCATTTTGTATTGCATTCGATTTGCACTATCGTTAGATAAGATTGCTTCGCCGTCCTCAATCGCGATTCTGCAAAAATCGCAGAAATCTGCATTTTGCTCTCGCTGCTCATTCGGGTGGATACACTCGAAAATATCAATTTGAGTAAACTCAATTGATTATTTCCCTCGTTTGCACTATCTTTGCATCATACAAACGAAAACCAAAAAAAACATAAATATAGGCAATGGCAGAAAACGATATAAAGGAAACGATGCGCTCAATACTACGCGCAGAGAGCGAAGCAGTGGCAAACATACCAGTGACAGACGATTATGAGCGTGCTGTGAGTCTGATTGTGGAGCATGTGCATCGCAGGGGCGGCAAGCTTGTGACATCGGGTATGGGCAAATGTGGACAAATATCTATGAATATTGCCACAACGTTTGCTTCTACAGGCATTCCTGCTGTGAATCTGCATCCAAGCGAGGCACAACATGGCGATTTGGGTATCTTGCAGCCAAACGATGTGATGCTTCTATTGTCAAACTCTGGTAAGACCAGCGAGATAGTGCAGTTGGTGGGCTTGGCTCGCAACCTCTACCCTTCGCTGCCGATAATAGTGATTACAGGCAATCGCGAAAGCCCATTGGCGCAAACCAGCGACGTGTGTCTGTGGACTGGTGGCGCTCCTGAAGTGTGCCCATTGGGCCTTACACCTACCACATCCACTACAATGATGACTGTGATGGGCGACGTGCTGGTGGTGAATACTATGAAGGAAACGGGATTTTCCAAACAAGAATATGCCAAAAGGCATCATGGCGGCTCCCTCGGAGAGAAGAGCCGCAGTTGAGAAGACAACAAAGAAAGGAATACACGATATATGCGAAAAATCATTGCCATAGGTGAATCGGTGCTCGACACGATATTTGCCAATAATGTGCCGGTGAAGAGTTTCGTTGGCGGACGTGTGGCTAATGCAGCCTCGTCGCTTGCCCTGTCGGGACTTGAGGTGCTGATGGTGAGCGAGTGCGGCAACGATCATGTTGGCGACATAATTATAGACTTTTTGAAGCGCAACCGTGTGGATGTTACGTCGGTAGACCGTTATGTCAACGGCACAACGGCGTTTTCGGCTATCTTTGAGAGCGACAATCACGAGCCACAGCATGTCAATTATGGCACTTATCCGCAAGATAGGTTTGATGTGGTTTGGCCTCGCATCAATGAGGACGACATCGTGCTTTTCGGTTCGCTTTATGCAATTGAGAATCAACAGAGAGAGCGTTTGTTTGAGATTTTGCAGTATGCCTTCGACCGCAAGGCGATAATGGTGTATCTGCCAGGATTTCAGCATGGCATAAATTATAGTATCACCAAGGTGATGCCTAATGTGCTCGAAAACTTCGAACTATCAAATGTGGTGATAGCCAACAATAAGGACATTCACGACATCTTCCCTCATGAGGATGGCGAAAAGGCTTATCGCAACCACATGATATATTGCAACAAATTTTTGCACATCGACGACGACTACCGCACCACTGTGTATGGCAAGGGCGTGAAAGCGTTGCTCGACGCGCCGTGCGACCCTCATGGCAACATGCTCGGGTGGCAAGCCGGATACACCGCTGGAGTGTTATACGGTATGGTGAAAGCCGGAGTTACTCACAAAAACATTGATGGCATAGAGACAGAGGTGTGGCTTGATATTGCCAGCCATGCCAACGAGTTTGCCGAAGAATGTGCCGCTTCTGCCACCAACTGCGTGGGTGAGGCATTCGCACAGCGCAAGGCCGAGGAAATTGCCAAGATCTTGACGGCAGAATAAATGTGTGTGTGCAACGAAAATAGTTAAGTAACAAAGTATAGATAAGATGAAAGCATTGATTTACGACGCATCATTTCCCACAATGCCAGCTCAGACTGAGGCACTGTGTGCTGCCATAAATCGTGATGGTGAGATTCCAGATGGCGACAATAGCATAGAGGCAAAAATGTGCTATGTGATGTATCTGCTGAAGCGAAAACGCTTTGCCGATGCCGGATTGCTTATCGACACTCTCAACTATGCTCCCAGCGAGGGTGATATGCCGCTGACCTACAGGGCGTGGCTATGGCTTAGCCGCATGGGCATATATTTGACCAAGAAAGACTATATGATGGCGGCTGATGCTGCCGAGCAATCGCTTCGTGTGCTCGATGTGGTGACCGTGAAGCGAGGTGAGGATTTCTTGGCTATCTTGGCGGGCTTGCTCTACAATTTAGCTTCGATGCACCATGCTATCGGAGAGAATGTGCGTGCCGCCAAAGAACTCGGCAAGGCTCAGAAATTATATGAGCGTCTGGTGAAGAAAAATCAGCGACGCTTTGCCACTATGCTCACTTATGCAGTGGAGGCATCTACGATTGTCTTTTCGTCGCGCACCAAGCAACTTGAGGTGCTGGCTCACTATCAGGAACTCAGCGAGCAGTTTAGCGCTTTGGCAAGCGAGGGCAACCGTGAGGCTTTGGCGAGCATGATGAACACGCTCACCAAGGAAGGCGATATAATGATGCAGATGGGCAATAGCCGCGATGCTGTGAAATATTATACTAAGGCGCTGCGTTGCCACAAGCGACTTGGCGGCGCTATGACTAAAGACGCACTGCGCATATCCATAGCACTTGCGCGTGCCATGATGCGCAAGCCCGAACGCAGAGAGAAGGCTGTGCAGTTGCTCACCACCCTACAGCCTGTGGCTCAGCGTATGGGAGAAAAAGAGGCTGAGCAGGAAATCGACGATTTGCTGAATGCTAAGGACAAAAACTTCAGCATAATGTCGCTACTGAAAGGCATCTTTTAGCCCAATTCGGTCATTACAGATTTGGGTTTAGTAGACGCGAAAAAGAAATACAACCATTATTAAAATAAAAATGTTTAGTAAAACAGAAGAAAACGAACAAAAAACAATTCCTCTCCCGCACCTCGACGAATTGCGTGTGGGAATAGTAGTATCAGACTCTAAAACCGAAATTTCAAAGGCTCTGTGCGATAGCGCAGTGTCGGTGTTGAAAAAAGAGGGTTACCCCGACAACGACATCACTGTGGTGCATGTGCCTAACACATTTCAACTGGTGTTTGCGGCTTCACGCCTCGCCAAATGCCGTGCTTTCGACGCAGTGATTATCCTTGGATGTATTGTGCGCGGCACAACTCCTCACTTTGAATATGAATGCCAACACGTGACACAAGGTGCTGCCATCCTCAATGCCGAGGGCAAGGTGCCTGTGATATTCGGAGTGCTCACCGTTGATAGCGAAGAACAAGCCATGATGCGCATTGGCGGAATGCCGTCGGAGTGCAACAGAGGCGCAGAAGCTGCCGAGGAAGCTATCCGTATGGCAGAAATCGCAAGAAAATATTGATAAGCAAAATGATGTTGCTTATAAACACATAAACCAATCATAATTATATTTGAAATGCATTCAGTAAGTTATATTTATAAAATCGGCGTAGGACCGTCGAGCAGTCACACTATGGGCCCAAAGCGTGCCGCAGAAAAATTCTTGGCTCGCCATCAATCGCCTGCTAAGTTTAAGGTGACTTTGTATGGCTCGCTTGCCGCTACGGGCAAGGGTCACATGACCGATAAAGCGATAATTGATGTGCTCACTAAGGTGGCTCCTACCGAGATAGAATGGCGCTCAAGCGAGTTCTTGCCTTTCCACCCAAATGCCATGACCTTTTATGCCTACGACGCCGAGGGCAATGAGATGGGCAAGCGCACCTATTATTCGATAGGTGGCGGCGACATCGTAGAGGAAGGTCAGACCGTGTCGCCACGTCCTGATGTGTATGAATTGTCGCATATCAGCGACATCAAGAAATGGTGCGTAAATAGCGGCCGTTCGTATTGGGAATATGTCAACGAATGCGAGAAGCCAGAAATCTGGGAATATCTGCGCGAGGTGTGGCAGGTGATGAAGGATGCTGTGCAGCGCGGCATTGAGGCTGAGGGCGTGCTTCCAGGTGGACTTGGCGTTAGCCGTAAGGCAGTGAGCTACTATGTGAAGGCGCAAGGCTACACAGGTAGTCTGAAAAGCCGCGGATTGGTGTATGCTTATGCTCTGGCTGTGAGCGAGGAAAATGCAAGCGGTGGACGAATCGTTACGGCTCCTACTTGCGGATCGTGTGGCGTGTTGCCAGCGGTGCTTTATCATTTGCATCTCACAAAGGGATTCTCCGAACAGCGCATCTTGCGTGCTCTTGCCACTGCGGGCTTGTTTGGCTTGGTGGCAAAGACCAATGCTTCGGTGTCGGGCGCCGATGTTGGCTGCCAAGGCGAAGTGGGTGTGGCATGCGCTATGGCTGCCGCTGCTGCCAACCAGTTGTTTGGCGGCACACCAGCCCAGATAGAATATGCCGCTGAGATGGGACTTGAGCATCACTTGGGCTTGACGTGCGACCCAGTGTGCGGATTGGTGCAGATACCTTGCATCGAGCGCAACGCATATGCTGCAGCCCGTGCTCTCGACTCAAACCTATATAGCAACTTCAGCGACGGTAATCACTTCATCAGCTACGACCGCGTGGTGGAAGTGATGAAACAGACCGGCCACGACTTGCCAAGCCTTTACAAGGAAACTTCTAAGGGCGGTCTTGCTGCTATCAAAAAGGGTTGAACGATATGCGTATAGGAAAGGGCATAAACTGGACGGTATTCACGGCGCCAATCATCAGGCAGTGGCCTTTCTTTGTGTGCTTCTTTGTGATGATCGGCTTCACCACGCTGAAGTCGATGATTGCAAACATCGTGAATCCGCAGTACTTCGCCGGCTTGATTACTTGGCAATTGCCCTTAGCGCTATGTGTCACTTATTTGGCTACATGCATCGTGCATTTCTCCCGCAAAATGTGGGTGAAAGTGGCGATGTATGCCATTGGTGTGGCGTTGTTTATGCTATACATGTTTCTATGGCGTGTGTTCGGTTTGTATATACAGCCAATGGTGGTCACGCTGTTGGTAGAGACAAATCAGCGCGAGGCGAGCGAGTTTCTTCACACATTCCTTCTTTCGCCGGGCGGAATCACAGCCATCGCAGCGTCGGTTGTGATGGTGGCATTGATTGTCGGGCTGGAGAAGTGTCGCGAAGCGGTGAGCGCAAGCCTTATGCAAGTCAAGTGGCGCAATTTTGTGTTGGTGCCACTGTTGGCGTTGATAGCCGTAGGGGCATATCAGACGAAAACTTATGGCAGACTTGCCACGATGAGGACAGTTGAAGATGCTCCATTGACAGGCGATACCTTCTCTTTTGATGCTGTTACAAGTGTGGCATATTCGGTGCTTTCGATTCCTGTGGCACAGCGAGAATATGACGAAGCTTTGCTGACGAATACGAATATAGCAGAAAAACCGCTTGTGGAGGATGCTGATTCGCTGAATGTGATATTCGTCATAGGTGAGTCGTATATAAAGCGCCATGCTGGGGTGTATGGTTATTATCTCAACACTACGCCGAATATCGCTGCGGAGCAAAGGCAAGGGCGAATGTTCTTGTTCACCGATGTGCTTAGTCCGATAGGCAGCACGGTGCAGTCGATGAAGAATATGCTCAGCACAAACAGCCTTAATTCCGGTGAAAAGTGGAGCAAATTCCCTATGTTCACGGCATTGTTTAAGAAGGCTGGCTTTAATGTCTATTTTTGGGACAATCAGAAGTGCGACAATACGCCATTATACGGATTGTCGATAAACAACCTGCTTTATGGCGAGGAGATGCTGAGGGCTTGTTATACGCAGATAAACACCAATACATATAATTACGACGGCGAATTGGTTGACGACTTCGTGCGTCGCAAAAAACCGGATGGCCAACACAATCTGGTGCTATTCCACATCTGGGGACAGCATATCGACGCCAAAGCCAGATATCCGCATACCGAGGAATTTGAGAGATTCTCCCATAAGGATATCCGCAGCAATGCTCTGTATATGACCGATGCGAAGCGTCAAGAAGTGGCAGAATATGACAATGCCACGCTGTATAACGACTATGTGATAGGCAAAATCATAGAAACGTATCGCGAAAAAAATGCGGTGCTGGTGTATTTGTCGGATCATGGCGAGGAAGTGTACGACTATCGCGACTCTAAGGGACGTAAAGAGGTTGATGATGATAAAGTATCGCAATACTTACAATTTATCAATGAGATACCGTTTATGATATGGTGCTCAGATAGATACAAGGCTTTGCATCCGCAGATTGTGGAAGATATCACAAAAGCTGTTGATCGTCCGTTTATGATCGATCAAGTGCCGCAAGTGTTGATGCACTTGGCAAGCGTGAAGAGTGTGTATTACAACGCCGAGCAAGATGTTCTTAGCCCGAAATTCAAGAGGCACAGGCGCGTGTTGCTGTCGGGCTACGACTACGATAAGCAAATGAATAGATAACATTAAGCAAATTATGATAAACCCAATTCGGTCGTTAGGGCTTGGTAGGATTTCGAAATTTTAGAAGTGCAGATTTTGATTGTTTTTTAATGAGTAATAGCAAGCTATTGCGAATTAAAAACAATATAAAGATGCCTTATAAAAGTCGAAAGGCACCAAGCAGTAAAAAAATCACCTAATTTACGGCCTAATGACCGATTTGGGATAAATATTGCGAGGCGGCATCAATACAGATTTGATGCCGCCTCGCAACGTGTATGTGGGGCGATTAGTTGCCTTTGAGGTTCTCGATGTCGCTGATGATCTCCTTGGCTTGGCGTTGGGTGCGTTGATATTGCTTGATGCCAAATGCTAAGCCCAACACGAGCCCGATGGCTGCACCAATGATGGTTGGGATTGGGTCGTAGACCATATTGAGCGTTTCGTAAAGTAGCCAAGTCAGCCACACCACTAAGAATGGAATGCTGAACCAAAGCCATCGGCTCTGCATCTTCTTGAATCGCAGAGTGCGCAGGCGCATATCTATAAGGTCGGCGTTGAGGGCATCGGCGTTATTGATGCCGAGGCGGAAATAGATGTTGTAAAGCACGGCCACTAGCAGAAACACAATGGTGACTGCGGTGAACAGCCACGACCAATTGACCAGATAATGGTCGGCTATAATGGCAATTATGCCCAAAATGGCTATTGCCATGATTTTGCGTCCGTCGCTATTGATATTGCGCACCTTGCTTTCGATAGATGCTCGTATCAAGCGCTCGTTGATTATCTGTTGGTTGTTGAGGCTCCTATTGAGTATGTTGAATTGTTCTTTCAGTTGTTGCAGTTCAAATGAATTATCCATAATAGTGACTTTTTACTTCGTTTCGTGATTAGACATTTGTTTTAGTTGCTCGCGTATGCGGAACAAACGGGTGGCAACGTTGCTTGTGGTGATGCCAACAATGGCAGCAATTTCGTCGTAGGGGATGCCTTCGAGCCATAGCAGCACTATTGCACGATCGAAAGGCTTCAGCTGATGCACGCGCTCATATAGCATTCTCACCTGCTGAGCATCGGCATCTTTGTCTTCAAAGTAGTCAACGTCCATCGATAATGGCACGGTGACATTCTTTTTCTTCTTGCGCTCGCAAGAGATGCAGGTGTTGAGGCTTATACGCCATATCCACGTGGCTATGTTGCTTTGCCCCTTAAATGTTGGCAAGCCTTGCCAGATGGCTATCAGCACCTCTTGAAAGAGGTCATTGACCTCCTCTGAGTCTTTTGAGAACATAAAGCACACGGTGTAGATGGTGTTTTTATGCTTCTTCACGAGCTGCTCAAATTCTTTTTCGTCTATTTTCATTGATAAGTAAGAATATGTTTTTGTACAACCAAGTTAGTGGTTTTTTCTTGATTGCACTTATTAGACGCAAAGATTGTGCGGAAAATTACACCGCGGGCAAGAAAAAGTGCTGTTTTTGAGAATAAAGTGCTAATTTTGCATCACTACTAATAAAAACATCATAAACCACAACTCATCACAACATGAGAAAACTAATAACAATAATACTTTCGATTATGATTACTGCAACAGCGACTGCGATGGTGAACGAGTATGGCAAGGTGCTTGCCGTGAAGAAAATAGCAATGGATGAGGCGATGCCGCTATCCGACATTCCTGCCTTGCTCGACCGATGTGGCGTGGAATACAACGACGTGGATATTGCCAACTGGCCTGAATACAACAAGCAGACGCCAAAAGCGCAATTCCGCATTGCGCACACTGGCGCAAACATCATCATCAACTACCGCGCCACCGAGAATAGCGGGGCCGCCAACGATATGGGTTGGAACGTGTGGGAAGATGCTTGTATGGAATTTTTCTCATCGCCAGCCGACGATGGCATTTACTACAATATGGAGTGCAACTGCACTGGCCACGTGCTGCTGTGTGCCGGAGCGCCTGGCACCGAGCGTCCTGCCGCATCGGCCGAGACCTTGGCTAAGATTAAGCGTTGGTCGACACTTGACAGCGGACTCTTTGCCGAGCGTGTGGGCGAATGCACATGGCAAGTGGTGCTTGTGATTCCTGCCGACGTATTTTATCAACATAAAATCACCGATTTCTCGGGCTTGACATTCCGTGCCAACTTCTATAAGTGCGGCGATAAATTGCAGCAACCACACTTCCTCTCATGGAATGCCATAGGCACAAGCAAGCCTAATTTTCACCAACCACAGTATTTCGGCACCATCGTGTTTGAAAAGTAGTGGGAAAAGTGATGATTTTAAGAATTTTTTTTGAAAAAAAGATGTAATAATGTGCAAAAGGCAATACCTTTGCACAAATGAAAGAGTGACGTTGTATGGCAGATGCTGTGCATTGTCGTAAAGACAGAATAAATAAAACAAATAGATAATTATAGACATGGAGAAACTAAGTTACGCTCTTGGCTTGAGCATGGGTCACAATTTCCTTGCATCGGGTATTAAGAGCCTTAATTACGAAGAATTTGCCGCAGGCGTAAAGGCTGTGTACGAAAACACCGAAAAGAAGATGACTTTCGATGAGGCAAAGCAAGTGATACAAGACTTTTTTACTAAGCTCGAGGGCGAAGCTGCAGAAAAGAATCGTCAAGCAGGCGAAGCATTCTTGGCAGAAAACAAGAAGCGCTATGGCGTACACGTCACAGAGAGTGGTCTTCAATATGAAATCAAGAAGGAAGGCGAAGGTGAATGCCCAGAGGCTAAAGATAGCGTGACAGTGCACTACACTGGTACACTCATCGACGGTCGCGTGTTCGACAGCTCAGTGCAACGCGGCGAGCCAGCCACATTTGGCGTTACTCAGGTGATTCCTGCATGGGTTGAGGCATTGCAAATGATGAAGCCGGGCGCAGAATGGCGCATCTATTGCCCATCAAACATCGCTTATGGCCCTAATGGCGCTGGCGGCATGATTGGTCCTAACGAGACTTTGATTTTCGATATCCAATTGATTTCGGTAAATCGCAACTAATTTTCGGTAAACAACAATTAAAAAACTCATATAAAAATGAAGAAAATTTTGTCACTCGCAGCAGCAGCTCTTATGCTCGTTAGCTGCAATGGTAACGCAAGCAAAAACGTTACATTGAACGACTCTGTCAGCGACCTTATGGGCGAAATGTATGGCTATGGCGTTGCTGGTCAATTCAAAAATGGTCCAGACTCTGCAAAGTTTGATAAGAAAGCATTCCTTCAAGGTCTTGAAATGATTGCAAATTTGGATACTGCTGAAATGAGCAAATTGCAAGGTATGCAAATGGGTATGCAAGTGCTTCAAATGCAAATGCAACTCAAGCAACAACAAAAGATCGATTTCAACAAGACTGCTTTTGTTGAAGCTTTCAAGAAGGCATTTATGTCTGACTCGTTGAAGGATCCTCAAATGATTCAAATGCAACTTATGCCTATGATGGAACGTGCTTCTCGCGAAGCTAAGCTCAACGACCCTATCGCTAAGAAGAACAAGGCTGACGGTCAAGCATATGTTGAAAAGATGGTTAAGGAAGGTTACACCAAGACTGCTTCTGGCCTTGTTTACAAGATGATCAACGAAGGCACAGGCGAAACTTTCAATGCTGACCAAAGCATCGACATCAAATATGAAGGCAAGCTTATCGACGGTAAGGTGTTCGACGCGACTCAAGGCGAAGAAACTCGCTCAATGGCTCCTGGTCAAGTTGTTCCAGGTTTCAGAGAAGCTTTGATGCTTATGAAGCCAGGTGCTAAGATGATTGCCGTTATCCCAGGCGATTTGGCATACGGTGCTGAAGGCCGTGGCGATATCATCGGTCCTAACGCTACTTTGGTGTTCACTATCGAAACCGTAGGCGTGCACACTGCAGAATAATGCTACGTTAGCAGACAAACGTATAGAATATAGTAATACTGGGGACGCACCGCTTGGTGTGTCCCTAATTTTTTTATCAATCGGCCGCTAAACATAGATGTTATTTTAAGGTTTTTTAAGGACAAAAAGTTTCTAAAAATGCACATTTCTTAAAAAAAGAATATAAATTTGTGTATTCTAACAATAAATCTGACACAATGGAAAAAATTGACAATCTCGATAGAAAAATACTCGAGATAATAATGAAAAATGCACGCATGCCGTCGAAAGATGTTGCAGTAGAATGTGGCGTTTCGCGTGCGGCAATCCATCAGCGCATACAGCGTATGATAGATATGAAGGTTATCACTGGATCGGGTTACCATGTCAATGCTAAGACTCTCGGTTATGCCACTTGCACTTATGTGGGAGTGAAGCTTGAGCGTGGCTCTATGTATCGTGGCATCATCCCCGAATTGGAAAAGATAAAGGAGGTGGTGGAATGCCATTTCTGCACGGGCCCGTATAACGTGCTCATTAAGGTGTATGCTCGCGACAATCAGCATCTCATGGAGTTGCTCAACGACAAGATTCAGAGCATCAATGGCGTTACTGGCACAGAAACGCTCATCTCGCTCGACCAGAGCATCAATCGCGAGATACCTATCGAATACGAGTAGAAACAAAGGCGTCGGCTCCTTGCTGCAATGTGGCTGTAGAGGGGGCGCGACAAGTAACAATATTATCCCCGAAACTCTTGCAGAATGGTTTCGGGGACAGTTTTTATAATGAGATATTATATCAATATAGGCACTAATTTGGGCGACAGGGAGGCTAATATAGAGGCCGCTCTGGCTGCATTGCGGCACAGCGATGGCTGCTGTGTGGCTGAGGTGTCGCATGCTGTGGCGTCGGCAGCCTGGGGCTACGAGAGCAGCAACGATTTCCTAAATGTGGCGGTGGCTGTAGATAGCGCCGTTGAGCCCAAGCAGATGCTTGAGCGTCTGAAAGGCATAGAGGATGAGGTGGGAAGCCGCGTGCACCGCGATTCTGCTGGCTGCTATTGCGACCGCATTATCGACCTTGATATTATGGCTATCGACGAGCAGGTGATAGATATGCCCGAATTGCATGTGCCGCACTGTCATCTTGCCGAACGCACATTCTTTGTGGAGCCATTCCTTGAGATAGCCCCTTCGTGGCATCATCCCCAGACGGGCGCCTCTCTTGCCGATATGCTATGCTGCTTGCGCAGATAGGCGCGTGTTTTGCCACGTCTCGATGTCAATCCTCTCTTCGTAAGAGGGGGATTGTATTACATTTACGGCCTAATGACCTATTTGGGTTTTATTCATATTGCTTCAGATTGTCGATAAGCTTTTGCTTAATAGACACCCGCAATTCCTGTGGGCTCACCACTTCCACCTCCGGTCCGTATGACAGCAATTGCTGGATGAGGTCGTAGGTGATATACATGTGGTAGTGGAATATGCTGTATTGGTCGTGCAGTTCCTCCGACTGAGAGTGGTGCAGCGGCAGGGCGCGGAAATACTTAGCCTGAATGGGTTTTACGCGCAGCACTATGTCTTTAGCCTCGCCACGCGAAGTGGTGATGCCGAAGCAGTCGGCAAAGAAGTCCTCGGCGTTGAAATCCTCCGGAATCTTGTAGCTGCGGTTGGTGATGCGCACATCGCTCATGCGGTCGAGCGCATAGGTCTTTAGGCGCTTGTCTGCCACATTCATCCCTATCACATACCATAGTTGCTTGAATATTCTCACAAAGTAGGGTTCAATCACCACTTCGTGAGCCTGCGAGCGGTCGTAGGCCTTGTATTGAAACGAGATTCGCTTCTGTTGCTTGAGTGAGTCGATGATTATAGGCAAGCGATTGCGCGCCGATGGCACGTCTTCCACCATGATTTTGCTGGCAATATCCTGAGAATCACGCATCATGCCGCTCACCGACATTGTGTCGAGCAGCCAATTGCAGATTCTGTGTTGACTGCTGTCTAATTTCTCTATAGAATACTCGTGAGTAGAGGCATTGTAGTGGATGCTCTCGTTGAATAATTCTTCTGCGCCGTTGCGATAGTTGAGAAACGAGCGGCGTGGCATAGGGTTGCCATTGCTCAGCGATTTGTTTTCCTTCCATAGCTCGTTGAGTTGGGCAAACGTGATGGGGCCACGGCGCTGGATGGTGTCGATAATCCAGATGTATTTGTTGATAATAGATATAGCCATAGTTTTAGCAGTTGATGTTTATTGACAGCAGAATCGTGCTTGTTAGCATGAAGTCAAGCGAAGTTAGCCAAAACTTGCCGATTATGCAAGCGCATCGGCCGATGGTGGTTTTGTTTCTCGCTGATTTTGTAGTTCAAACACAAATCGGGCATTAGGACGAGAAAGAAACCCTTTCTACTCCTAATGCCCGAATCGGGTTGTGAAAATATTGTGATGCTATTATGCTTCTTTTGCCTTGTGTCCGTTGCTGAGGATTAGCAGGCCAAGGAATGTAACGGCGGCGTTGAGCAGCAGTAGTTCGAAGCTCATTGTGTAGCCGAATGCTTTGGAGAGCCAGTCTTGTGTGAAGTAGCAGATGATTGGAGCAGCGATACATACGATAGGCACGAAACGGTCGCGTACGCCTGTCTTCATGGTCATGCCGAATGTAAACAAGCCGAGGATAGGACCGTAGGTGTAGCTTGCCACAGTGTAGACAGCGCTGATGGCGTCGCTATTGCTGATGATGTAGAACACGATGATCACCAATCCCATGATGCCAGCCATAGCCACGTGCACCATATTGCGGGTGCGTGATAGTTGGGCGTCGGTTTTGCGCTCGTTGGCTTTAAGGATGTCTACGGTGAACGAAGTGGTGAGTGCTGTGAGGGCGCTACCGGCAGCAGAGTAGGCTGCTGAGATGAGTCCGACGATAAAGAGGATTCCAACAATCACTGGCATCGTTGGGTGAGAAGCCACAAGGCCGAATAGGTCGTCGCTCTTTTCAGGCATTTCGATGCCCACCTTGCCAGCGTATATCACGAGCAGTGTGCCAAGGATGAGGAAGAGGGCAATCACAAAGAATTGGCTGATGGCGTTCACCACCATGCTCTTTTGTGATTCCTTAGGGT
The DNA here is from genome assembly GCA_905210415.1 of uncultured Prevotellaceae bacterium. Classification (GTDB taxonomy): domain Bacteria; phylum Bacteroidota; class Bacteroidia; order Bacteroidales; family Muribaculaceae; genus SFTJ01. The sequence goes on from CAJLWM010000024.1 coordinate 18,045, forward strand.
TTTTGCAGGCGAGGTTGCGCTGCATCATGTCTTGGTCGAGACCGCAAGTGGCAATCACCATAAATATACCAGCCACAAATTGCTTCCAGAAGTAAGTGCCTGCCTTAGGATCGTCGAAGAAGAACATTTGGCAGCTATCGTGAGCCGACACTGCGCTGCACATTTCAGCGAAGTTGTAGCCAAGACCTTTGGCGATAAACACGATGCAAAGCACTACCGACATGATAAGGCAGAAGCTCTTGAGTGTGTCGGTCCAGATCACGGTCTTCACGCCGCCTTGCTTGGTGTAGAGCCAGATGAGGGCGATGGTGATGATCACGTTCACCACAAATGGCACGCCGAGAGGGGCAAACACGAGGCTTTGCAGCACCACGCACACTACATAGAAGCGTACCGATGCGCCGAGCATCTTGCTGATGAAGAAAAACCACGCGCCGCTCTTGTAGGTAGAGGCGCCGAAGCGTTGTTCGAGATAGCCGTATATCGAGATAAGGTTGCGGCGATAGAATAGTGGGATGAGCACGTATGCCACGGCAATGTAGCCGAAGATGAAGCCGAGCACCATCTGCAAGTAGGAGTAGCCCTTAGCGGCAACCATACCTGGCACCGACACGAATGTTACGCCCGAAATGGCAGCGCCGATTGTGGCAAAAGCCACTACAGGCCAAGGTGCTTGACGATTTCCGGTGAAGAAACTGGCGTTATCGCTCTTGCGGCTCGCAAACCACGATACCATGAAGAGGAGAACGAAGTAGCCAACGATTGTGGCCATTACTATCCAAGGTGACATATATTATACTTTTTTTGTTGTTAAGGTGAATTATAATGATGATTATTCGGTGTAGATGAGGTAGCGACGGCGCAGTTGCTCAAATTTCTTGAGTCCTGGAGCCCAGGTGGCTTTGATTTCTTCGTTGCTCTTGCCTGCTTCTATCATTTGGCGCACGCTGTCGTCGCCGGTGAGCAGTTCGAAGAAGCTTGTGAAGAACTTGTCGCCTAAGCCACAACCGCGATATGCGTCGATCACATATTCGAGGTTCATTCCTTTGGCGATGATTTCCTCGTCGCTAAGTTTCGACAGGTCGCGTCCGTAGCACTTGTTGCCCAATTGAGGAGGGTTCTTTGCTCCAGGCACGCTCTTAGGGGTGAACGAGAATTTGTATCCTTTGCCCTTCATTGCTGGGTGCCCGTAGACTTGGAATGGCTTGTCGGTGCCACGTCCGAGGCTGGCGCTTGTGCCTTCGAATAGGCAGGTAGAAGGGTAGAGGTATATCGAAGTCATGTTAGGCAAGTTGGGCGATGGCGCTATAGGCAGACGATAGCGAGTCTGGTGAGTGTAGTTGAGGCATTTCACCACGGTGAGGTGCTTCACCTTCAGGCTGTCGTCGAGCCAGCCTTCGCCATTCGCCATAAGTGCTATTTCGCCCATAGTGAGGCCGTGTACCACAGGGATAGGCAAGCGACCCACGCCAGAGCGGTGCTTCATATTGAGCATAGGGCCGTCGATATACATGCCGTTGGGGTTAGGGCGGTCCATCACCACAAATTCCTTGTCGTATTGGGCAGCGGCTTCCATGAGTCGCACCATGGTGATGTAGTAGGTGTAGAAACGAAGTCCCACATCTTGTATGTCAACCACGATGACGTCGAATTTGCTCATTGTCTCTTTGCTTGGGCGTTTGCTTTTGCCATCATATAGCGAAGCGATAGGTATGCCAGTCTTAGAGTCAACGCTGCTGCTCACCTTTTCGCCGGGAAGCGCACTGGCCAGCATCACCTGGATGCCTGCCTCACGTCCCCAAGCGCAGTATTCGGGGAAGGTGCCGCCGCCGCGCCCAAACCGATGGTCGTATCCCATGAGCAAGACAGCCACATGAAGTTCATCGGCAAGCACTTCGCGCATAAACTGCTGCGCATCCATACTGGCCATCTCAGGCGTAAAATGCAGCACGTGCACCTCATCCACCTGTGTCTGCCGCAGCAGTTCCACCTTCTCGTCAAGGGTGGAAAGCAGGCTGGGCACATAATCGGCATGCAGCACCTGGCGCGGATGCCTGTCAAACGTAACAAGCATCGAGCCCAATCCCAGCGCGCTGGCTTCCCTGCGCAACTGCCCTATCAGGTACTGATGTCCTCTATGCACTCCATCGAAAAAGCCTATGGTGGCAACGTATCTCCTCATCTCTCTACAAGTATCTTCTCTTTTCTCCGCTCGAAACTCCCGCTCCTCAACATGCATTCCACGCCCTTCCAAACGAGTTTCAGCCAAATCCGCCTCGTCTTTCAGCCAAACTCAAGGCAACTTTCAGCCAAACCCGTCTCGTCTTTCAGTCAAACTCAAGGCAACTTTCAGCCGCATCTTAAAACGCCCTTTCATCGCTTCTCAATAGCTCCTTCCGCGCCTACCCGAACAAACTTCCTTGCCTCGAAAGACGCATCAGCCGACGTGTCAATACACATCTCCGCGCTTCTCGATATGACGAAATGGGCTGTTTCGGCCTGCAAAATTAGCCAATAATCCTTGGCAAGCCAAATTTTTCGCACCGCGCATTTGGCAGTCTCATGGTTTTTATCTAATTTTGCACCCGCAAGCAAGTAATTGCCATGCACTGGACTTGTAGCTCAGTTGGTTAGAGCAACAGACTCATAATCTGGAGGTCCTAGGTTCAAGCCCTAGCTGGTCCACATAGAGAATCAAGCAGTTACGTATTACGTAGCTGCTTGTTCTTTTATAACAAGCATCTTGCAAGCCCTGAATGAATCTAATTCAGGCAATCAACCTCCACGATTTCACCCGGCAGGAAGGAAATGGATGGGCACATCGCTGTTGGTGTAATTGGCAGCGGGAACGTGCTGGAGCTTTCCTATAATGAAGCCAAAGGCCTTTGCATGCGTATGGCCGGCACAGATACCAATGACGTTCAGACTGTTGCGCCTGCCAAACAGCGCAGCCGCATTCGCCCTACCTTAATAATGACATTATCGTGTCGGGCTTCATCTCCAGCCTTGTTATGGCACAAAGGCTTGTACCCATATCCTTTATGCTGGCACCCATGAGATACACCTCATCATCTATAATAAGGAAGCGGTCGTGGGATTTGTGGGGAGTCTGCACAAACCCAATGGGCTCATATTGCCCGTTGTGCTTCTCCAGGTCCAACAGGAACTGCTGTGTGTAGCGAGAGTGGATGGTTGCCGCTACCCCATCAGCCCTCTTGGTCAACAGCAGAAGCACTCTTTCGTCAACAAAGTTGTCAATGAGGATGATGCGTTGCTTGGCACTACGAACCAGCTGAGACACATAGCTCCAGGCATCCCACACGCAACCTGTGGCGAAGATTTGCTCTGGAGTGATGGCAGGAGCAAGCTCGTCCATACGCTTCAGCACCTGTTCCATCTTCTGGTCGGTCAGCATCTGATGACGCTCCAGCCTCTCTATACGCTGAAACATACCGGCATTGGCCGAGAGGAAGCGACGCATGGCTACGAAGGCACGCATGATGACAATATTTGCATTTATAGCAACTTCGCTCCTCAACAGCCCCGCAAGCATGGAAACACCTTGTTCTGTGAATGCATGCGGCAGCGCCCTTCTGTCACCGCCCCAACTTGAGGTGCCATTTTGGCATTTCAAACTATCCGCCTCTTCCTTAGTCAATTGAAACATAAAGTCTCCAGGGAAGCGTTGGATATTACGCTTGACCTGCCTGTTCAGTTGGGACGTTTCCACCTGATACAGCTGTGCCAAATCACGGTCAAGTATGACCTGTTCGCCCCTTATGACACGAATACAGCCCTGTATATGCTCACCCGTCAATAGAGGTAAAGTATCGCAGACATCACCATTAGCAACCTCCACATGAGATGTTATATCTTTCTTTGCCATTACATTCCAACTTTATTGCAAAGATAACACTTTTAATCCACACCTGCCAGCGGGCCGGGAGGATAAAAGCGGGCTGCCGACGGGAGCCGCGAAGGCGCATGCAGGCAGGAATCCATCGGAGTTTGACATTCCTGTGACAGCGGCACATAATAATTGTTAATAAGCCTGCCGATTGTCGTTTGTTTAGTAATTTTGCAGGACGAAAATGGCAGAGGCAGTCTGCCGGTTCGCTCCGCATGACCGGAAGACCGCGCAAAACTGCCCCTGCAACAGACAACGACACACACATATATCGCAATAAGGAAATATGATCAGAGCACTCTTCTTCGACATCGACGGCACTTTGGTTAGCTTCAATACGCATTCCATCCCCCACTCCACCATACAGGCCCTTCAGATTGCCAAGGCCAAGGGCATCAGGATATTCATCTCCACAGGCCGTCCGTATGCGCTCATCAACAATCTGGATGCGATAAAGCACCTGATAGACGGATATATCACAGCCAACGGAGCCTATTGCTTTGTGGGCGAGGAGCCTGTCAGCTGCACGCCCATACCCGCCAATGAGGTGAAATGGATTATCAATCAGGCTGACGCACAGGACTTTGCATGTATAGTGGTAGGGCAAAAGGATTACACCACCATCCACCCCAGCAGCGAGTCGGAACGCATATTCAAGGGCCTGCTCAACGTCCCCGACCTGCGAAGTCACGTCCCCTTGAGCCTGGTGTTGAGCCAGCCCATACTGCAACTCACGCCTTTCATCTCCGCTTCACAAGAGGCCCAATTCGTCTCCTCATTACAGCATGTGGAGTCCAGCAGATGGCATCCCGACTTTGCCGACTTTACTGCCAAGGGGGTCAACAAGGCCAAAGGGTTGCGCGAGATGGCAGCTTCGCAGCACATCGACATTTCAGAGACCATGGCATTTGGAGACGGTGGAAACGATGTGCCTATACTCCAGGCAGCCGGAATAGGTGTGGCTATGGGCAATGCCAGCATAGATGTGAAGAAGGCAGCAGACTACACCACCTCATCGGTGGATGACGATGGCATCTATAACGCACTGAAATACTGGAGCATCATATAAGCGCCCGTACACCCCCGCAGGCAGCCAGCCACCAGGCATCAGCCGCACAGGCGCTGCGCACTATTCTGGTACGAAATCCACGTAGAAGAACTTCGAGCCTGCTCCCTTGCCGGTATCCTCGAAGAGCAAGCGCCCTTCGTCGTCCTTGATGCTGAGCAGGCGCACACAGATGGCATCCTGGCTTCGCAGCGCCATTTTGCCCTGAAGTTCCTGCCGGGACAGTCCATAGAAACGGCTGGCATCCGAGAAGGCGAAGAAGAGATGGGCAACACGGCCCTCATAAGGGGCTGTGATGTGGAAGCCTTGCGGCTTGATGTACAGGTCCACCGAATTGTCGTTGGGAATGAGGAAAGAGTAATAGGACAAAAGCTCCGCAGTGGGGCGCTCGCGCAAGGCTTCTGCAAGCGCCGAATCATCGCCCACCACCTTGGTTATCAAGTGCAAGGGAAAGTCATTGAACACCACTGTGCGATGGTCCCAATCCTGCACATCCATACTCACACACCCCACAGAATCCTCCTCCGCAGCGCCCGTACCGAGGTCACCCCACAGCACTCTGTAGTGCCCCTGATAGTACCCCTCGATGGCCTGAGCCAACTGCCGGCGCGAGAGCGTCACCTTGTTGGCAGGGTCGTTGTCGCATGAACTGAGCATGAGCATCGCAATGATGAGCAGGGGAATGATTTTGCGCATAATGGTTCTGTTGTTTGTCACACTTCCTTTAACACATAGAATAACGTGAGCCGCAGGGCTTTTATTGCCCGCCAGCCGCACCTTTTCGCCCCACGGGACAGCGCAGGAAAGCCCTGGGAGCCGGACAGGGAAAGAAAATAAGTGCCCTGAAATTTGCTTTTGGCCTTCTTGTAATTGTATCTTTGCAGGGCAGAAATCTCCGTTTGCAGGCTTCTGATGGCCGTACAAAGGCTTTGGATGGCCATCAGAAGCCTGCGTATGTGCATCCAAAGACTGCAAACGGAGATTTTGGCAGTACTGCAAGGAAAAAACATGCATACTGCGGAAAGAAAATAAGCTGACTGAAACAGAAAACATATACAACCAAAAGACAAGCACTATGGCAAAGTATCTACTACAGGAGATGCCCGACCTGAACAAGGCAGGGCAAAGACGAGTGTATCCCAAGCTGATTGCGAACCGCACGCTGAGCACCAAGGATGTGGTGGAAGGGCTGCACAGCTACAACCGCGCGCTGTCTGAGAGCGTGGTGGAAGCCGTGCTCACCGACCTCTCCGACCATCTGAAGCGCATGCTCGCCATGGGCTACTCGGTGAAGCTCGACGGCATAGGCACCTTCTCGTTGTCGCTTGACTTCGACGACAAGAAGCCCACCGAGATGGCCGATGACGACGACCGCATGCTCTACCGCAAGGTTGCGGTGAAGGACGTAAACTATAAGGTGGCGCCCGAACTGCTGAAGCAACTGCGCATGGATACCGAACTGGAGCGCCACTCAGGCGGTGTGCGCAAGCTCAGGAAGCAGAAGTTCACCCAGGAGGAGCGCATTGCCAATGCCCTGAAGGTCATTGACCGAAGCGGATTCATCACGCTCAACGACTACGCAGTCATCAATGAGATGAACCGCACGACAGCCTCGCAGGAGCTGCGCAGCCTCTGTCCCGACCCCTCCTGCCCCATCAACAGCACCGGCCGGGGCAGCCACAAGGTGTGGACAAGAAGGGTGAAGGAATGAGGGCAACGAGATGAGGAGCAACGGGAAAAACGCCAGCCTCTTCTCTCCTGCCCATTGACCAACCACAAGCAACGGCATTCCTATCCACAAGAAACAGCCAACCCCCGAAGGGCCAATGCCTTTCGGGGGTTGACAAATGTATCCGTCTGCACTGAGCCTGCCTGTTCGGCAGACAATCAGACGAGAGATGATGGTCAGGGGAGGAAGTTAGCGCAGAAGCACCTTGCTCACCTTGTTGCCATACTTGCGGATATAGATACCGCCACGTGCGCTGCTGGCAGACACAGCACGTCCAGTGATGTCATACACGGCAGTGGGCTCTGTGGCAGCCTGAGCACCATTCACCTTATCTATAGAGGTCATTGTGCCATCCACATCCTTGATGTCGCCGAAGTCATCCACATTGTCCACTGCCTTCACAGGCCAGCCTTTCGATTTCAGCACAGCCAGGTCCGATGCGGTGAGCGAATTGTTCTCCAGGTCGCTGTCATACTCCAGCACCACGATGCACTGGGGGTCCATGCCATACCAGTCATCGTAGTCGGGCAGAGTCTTAAACACTGGCAGGGCGTTCACAAGGGCTGTCATATTCTCGCCATTGATATTGTTACGCTCAATCTCCAGCTTTCCCAGACTGCTATTAGGGGCAATCTTGATGGCTGAAAGGTTGTTGTTGTAGCAGCCCAACTTCTGCAACATGGGATTGGCGCTGAGGTCCAGCGTTCCCTCGAGCTGGCACTCGCGGCAGATGAGCTCGGTAATCTTGGTGTTGGTACTGAGGTCCAGCGAGGTGAGAGGGTTCTTGTAGATGCTGAGCATATTCAGATTGGGCACGCCCGAAAGGTCGATGGATGCCAACTGATTGTCGCCCACATAGAGCTCCTTCAGGTTTGGCTGCTGGCCCAGAGTGATATCCGTGAGGCGGTTGTTGTCGCAGTACAGCTCCACGAGCAGGTTATTTCCGCTCACATCAATGGACTCCAACCAGTTGCTGCTGCAGTCCAGACGGGTGATCTTGCCGCGCAGCTCCACCTCCTGAGCCGTCACCTTGAAGCTTCCATCGTCCTTCTGATACTCGGCACCTATGATATCCACTTCATTGCCATTGGACTGGATAGAGAAACCCATATACTCGCCTATGGCATGGGCAGTCTTCATCTTGATGACACACTCCTGGGCGCTCAGGGCGTTGGAGAACAGCAGCAACAGGGCTGCAACGAGAGTAGAGATTTTCTTCATACTATTTGTTTATAAAAGACATAATTTTGTTTCACTTTACACAGCAATCCTGCTTTTGGGCTGCAAATTTATACTATTTTGTCGTTATAGCCAAACATTTGTAAGCAGAAAGAGCTGTTTTTACAGAAGAAACAGAATGAGAGTTGCCATCCGGCAGGAAGTCCTCGGGATGGCAACATCGTCCTCCGTCCTTGCCAACCATATAAAGCAAAGACAGGGGCAGGAAAGAAACTACTCGCTACTCAGAACTTTATCATCACCTCACACACCAACTTGTCGCGCTCACTCTCCTTGGCACCGCCGTGAGGGTACCAGTATTTCTCATAGTTGAAGCGTATGTCGGTGGGGAAATAGCGGTTGCGCACCGCAAGGGTCACGCCCAGGGTCATGCGATGACGCTCTGCATCGGGCGGCACAGAGGGCTGGTGGTGAGCGCGTGTCTCTTTCTCATATTATATAATAAGCTATAGTCAAGTCATCGCACCAGCCTCCCGAGGAGACCCATCTGCGTTGACACGGCAAAGGTATGCCGCTGGTGCAACAACCGTATAACGCACAGGATACAATTCTGTCACACAACAAGATTGAACGCATGAGGCTCCTCGGGGCGGAGAATGATTTTATCGAAGAAAAGTCACCTTTTTCTTGACATCCTGCCAAAACATTCACTATCTTTGCAGAAGAGCAAACCAAAAACACACGAGATATGAAGAAAGCAGCAATCATCATCATGGCCCTTTTGGCCCTAAGCCTTGGCATGAAGGCAAAATCCCACATGGAAAACCCGCAAACACCAGAGACAGACGTAATGGAGACCCCTACCAAGAAGAAGTTGACGGGCATCTGGCAGATGTGCAGGCCAAACCAAGAGGGGAAAATGGAGTTTCTGCCACAGTTCAAGATACTCTGCGCCGACGGAACCTTCCAGAACATGTTGCTCGTGAGCCGCAATTTCCGGTTCGGCATGGGCGCTACCGGCAAGTGGAAGGTGAAGGACAACAAGCTCATCGAAATCATTGACAGCGACAGCGGAAACGACTTTGCCGGCAAGACCAACGCCATGCCGCTCACACTGAGTGCCCATGGAAACGTCATGCACATCGTATGGACAAGACCGGCAACAGGCGAACCCGTGGGTGAGTACTACATGAGGGTGCCCACACGCAACCAGTATCTGGAGGGCAACTGAGGCACTGGCACATGGGTGGAAGTGGACGGCAAGAAGGGATACCTGAAGGAGATATACCTGCGCCAGAGCTATGCCGAGTCGCTCCTGAAGGGCAAGATCACCCTCAAGTTAGACGGCAAGACGTTTGACAGAAACAGCTTGCCCAAGCTCACCAACAAGGATCTGAGGAAGGTGGAGACCACTCACGACGGCAACGACCTGACCATCAACCTCGTCACCAAGGAGGTGAAGGTGCCCGTGGAGGTAATCGGCAACCTGCCCAGAGCAATGACCATCCTGCTTCCCGGCAAGGGAGATGTGGGGCTGACATACTATAAGGCAAAGGAAGGAAACTGGATGAACTGCAGTTGCACCTCGTGGGGGACAGACGGCAACGACTTCGGACTGCCCCAGGAATTTGAGCGCGTAAAGAAGGTAATCGGCTTCAAAGCATACATCTATGCCAGCCGGGAAGCCGGCCAGGCCGACATCGATCGCGCCAAGAGGCTCCTCGAGAAGGTGGGCATAGGGGATGTAACGGTGAAGACAAACCTTCCCATCAGGCATTTCACCGATGCTGAGGTGCTCGAGTGGGCACAGCAGGAGAAGGCCAGAAGCACCCCCTACGGCGACCTCTACAACAAGATGGCCGCCAAGCAGATACCCCTGAGCGACGTGCGCAAGCAGTGGCACATAGTGAAGAAGGTGTATGGGAAATGAAGATAAACGGTGTCATCGAGACATATAAAAGTTTTTAGTTAGCAATAAGTAGGTGTCCCCACGTCGCAGCGAGTGCGGTGTGGGGATTTTCTTTATAGCTTCTACATGCAAACAGTAGGTGGTTTGGAGCAAAAGCCATACCTTTGCGAACGGCAAACCGGCGGCAAGCATGCGTGCAGGCAATGCATTGCCAAGAAAGCCACATCGCACAGAGTACTAACATATACCTCATATAATATGAACACAGAACCGATGGGCGTCAACG
>CAJLWM010000025.1 GCA_905210415.1 uncultured Prevotellaceae bacterium
TCGGTTTTTATAAGGCATCTTTTGCTTGTTTTTAATTCGCAATAGCTTGCTATTCCTCATTAAAAATCAATCTTTACCATATTGGCCGTACGACAATCAGAAAACTTACAGACGAGGAATGATATTTATTAAATCTAATGCAAAACACGTCGGTATTGGTATAAATGGTATAATAAAAAGAGGATATTTGGTATAGTAAATTTGGGATAAATGGTATAATATGTGCTAAAAATGTGTGATTTTACACATTTTTGGTACTTGTTTTGTGCAAATAAACACATTTTTCGCACATTGCGCAAGTTTGTCAGAATTCTGTAGATAACCCCAATTCGTCATTAATTCCGAAATTCTGTCGACCCCTAATGACCGAATTGGGATAAACGGTCGCTGCCGATAGAGCCCTGTGATGCTGCTTGTCATGGCTTGTAGTTGGGAGGTGGCTTGCTGGGGGAATGTTGCGAGTCTGCTGGCGGAATTCAGATAGGCGCGATGTGATAGACTCGGTGTCCAGCAATAGATATCTGCAGAGCTCTGTGTGGGGTGGTGAGGATGGGTTTGTTTGCAAAAAATGTATTATCTTTGCAGCCGCTCCCGAAATGGTTCGGAGTTAATTGTCAGTATGATAGACGTGAATATTTGCAGAAAAATAGCAGGACGAATTAGTGGTATTTTAGTAGCATTGGCAGTTGTTGTGGGCTTGTTGTTGGTGTCTTTGCCGGTTTATGGGAAAAACATCAACCCGCAAAAAGCCGCAGCAATTGCCGAGAAATATGTGTCATTGACGCATGGCGATGATGCGAAAGTGCCTACCGAAGGCTTGTGCGACAAGCCAGGCAATCCGTATTATATATTTAACGATGCGCAAGGCCGCGGTTTTGTGGTTGTTGCAGGCGACGATGTGATGGGCGAGGTGCTTGCTTATGGCACCGAGGCTGCGCTCGACACGCTGAATGCTAATCCGTGTGTGAAGTTGCTCCTTGATGGTTATCGGCAGACTTATGAAGCCCTGAAAGAGGGCTGGGTGTCAGCTGAAGGCGTTGCGCGCGCTGGTTTGTACACAAAGACTGTGCAGCCATTGCTGAAAAGCAAATGGGGCCAGTCGCATCCGTTCAATGCCAAAACGGGCTATCCCTATAGCGGATGTGTGGCTACGGCGGTGGCGCAGATTATGTATTATCACCAATGGCCTGCTCAGGGGCGTGGATCGAACGAATATGTGGTGACCTATTATGGCACGAAGAAAAGTGCCGATTTCAGCCAGTCGCATTACGATTGGGCAAACATGTTGCCAGATTATCGCTATCCTGTGCGTGCTACGGCCGTGCAGGAAGATGCTGTTGCCCTGTTGATGAGCGACGTGGGTGTGGCTTCGTTTATGCAGTATACCCCTAATGCGAGTGGCACACAAGGCGTGTTTGCCTACCAAGCCCTGCAAAAACATTTCGATTACTCGGCAGCCTACGTCACAAGGGCGGTGGAGGGTCCGAGCCGTTTTGCCGAGATATTGAGGAAAGAGTTGCTAAATGGTTGCCCAGTGTATCTTGAGGGGCACCCAGCCGGTTCGGCTTCGGGGCATGCTTGGGTGGCTGATGGATTTGATGAGAACGGGCTTTTCCACATGAATTTCGGATGGGAGGGGCAGAGTGATGCCTACTTTTCGCTCACCAACCTTAGCCTATCGCAGACGGGTGATGAGTTTCAAGGCAAACCGTTGGCGTTTAACCGCGCCATCACTGCTATTCTGGCGCATCCCAACAATGGTAAATACCCCGATATTGACCGCGGATTGTTGGAAACTTCGCCGCAACTGATGTTCAACGAGGGTGGTTCGCTCTTGCTGAAGGGCGTGGCTGGCAAGACCTTCAATTCGTTGCAGCCTGTCACCGTGGAGATGTGTTCTTTCGTTAACAGAGGAAATCCGTTTAAGGGTGATATCGGTGTGGCGGTCTACGATGATGACGGTGCCCTCAAGCAGGTGGCATTTTCTGCCGACCATGCAAGCGGCGGACTCACGCAGCGCATCTATGGTGCTGACCAAGATGGCTTTATGGGCAGCGACTATCTGATAAATCAGCCTCAGGACATAACGATGAGTCTGGCCGACCTTGAAGATGGTTATTACCGCCTTGTGCCAGTGTGTGTGGCTCGTAATGCCGATGGCTCGTGGAACGAATTTCTCCGCATGAAAAAAGCACCAGTCATTGAGGTGGAATTGTCGGGCGGCGTAGGGCGTATTTCGGAGATTTGCTCAGAGGAAGTCCGCTTCCAATTGATGGCGCAACCGAGACTCGCTGGCGATGCTGAGCAGGGTGCTAAGGTGTATGCTTTTTTCAACGTGAAAAACCTCAATGGTGTGCCTCGCGATTGCTTCTTGAGGGTGCAACTGGTCGACGATCGCGAAGCCGTGGTGCTGAATACGCGTGTGGATGCGGCAACAGAAATCGAAGGCTTCGCCGAGGCTGAAATCCCCGTTGCGCTTTCGCTGCCAGCCAATCTTGCCCCCGCACGATATGCGGTGAGGCTCGAGATAACCACCGATGAGGCCGAGACTCAGCATTGTGCGATAAACAATATTCACGACAAGGATGTGGCTTATATCGACGTCGTGAGGGCTCCGGAACGCCCGCTGATGGCAAAGACAGAAGTGTTTTTTGCCGATGACACTAACGACCGGGTGTCTTCGGGTAGCATTGACGTGTCGAAGATGTCGCTATTCAAACTCGCTGTGGCGCTACGCACATCAGAGGGTCGCAGCTATGATGGCGTCGTGACGATGACCTGTGAAGACGTGCTCACAAAGGAGATAATTTCGGTGCCCGGATTTGGCGACAATGTCACCATCTTTTCTTCGTTTGATGTGCCACTATTCAGTTATTGGATGCGCAAGAGCAATCTGCTGTTTGCCGACGGATACACCTATCGTGTGATGGTGAAGGGGCAGATTGATGGCGATGAGGTGGAATTGAGAAACCTACAAACGCCACCTTATTTCTTGAAGCGACAGGGCGATATTCTCACCCTATATCAAGATGCTTCGGCAGGAGTAGGCGCTGTCACCAAAGACGATGCGCTGATTGACGTTAGCCACGAGAATAACAACCTCACAGTGTCGGGCAATGGCATAATGGCCGCAAAACTCTACAGCATGGGAGGCGTGTTGCTTAAGCAGGCTCCAGCCTCTATCGAAGGCTATGCTACCCTTTCGCTGAGCGGAATGCCTCAAGGCATGTATCTGTTGCGCGTGGAGGCGGCACAGCAAAGCCGCACCTACCGCATCCTCCACACCCTTGCCCAGTAGTTGCCGTAGCCTATAATCGCCACAGCCATAATACCCAAAGCATTGGTAGTTTTGGAGATTCTTGTTGCCATATTGTTGAATTTTTCATAACTTTACATATTAATGCGAATAAATAAAAACACACTTATGACAGATACTGAACTAAAAAACCTAAAAGACAATCTTTGGCGCTCTGCTGATATGCTTCGTTCCTCGGCTCACCTTGCTGCGAACAGATATGGACAACCTATTCTTGGTCTCATATTTTTGAGGTATGCCGATGTGCTTTACAAGCAGCACAAGGAGGAGATTGATGCTGAGTATAATCAATACAAGGGCACAAGAATGGAGCGAACCTACAAGGATGTGGCTATAGAGAAGTGTGGGTTTTATCTGCCAGAGTGTGCCTATTTCGACAGTATCAACGATGCTCCAGACGATGCTCAGAAGGCTGTTCTTGTCAAGCAGGCTATGGAGGCTATTGAGAAGGAAAATCCCAAGATGGATGGTGTTTTGCCTAAGGAAGTATATGGCCAACTGGTGCCTGAAGAAGATCCTGAGTTGCTGAGCCGAATTGTGAGAGTCTTCAAGGATATCCCTGAAAACATTGGCATTGACATTTTCGGACAAATCTACGAATATTTCCTTGGCAACTTCGCTCTTGCCGAGGGCCAAGGTGGTGGCGCATTCTATACTCCGGCCAGTGTGGTGAAATATATGGTGGAGGTGCTTCAACCCACTACAGGCGATAAGAAATTTCTCGACCCTGCTTGTGGGTCGGGTGGCATGTTTGTGCAGGCTGCAAGATATATGCATCGTCACAATGCCACAAACGACCAGATGATGCACTTCCGTTGCTATGGCGTGGAGAAAGACCCTGATACTGTGAAACTTGCCAAGATGAACCTCCTTCTGAATAATGTGAGAGGTGAAATCACCGAAGCAAACTCATTCTACAGCGACCCATACGATGCCTTTGGTCAGTTTGACTATGTGATGGCAAATCCACCATTCAATGTTGATGAAGTGGTGGTGGATAGAGTGATTGATGATGCCAGATTCAGTACCTATGGAGTGCCAAGAAACAGAACAAATTCAACCAGGAGGTCTGCTGATAGAAGGGAGACTGTACCTAATGCCAACTACCTATGGATTGGCTACTTTGCCACTGCTCTCAACGACAATGGCAAGGCTGCCCTTGTTATGGCTAATTCAGCAAGTGATGCAGGTGGCTCAGAGCTTGAAATCCGCAAGAAGATGATAGAGGATGGCATCATCAGCCAGATGGTGACTATGCCAAGCAATATGTTCTCTACCGTCACATTGCCTGCCACTTTGTGGTTCTTCAATAAGCAGAGAACCAAGCGTGATGAGATACTATTTATTGATGCCAGAAACATATTCACCCAAGTTGATCGCGCACACCGCAAGTTCTCTGATGAGCAGATCAAAAATCTTGGCATTATCAGCCGACTTTATGAAGGAGATAGTGAAGCATTCTGGGCACTTGTAGATGAGTATAAGGCATCCGGCAAGCAAGCAGAGGTAGAATGGCTCTTGGAGCGATGGCCGGATGGTGAATATCAAGATGTGATAGGCCTATGCAAGGTTGCCAAACTCAATGGCGAAGATGGCATCATCGACAACGACTATAGCCTGAATGCGGGCAGATATGTGGGTGTGGTGATTAAGGATGATGGAATGACTGAGACTGAGTTCAAGGACACTATGAAGAACTTGAACACAGAGTTCCAAGCCCTCAATGACGAAGCATCAGCCCTCGCTAAACAGATTGAAGACAACCTTAAAGAATTGTTTGGGGAGGGGTAAGGTATGGAATATAAGAGTTTAATGGCATGTGCAGAATATAGTAAAGTAAGAACGAATATAATTCAAAAAGAGACATATATAAGCACAGAAAATATGCTTCCCCAAAAAGGAGGTATACGGGAAATTGAAAGCATTCCTGATTGTAGAACATCTTCTAAATATGAGCCATCGGATATTTTAATTTCGAATATTAGACCTTATTTCTGCAAGATATGGTTTGCTACAAGAGAAGGCGCATGTTCAAATGATATCTTGGTTATTAAAGCTAACGAAGAGACGTATCCCAAATTTCTGTACTATGTTCTTAGTGATCAAAACTTCTTTAACTATGATATGGTAACTTCAAAAGGCACAAAGATGCCAAGAGGTAATAAAAATGCCATAATGAAGTATCTTGTCCCAGATGTAGATTTCCATATTCAGCAGAAGATAGCGGGAATACTTTCGAGCTATGATGCCTTGATAGAAAACAACACCAAGAGGATAAAACTATTGGAGCAGATGGCAGAGAACCTATACAAAGAGTGGTTTGTCCGCTTCCGCTTCCCCGGCCACGAACAGACCGAATTCGTCAATGGCCTTCCCTCTGGCTGGAAAATTCAAAGATTTGGAGAACTATTCCCGATATTAACAGGAAAGAAAGATGCTAACTTTGCATCTCCAAATGGCATTTACAAATTTTTTACATGCTCAAAAGAAGATTTGTCTTCAAATAGTTTCTCTTTTGATTGTTTTGCCATAATCTTGGCCGGAAATGGAGATTTGAATGTCAAGTTATATGAAGGTAAATTTGAGGCATATCAAAGGACATATGTCTTATCTCCGTATAATATAGAGCATATATATATCATATTATACTATTCTATCTGAGTTGGATAGACTTCTTGCCGGTGCTGCAGGTGCGGTTATAAAATTCCTTACAAAAGGAATGATAGAGAATATAAAGGTCTTGTTACCAGATAATAAATCAATTCAACGGTTTAATTATTACTTGAGCAATAATTATCAATTAAGGCAGAGATTAATTAATCAAAACGAGCTACTTGCGAAGCAAAGAGACTTGTTGTTGCCAAGATTGATGAGTGGTAAATTGGAGGTAAAACCATAAAAATAAGCTATATGACAGAACAAGAATTGCATAGCTATCTTCTTAGAAGCTTTCCAAAAGAGAACGAACATTGTGAATGGAAGGAATTTAAGAACTTGAAGAATTCTTTCTCTGGCAAAGAGGGAGATGATGTTGTTTCGTATGTCTGTGCGATAAGTAATATGGAAGGAGGATTCCTTATTATTGGAGTAGAGGATCAAACGCTTAAAATAGTAGGAACAGATTATTCCAACTTGAGTTTCAATGGGGGCCCTGCCACTCCAGAGTCAGCAACATTTAAGTTGACTGAGCATTGTACATATTTGCCAAGTGAGGGTTTGGACATTGAAGAGTTTGTTACAGATGATACAAAAAAGATAGTTTGGGTTATAAAAATTCCTAAGCATCAGTCGCGAAAGCCAGTAATTGTGTATAAAAAGGCATGGCAGCGAATAAAGGATTCTCTTGTGCAAATGACAAGCGAACGAATGGCTGCAATATTGAGCGAGCCCATGGCAGGAAACGATTGGTCGGCAGAAGTTATTCCTGAGGCAAGATTGTCAGATCTTGACCCAAAGGCAATTAGTCTGGCTAGAGAGAAGTTTAAAGAACTTAATTCTCATAGGGCTAAGGAAGTAGATGATTGGGATGATATTACTTTTTTGAATAAAGCCCGGATAACGAAGCAAGGAAAGATTACAAATACGGCTATCATATTATTGGGCCGTGAAGAGAGTGAGCATTTTATTTCACCAGCAGTGTGTAAAATACGATGGCAATTGAAAGATGGAAGTGATGAAAATAAAGACTTTAGAATTCTTTCAATACCTATGATTTTGGCAGTAGAAGAGTTTTCTCGATTAGTGAGAAATGCAAATTATACATATACGATAAGTGGCAATATGTTTCCAGAATCAATGCTACGATATGACATATTTACTTTACGAGAACCAATTTGTAATTGTATCGCACATCAAGATTATGGTAGGAAGACTCGGATAGAGGTGGTAGAGTATGAAGATGAATTTTTGATGTTTAGAAATTATGGTGAATTCCTTCCAAAGTCGGTAGAAGATGTTGTGAACCACGATTTCCCAGAATCTGAATATCGTAACCCATTTCTTGTGGAAGCTATGCGTAGTATACGGATGGTTGAAACAGAGGGTGGAGGAATACGTAAACTCTTTATTCAACAAAAGAAACGTTTTTTTCCAATGCCTGTGTATGACACAACAGGAGGAAAAGTTGTGTGCAAGATTATAGGAAAGGTTCTTGATGAAAATTTTGCTCGGATTCTCGTAAATGTTCCGAATCTTTCGTTGAGTGAGATAATTCTATTGGATAAGGTTCAGAAGCGAGAGGCGTTAACTAATGATGCGATTGAATTATTGAGGAAGAAAGGATATATTGAAGGGCGTAAACCGAATGTTTATCTTTCTGGGAAAATTGTTGATGCCACAAAACACGTGGGATTAAAATCGACGTATGTTAAGAATAAAAGTTTTGATGATGCCTATTTTAAGAAACTCATTATTGATTATATTGCAACTTACAACAAAGCCACTCGAAAAGAAATTGAAGTGTTGCTTTTTGATAAGTTGTCTGATATAATGAGCGAAAAGCAAAAGTATAATAAGGTAAGCAATCTGCTATCTGCGTTAAGGAGCGAAAATAAGATAAAAATTATTTCGCGAAAACAGTGGATTTTAAATATGTAACATGCTGATAAGAGGAAGAGAAATTTATTAGAACTTAGGCCTTTTGTATTAGAATTTTGGTACATGATTTTTTTGTAATAGGATATAAATCAGAAAGAAAGGTTTTTAGTGAGGATAAAAATTTTTATTAGAAGTTATTAGAAAATATTAGAACTCAAGGCATAATTTGAACGGCTATGAAATCATTTATCAGTGAAGACGACATAGAACAAACCATCTGCAGACGTCTCTCACAACCAGAATATGGCTGGACGAGAATTGAGTGTGACCCAAGTGTGGCTGCGCAAGACGACGTGAACCTCACAGGCAGAGCAAATTCCACGGAGTGTATATTGCCCAAGGTGTTCTTCAATGCACTGAAAAGGATTAATCCGCATGTCGCTCCAGAGATATTGGAGGGCATAGTGAAAGACTTCAGAAAAGACTACACTGCCACTGATATGGTTGACACCAACTATCGGTTTTACAACCAACTTCGCAATGGCATACGTGTGGATATCAGAGAGAATGGTAGGGACGATTTTGTTATCGTAAGGTTGATGGATTTTGACAATGCCGATAACAACGACTTTCACTGTGTGAATCAGATGTGGATAAAGGGCAGATTCAGGTATAGAAGACCCGATGTGCTGCTCTTTGTGAATGGCCTGCCTGTGGTGTTTATCGAACTCAAAAACTCCACGGTGAAGGTGGAAGAATCATACAACAAAAACCTTGTGAGTTACCGAAAGGATATACCCAATATTTTCGCTCTCAATCAGATATGTGTCCTATCAAATGGCTTGCGTACTAAGATTGGCGCTTGGAACAGCAGCTATGAGTTTTTCTTTGAGTGGCTGAAGGTGAACGACGAAAAGGAAAGGCTCGATAGAGAGCGTATTGAAGAGTATGGGTTATCGGTGATTAACCTTATAGATGGTCTGTTTAAGAAAGAAAGGCTTCTCGACTATATTGAAAACTTCATCTTCTTCGACAACAAGCGGGTGAAGATTATTGCTAAGAACCACCAGTATCTTGGCGTGAACAACTTGATGAAGAGCGCAGAGCGTCGCCAAGAAATGAAGGGAAAACTCGGCGTATTCTGGCACACCCAAGGTTCGGGCAAAAGTTATAGCATGGTGATGTTTGTGAGAAAAGTGAGGCGAAAGTTGCATGGCAATTTCACGTTCTTGGTGATCACCGATAGAGAAGATTTAGATGCACAGATACACAAGACCTTTGTGAGAAGTGAAGTGATAGGTGTCAACGAAGAGAGCCAGCCTAAAAATGCCGTGCAGCTGAGAGATTTTTTGAGCGGTAATAAGCCAATGGTATTCTCGCTGATACATAAGTTTCAATACGACAAGACTAAGAAATATCCGGTACTCTCAACACGAGACGATATATTTGTTTTGGTGGATGAGGCTCATAGAACTCAATATAAGCAGTTGGCTGAGAATATGCACACAGGATTGCCAAATGCCAACTATATTGCATTCACTGGCACGCCACTGCTTGGCGCTAAGAGACTGACCAACCAATGGTTTGGCAACTATGTGTCGGAATACAACTTCGCACAAGCCATAGAAGATGGCAGCACGGTGCCATTGTATTACTCGAGAAGAGTGCCTGAAGTGGGGCTTGACAACAACTGGCTCGACACCGATATCGACAAGATTGTGGAGGAGGAAGAGCTTAACGACAGAGAACGAGAACTGTTGGAGAACTCTTCGTCGAGAATACTTGAGGTGATTAAGCGAGACGACCGCCTCGACCGTATTGCGCGTGACATAGCGCATCATTTCCCAAGAAGAGGCTTTCTTGGAAAGGGTATGGTGGTGAGCGTTGACAAATTCACCGCTGTGAAGATGTATGACAAGGTGCAATACTATTGGGCCGAGGAGAAGAAGGCTTTGGTGAAGGAACGAAACAATGCCAAGACCGAAGAAGAAAGAAACAGACTCACAGCACAGTTAGACTATATGAATAAGGTGGAAATGGCTGTGGTGATAAGTGAGGAAGCTGATGAGGTGCAGAAGTTTGCAGCGCAGGGTCTCGATATTGTGCCTCACAGAAGAAAAATGGAGGAAATCTCCCCGGAAGGCAAGGATATAGAAGATCGATTTAAGGACGAGGACGATCAGTTGCGCCTTGTGTTTGTGTGCGCAATGTGGCTCACTGGCTTTGATGTGCCGTCGCTATCTACACTATACCTCGACAAACCCATGAAGGGACACACGCTGATGCAAGCTATCGCACGTGCCAACAGAGTGTTCCCAGGCAAGACTTGCGGCATTGTGGTGGATTATGTGAATGTGTTTAAATATATGCAGCAGGCACTGTCAGACTATGCTTCGACTGATGATGCTAATGCCGACTTCCCCGCTAAAGATATTGAGCAACTGATAGATAGTGTAGATGACTGCATCGTGGAGTGCGACACATTCTTGCGGGAATTGGGCGTAAACCTTGATGAAATCATCAATGAAAGTGATACGCTCCATAAACTGGATTGTCTGCGAAAGGCTTATGACCGAATCCTTGAAAAAGATGAATGGAAAGACCGCTTTAAGGTGTTGAGCAATCTGCTGATGAACCTATATGATGCGTCGAAGCCTGAAATATTTGAACGTGGGTGGAGCAACGACAAGTTCTCACCACTGGATTATCTTAATGGTTTGTTCTGCAATAGAATAGACGACGAAAAATTAAATCGGGCTAAAGCAAGAATGGCTGAGACTCTTGATAATAGCGTGTCGGCTATGGCTGCTGAAGGTGTGGTGCAGTATGGCATACATCAAGGCAAGGTCATTGATTTGAGCAAGTTGGATATTGATAGCATTAGAAAAGAAATCAATGCCACACCATATAGGGCGCTGGCAATTGACGACCTAAAGGCGTTTATAGAAAAGACATTGGAGGGCCTTATCAACAAAAATTGCACAAGGGTGGCATTCTCACAAAGATATAGAAATATCATTGACAGATATAATGCTGGCGGCAGTGAGAATGAAGACTACTATGAAAGGTTGTTGCAATTTATTAGCGAAATGAGAAAAGAGCGGAACAGGTCTGCTGCGATGGGCTTGACTGAGGAAGAGCTGGAAATCTACGATTTGCTTATACAAGATAGGTCGCTGACCAAGGAAGAGGAGCAAAAGGTGATACTGGCATCAAAAAACTTATATAAGAAACTCGTGTCGGAGAAGGAAAATCTGTTGATGGTAGATTGGTATAAAGATGAGCAGCCTCGAACTAAGGTGCTCTCTCTTATAAAAAAGTCGCTCAATGATGATTTGCCGATGAGCTACGACCAAATAGCTTTTGATGATAAGAGCAAATTGTTGCTGAATCACTTTGTTGATATGGCTATGCAAGGTTTTGGCTGGATGACAACTGCGTGATTGCAGTGGGCGTTGAGGATAAGAAACAGGCTGGAAGCGGGTGCTTCTCAGCCTGTTTTGTTATTGGGACAAGCCTTTGTGGGCTTGTGGATGCTTCGTTGCCGTGGCGCTGCACGGGAGGGCCATGACTTTGCGTGGGGCGATTACTTCACGAGGATCTTGTCGGTGAAGCGGGCGCCGTCGATGGTCTTAACCATTACGATATATACGCCTGCGTTGAGCGACGAGAGGCTGATTTCGGCGGTTGCCGGCAAGCACTGCCTGTCCGCTCACGTTGGTTATTGTCCATGATGCGATGCCTCGTTCGGCCGATACGGTTGCCACATCGCCCTCTACCACTATGCCGTGGCGTGCCGAGCTGATGTTGCTGATGCCGGATGTAGGTACATCAGAGATGGAAATGTTGTCGAGATATGCGCTCGCGTAGGTGTCGGTGGTGAAGCCGTGTATGCCGAGGTAGTAAGTGCCGTCGTGGTCAACGGTGAACGATTTTTCGTCCATCTTTGTCCATGTCTTCACGGTCTCGTTCTCGTGACGGTCGAGCGATGTGGTGAACTTAGATGTGTCGGTGTTGTCTTCGCCCACGAATACTTCCCAGCTGATCTTGCCGTAAGAAGTGCCAGATGCGTGGTAATTGAGGTAGTAGGTGCCTTTCTTCAATTCGATGGCTGGAGAGATAAGCCAGTCGTCGCAAGGGTCGGCCGAACCGCCAGAGGCGAGCTTAGCAAAGTTGCCGTCGAGGCGCTGATATGCAGCACCGGCGGTGATCATCCATCCGTATTTGGCGTTGGTGTGATTGTTCTTTGCAGTCCAGAAATATGCGTCGGCATTGTTTTCGAAGGTGAATGTCACTGGTGCTGTGTAGGTGGCAGCTATGGTGATGTCTTCGCTCTGTGCTGCAAGGCCCAATATTTCGGCGCAGACTGGTTCTACCACATAGCAGTAAACGCCGGCTGATGTGATGCTTTTATCAACATACGATAGGGCAGTCTGTTTTTCCGACAAGCGGATGTAGTTGCCGGTAATCAAATCTACGCGATATACGTTGTAGGTGATATTTGAGAAGTCGGCATATCCGTCGTTGACGGTCTCTGTAGGTGGGGTCCAAGTTATGGTCACATCATCAGAGTCGTCGGCTTTCACTGCGTGGAGGTCGTGCACGGCTTCGAGTTGGTCAGTACCGGCAAATACGCTCACTGTGGCTGGTCGGCCGGCAGCGTTGCCGTTGTAAGCCACCACGTTGTAGCAGTTGGTGCCGTTGGCGGCATTATTGTCGGTAAACTCAGTGGCATCGGCAGCAAGTGTTGCAACAGGCTTGTCGCTACCCAAGCGAAGCACTCTCACGGCGGTGATGTTGACGGCATTGCCGGCATAGTCGTGTGTTGGGAGCTTCCACGACAACTTCACGCTGTTGGTGCCAGGCTCGTTGGTGGCCTTTAGGTTGGTGACATTCAGTGGGAAGTCGGTTGAGCGCAAGTCGCGCTTCACGTAGAGACAGGTAACCTGAGCGTTTTCGCCAAGCGTGCCGAGTTTGGTTTGTACACCGCTTTCAGAGTCGATGGTAGAGAGGTAGCCGTAGTCGGGGTGCTTTTGAGCCCAGTAGATTTTGCCATCGGTACCAAAGCACATCGATTGGAACTCGTTGTTTACGCCCACCTTGCCGACCTCTCCAATCTGAGTGGCCTTGCCGGTGTATTTGTTGATGCTATAGAATTTGCGATATTCCGACATGGCGAAGAGGTTGCCACTATTGTCGGCGGCGATAGTCACGAGGTGGTTATCTACTTCTTTGTTGTATCCGTTGATACCCTTTAGATCGCCAGGGTCGCCAACGTGCGACAGTTCGCCTGTCTCCAGATCCACGATGTAAAGGCTGGTTTTGCCAGTTGTTTCCGCGATTGAAACATTGTCTTCGGCGAGGGCATACATGGTGTTTGTGGTGTAGTCGTAGGTCATGTCGAGCACACGTTGCTTGTCCTCCCAAGACTTCGAACTGAGTTCTGCGTATGTATTGGCGTCGTAGGTGACATAAGCAACAGGGGCTATGCCGCCATAGTAGCTCCATTCGATGGTGTAGCCATAGATCTTTCCGTCGACGTATTCACCTGCCGACAAGTGCGAACTTGAGTAGGTGGTGGTCTTCAGGAAATTTAATTTTGCGTAGTCGGTTGAGGTGAACGACACGAATCCGGTCTTGTTTTCAGCATCGCCCCATTGTGGCACCGAGAGTTGGTAACCATACAGCGTTTGAACATCATCAGCTGCAACTGCGGTGCTTATAGCCGTGGCCATAGCAACAGCCGCAAGAAGTTTTTTGTAGATTTTTCCCATAATGATTCTTTTGCTGCTCAAAATGTTTCACCGTCCACAGCCTTGAGCAAATTGGCTATGGGGTGCAAAATTATGTCTACTGTGTCTGAAATGCCGTATTATCTTTCAATGATGGTCGTGTTGACATTGTTTTTGGTGATAAATAATGCATAAAAAGACATACAAAAATATATGCTTTGTTGTAAAAATGCAAGAAAAATTGAACGATTTTCTTTGAATATCGGTAAAAATCACATAGTGTTAAATTATGAGGGGGTGATAACTGATAAATAGTAGCGGGGATGGGAAATATATTAATTTGGTTGAATATCTATGCGTAGATGCGCCATGAGAATAAAAAAGGTCTTGCCCCATTGCGGAGCAAGACCCGAAGATATTTATGACCTATAGAAGTAGGTTGCGTATTATTCTTTAAAGAATGCGCTTGTTGGGCCTTTGTAGATTAGGCCCTCGTAAGTCATAGGGTCGGTGTAAACCTTCGACTCTTTCAACTTAGCCCAAACGGCCTCTTTGGTCAAATCCTTCACGAAAGTATGGATTTCCACAGTCGCGCCGTCGTTGTATTCCTTGCGGAGGGCGTTGAGGTATCTTGCGTCTTTGCATTCAACGGTATACACCACCTTGTCGGCTTTGTGCTCGATGGTCACCTTCACAGGTTTGGTGCTGTCGAGAGCATATTCGGTGCCGTTGATATATGTTTTAGCGCCAAGGTCGAGGTCGTAGGAGCGCACAGCAAAGCCAGTGGCCTCGGCAATGTTGCTCTCGGCGATAGGCATATCTATAATCACGCTTTCCACCAAGTCGCGTAGGTGCACAGAAGTCTTGATTTCTTGCCAGTTGGAGTGCTCTTGTTGGTGCACGTCAACCTCGATGTTGCCTTTGCCAAGTTCTGGACGCATTTCGTCGGCCTTGTTCGACAAGTCTTTGTCTTGGCTGATGCCAGGTACTTCGGTGACGTCTTTCACGTCCTCGTAGCTTAGCACGCCGTCGACGTGCCATTTGTTTTCAACCAACTTGGCAACATACCAGATGATTTTGAGGCCCTTGGTGTCGATTTTAGCCACGTCGTCGGTATCCTTCTGGTTTACTGTCATCATCGATTGGAAAGTAGGCACGTTGCCAAGGACTTTAGCAACGGCTTCGCCAGTGGTGTCGTAGACATATTGTCGTGTATAATAGTCTTTGCTGAAGCACCAATAAGGATAGTCGAGATTGACGGTGCCGGAATTGGCTTCGGCAAACACCGAGCGGCCAGCGGTGGTCTGTGGCCAATATTCATTGGAGTTGTAAGATCCGTGCGACTTTGGGATGCGTCCGTCGATGCGGATGTAGTAGTAAGCCGTGGTGTAGTTGGCAGTGGCTGCGGCAACAGGCGCCATCATTGATTGGGTGGCAGTGCTTGTGCCGAGCAATTGTTTGCCCATTGCATAAACTTCTGTACTTGGGGTTTCTTCTTTGTCACCTTTGAATCCAGGTTCTTCAGATGAACATGCGGCCAGCAAGAGTGCTGACAATGCACATAGTAAGGTCTTTTTCATAATTTTGTTGGTAATAATAAGTTTCTAATTATTCGGTTTGCCGTATTCGCCATACGGCGCATTTTTGTGAGACATATATAACTTTGTGGCAAGGCAGGCCGTTATGCCGTAGCGCTTGCGGTGGCCGAGGCTTTTACTCGTTTTTCCAATTCTTTGGTCAATGTAGAGATAAGCTGCTCTTGTATGATTGGCTTTGTGAGATATTGGTTGGCGCCAAGGGTCAACGCCTTAGTGACGTCTTCGTTGAGGTTCAGTGCCGACAGCACAATGATGGGCAGTTTGTTTTTGCTCATGGCGGGAATGTTGAAGCCATCCTCGTTGTAGCCTTGGCGGATGTGCTCTATCACTTGGTA
Source organism: uncultured Prevotellaceae bacterium (assembly GCA_905210415.1). GTDB lineage: Bacteria > Bacteroidota > Bacteroidia > Bacteroidales > Muribaculaceae > SFTJ01. Next base: position 15,518 of record CAJLWM010000025.1, read on the forward strand.
TCCATCCATAATGGGCATCATAAGGTCTACAATGGCAACGTCGATGCAATTGGGTGTGTTGAGCCTCGATTGAATCTCGTTAAGAGCCTGACGTCCGTTGTTTGCTTTCACGATGGTGAATTCAAACGACTTGAGCATCATGTCGCACAACGTCAGGTTTAATGGAATGTCATCGACAATCAGAATGTTGAATTTGTTTGAGTCGATTCCTGCAATTTGTTTCATAAATAATCTCCTTTCAAGTCAGATAAACTATCCTACTTATTATATTACACTCTTTATTTCTCTGTTAATTGTGGTCCGGAATTTTTTTGATAATACTCTTCATAGTCCATTAGGTCGATAGATGGTCTCACCACATGCGTGTCAAATGTCATTTCGGCTACGCCATCGGGAGCGATGTTGCCGAAAAGCCGGATGCTGTGGCGTGCCAAACCGATATTCTTGTCGGAATGGAAAATGAATATAAACGGCGCTTCATCGCCTGGTGGTATCATCTTCACGTTTTTCGCTGAAACTTCAATTGTCGGGCAAGAGGGTTGCACGTCGGTGAGCACAAGCACTTCGTTGCCAGTGTTTCGCACCACATATTCAATCACCATGTCGTCGCCCAGCACTATTGTGGGGTAGTGGCGAGTAGGTCGGTCGATTTTGATGGTGGTGGGCTTTAATTGCTTGTGGCAAGAGAATACGCCAAAGGCAAGCAATGCCAAGCAGGCAATGCCTACGAACAACGCCATTTTGCCAGCGGATATTTTCTTAGAATTAGTCATTTTCATTGTTTAAGATAATCATCGATTGCGTGACCCGATTCGTCGCGGTTGATCATGCCCTTCACCTCGCTGTGGCCCTTGAGAATCTCGCGCATTTCGGCCTGCATTTCGCTGTCGGTTGGCACCAAGTGGCAGCGGTAAAGTTCCAGTTGCGTGTAAGCCAGCGATGTGAGCAGGTGGTTGAGGCGTTTGCGCTCGTCGCCAGAGGCGCGTTTGCTCATTGCGTCAAGTTGGGCGCGGAATTTTATAAACTCTGTGGCATCGAGGTAGGATTGACACATCTCCTGCATATTGCCATATAGAGGCAGAAGGTGATTGGTGGTATTTGCGCGCATCTCAAGGCCCCAGTAGTATTCGGTGAGAATATCACTTGTCACCGGATAGTGGGTGCTGAAATATTCAGCCACCGCTTGATGCACATCAGTGTCGGGATTGTCGAGTAGCAGAGCCAAAGTGTGTGTCTGCACGTCGTCGAAAGCCGAGTAGTCGTCGCCGCTTCCGTTGATGAAAACGCCGCTCACGCCCAGTTGCTTGTATAACTGCAAGCGCGACTGCATTGCCAGCAAGCAGGGGAAAGGCGAGAGATAATCGTCGTAGTTGCGCTCGTAGTCCCAGATGTAGATTTTTTCGCATTTCGATTTCCAAGCATCTATCATTCCCAAGAATTCGTTGTAGCCGGCGTCTTTGGTGAAATCGACGCGCATCGGCAGCGAGATGCTTGAGATGAACACGCCCACGTTGCTTGGTAGTTTTACCAACGGTGCAGCCTTGGTGGTGTGATAGGCCGATGTGAAGAATTGATGCTTTGGAAACTCCTTGGCAAGGCGAGTGATGAAGGCTGTGACAGACGGCGTGGCATTGCCTGGAGTGTTGCCCTTGGCGCGGCATTGGGCGCAAGTGCAGGCAATCTTGTTGTCCATAGGCATGATGCTTATGCGCTCGCTATAGGAGTCGGTGCCATAGCCAAATTGGTCGATGATATAGTTGCGCACGGCCTTGTAGAGTTGTGGGCTTGAGAAGCAGAATTGCTTGTTGCTCTTTGCTCCGTCAACGGTGGCATACATGCTCTCGGTGATGTCATCACTGATGGCTTTGCGCAGATTATGCCCCCACAATCCCCAGTCGTAGTCGGGGTGATTGGTTTGCATGTCACGCTGCACGCTCTCGGTGTTTGAGGGCGTGTACAACCCGCGATACACAAAGGTGGTAGGCTCGTCGTCGGCGTGTTGCGTCTGCGCATTTGCCGAGCAACCGCCAAGCACCAAAGCGGTGATTGCCAAAGATGCTATTTTAGAAATGAATCGTGACATTTGCATTCAGATAAAGATAATTCTTGTTTCTATCGGCGTCGTTGTCGGTAGAAGGGTTGATGGTCATCGAGTACCACGAACCCATAATGCCAAAATCAATCACAGAATTGATGGCGTAAGTGCCACCAATGCCAAACATGGTGTTGAGTTGGTTGAACTTAACAGGCATATTATAGTCGATGAGCGAAATCTCAGGAGCATTACCCACGCTGCCAGAGATGAATATGTTGGTGCGGTTGCCCTCAATCGGGTAGTATTTGGCTACGGCACTGGCATTGGCGAAGAACTTACCGCTGATGTATTCCGATTCTTTGCCTGCGAGGGTGAGCAAGTGAAGGTCGGCACCGAAATTAAAGCGCTCAATGCCCTTGGTGCCGCCCAGTCCCACGCCTATCAGCGAGGTGTTGTAGTAGGCGCTCACCATACGATACGATAGCGCGCCTTTTGCGGTCCACTCGTGCGGCAACGCATAACTTGCCTTGGCCTCCAATCTGAATCGTGGGAAGAACTTGTTGGCGCAGCCAGCGATAATGGTAGATGTGAGAGCGTCGTTCCAAGTATGCTCCCATTCGCCGCTTATTGTCACTCCTGTTCCGCCTTTTTCGTCATCGGCAGTTACGGGCTTTATCAATCCGTCGCGACCGGCATAGCCGAAGTTGATGGTGTAGTTGTTGCCTTTAGCGAAGTGAGTGTAAGAAACCAGTGCTGTTGAGGTGATTTGGTCTTGGCTGGCAGGGCGTGCCAACTGATACTCTATGTTCACTTGATTTTTCAACAAATGAAATTTCATCTCCTCAAGGTTGCGCACATATTCTTGCGATTCGGCAAGCGATGGGCGGTAAAGCTTATATGTTGCCACGGCATTATCCCAGTCTTTCATCGCCTGGTATATCATCGCCTTGGTGTGGATGAGCGATTGATTGTCGGGCTGATATTGCAGCGCGTCGTTAACGAGATTCAATGCAATCTCGTAATTCTTGGCTTTCAAGTGTTTCTGTGCCAGATTATCGCTGCACTCGGCATAGGCGTTCACCAAGGTGGTGTCGCCCATATAGAATTCGAGCATCGGGCGAAGTTGGTCTAAGGCATCCTTATAGTTGCCGTCTTCAGCCTTGAATTGCGCTTCCTTAAGCGTGAAGAATGGGTCGTCGGGGAAACGCTCGCGCCCCAGCGATGCCAAAGAACGAGCCTTTTCGCCTTTCTTCATCTGCAGCGAGGTGTTGATGCCCATGCGCAGGAGGTCGGCAGAAGGGTTGCCCATATCTAATGCGGCCTGTATCTCTTTGTCGGCGTGATAGAGTTTGCCCTCGCTTATTAGTTGCTTGATGTAAGGCAGGGAAATCTCCTCATACAACCCCGCTTTGGCGATAGGGTCTTTGCAGATATTGTTGAGCAAAAGAGTGGCCTTCGCGCGGTTGCCAGTCTGCTGATAGCAGGTGAATAGGCGGTGCTCGATGGTAGATATGGTCTCTTCGTCAACGTTGTATTGGCGAATCTCCTCGAGAGTGGCGATAGCCTCGTGATATTGCCCGAAATCCATCATGCTGCGTGCTTCGCCGAGGCGTATGGCGCACAGTTCCTCACAGATTTCGCGGTCGTTGGGCCACTTGGAGTGCATCTTCACCAGCATAGCGGTTGCCGCCTTGTCGTTGCCCAAATGGCGCTGTATGGTGTATTCGCGGTAGAGCAGCTTCTGTGTGTCGCCATATCGCTTGCGGGCTTGTCGCACATACACCAGCGCATCGTCGAGGTAGCCACGGGTAGTGGCGGTGTTGAGCAGATAGTTGAGAGCCTCGTCGGAGTGCTCTTTCTCGTATATCTTGGCATAAGCCGTGTAGGGGTCGTTTTGCACAGCCATGCGAGCCGCGTCTTCCTCGAGCGCCTGTGAGAGTTGGCTTATCTCACCACTGTGGGCCGCCAAAGCGGCAATGTTGCTTTGAGCCTCGCGCAGGTATGATAGAGCCTCGCTATAGCGAGGCATTTCGCCAAGAATCGAGGCTTTTTTCTCAACGAATGGATAAGGCTTTGCCACTACTGATGCAGCATATCCGGCGGCGTCGAGAGCCGCTTCGGTGCGACCGGTCTGCAGATAGAGGTTGCACAGAGCCATTTGAAATTCCTCGTTTTTGGGGTCAATCTTTACCAACTGCTTGAGCATGTCTTCTTGCCCCTCAAGGTTTTTCTTGGTGCGATATTGGCGATACTTGGTCTCCAAGTCGTATGCTATCTCTTTCTTCACGTCTTGCTTTTCGGGGTATATCTCACGCAGGCGATTGAGTAGTCGAGTGGCTTCGGCCGTATTGCCCTGCAGGCGATACAACTCAATCTTCTTCTTCTTCCAAAGATTGTAGTCGTAGGGCGAAGTCTCAAGCAGTTCGTTGCAATAGACTATTGCCGAACTATAGTGCTTGGTGCTTTCCTCGATTTTCATTAGCATCTCCTTTGAGTGGAGATTGTCGCTGTTGTCGCGCAACGAGCGGATGAGGAAAAATCGAGCCTTGTCGTATTGATTGAGGTGTAGCCAATATTCGCCCATGAGTTCGTTGAGCGCAGAGATAGTCTCGTATTTGTTGAGACCCTTTTGCAGAATCTGACGGCCTTCCTCCCATTTGCCTTGCTTAAACAGCTTGCGGGTGGCGATTTCGTAGTATCCGGGCGTGCCTTCGCGGGCATCCTCAATCCGCTGGCTGATGGTGGAACGTTGTCTATGCTGCACGCGCTGAGCAGCCGCTGGCATACTCGGCAGCAATATGATTAGATATATGATGATTGTTCGTCCTGACATAGTAGTATTATTTTTTGTTTGTGCTCTGGTTGGGGTCGGAACCCGGGGCTGGGGTGGCGCGCTTCATACCCGTGCGCTCCATTGACTTCCATACAGCCTTTTGGCGAGTGATATATTTGAAATAGCCCATAATAGAGCAGTAAACGATTATCGGGTGATATATGATAGGCTCTAAAGCCGCCGCAAGCATCAGTTTCAGGTAACTCTTCACGCTGGTGTAGGAGCAACCCAAAATATAATCGTAGAATACCACAAACGATGATAGCATAAAGCTGAATGCGTAGATGGCAAAGAATGTTACGAAGAAAGTGTCCCAGTTGATGCCTCCAGTTATGCCCAGATATATCATTGCCATAGCACCGAAAGACTCGATGATTGGAGCCAAAAATTCAAATAGGAAAGTGTAGACCATCGAAATCATGCCCAGACGCTTGTATTTGGGATTGAACAGCACGCGATGGTGCTCGTGCATCAACTGTATCAAGCCACGACCCCAACGTACGCGCTGGCGATATAGCATCTTCAGGTTGGATGGGCCTTCAGTCCAGCAACAGGTGTGCGGAATCTGCACCACGCGATATTTCTGCTTGAAGTCGCAGCAGTAGGAAATCATGCGCGTGAGCATATCCATGTCCTCGGCAAACGAGGTGCTGCTATAGCCACCGGCGTTGATTACCACCTGTGTGGAGAACAGACCGTAACCGCCCGACACGTTGTTCATGGCGTTGATTTTACTCCACCCCATTTTTCCCACCAAAAACGAGCGCTTATATTCAAGGTCTTGGAATAGCGGTATGAGGCGGCTCGATGGGCGAATGTCAACCAGCACACCGTCGCTGATAGTAGAACCGTTGCTCATCGACATCGTTCCCGAAACGGCGATAACCGTCTTGTCCATAATGATAGGGAAAATACACTGATACATGGCATCTTTCGATAGAATACAGTCAACGTCGGTGTTGATGAAGTAAGGGTTGGTGATTACGTTCAGACCGGCATTCACGGCGTCGGCTTTTGTGCCGCCGTTCACCTTGTCCACTACTATGAGTCGTGAATATTTTGGGTTGGTTGATTTAAACAATCGCTTGAATGGCGCGCAGTGCACCTGCTCTACGTATTCAAATGGCACTTCCACCATGTCGAAGGTGTTGATAAGCAAATCGAGGGTTCGGTCCTTACTGCCGTCGTTCACGATGCACACCTCAAAGTTTGGGTAGTCCATCTTGAGCAGCGATTCCACGTTGTCGATGATGGTTTTTTCCTCGTTGTAGGCGGGGGCCACGATAGAGATGCCGGGGACGTAAGGGGAGCTTTGCGCCATGTGGCGAATGTAGTCGCCCGACCACTGCTTGTAGTTGCTGCTATATCGGTAGGCAAACACCAATAGCATCACATACGATGCTATCAGCAAAATGGAGTAGGTGAAGATTATGTATCCGAAAAAGTATAAAATAAACTCCCACATAGTCAATTAAAGCATTCTCATTTGGTTAAGTATTGCCACCGCATCAATCTGATCCATCAATCGGCGTTCTTCCTCGTTGTTGATCACCTCGCTGCGCAGAAGCTCAAAAGCACGTCGGCCGGTGTTGGCGTAGGTGTAGAGGCAAGATAGCGCAATCTCTTTGGTGAGTTTTGACGAAGCTGTGCGATAGGCGTTCACAAAGAATTCGGTATATAGTCCAGAATTGATGGCGTGAACGGCGCGCAGCACTTCGTGACGTATCGATTCGGGCTGATGTTCGTAGGATTCCACCGCTGCTTGTTCCTGGTCTTTGTCGCATAGTTTTGCTATGGCGCGTAGAGCGGCGATGCGATATTTATAAGTTGGCGACAGCAAGATTTCGTGCAACGATGCTTTCTCCGCATCGCTGCCCCAGTAGGCCACTTCCTCGATTAGGAAAGCCACCGACTGCTCGTTTTGCACCTTCTTGGCAATGATTAGGAATTGTGGCATCTGTCGCTCGTTGGCCCACACCCAACCGAAAAGGCGGTGCATCATCATGAATCGCCAAATGCCTTGATGCTCGTTTAAGTCCTCGATGAGATACCTGTAGGGCTCAGACTTCGACGATATGATGTGGCACATGCGAGCCATTTGGCGCACATTGCTCTTGTAGTGGTTGATGTAGTTGGCAAGCAGACCCTCGCTTACGCTGACGTGCAGATTCACCATATTTTGCAGCGTGAGTAGCACGTTGTGGTCGCTCGCGAGGTTTTTCTCGTAGAGCGCTTTCACACCCGTCATTGTGCATAGTGTGTCGGCATTTGGTACATTGTCGGCCTCGCGGTTAAGGTCCATACATATTTCTGAGATTACTCGCGAGAGCGACTCTGGACCGTAAGAGGTTATCATATCCCATTTCATGTTGCAGGCTTCCTCGAGGTCGGTTACGCTTGGTTTCTTGTCGGAAATCAATATTTTGTAGAACCCGTCGTAGAGGTCGCGGCGTGCGCTTGTGAATAATTCCTCTTTTCGCTTGTTGCTGCGTATTCGCCGGATAAACAGGATGAACAGCACAATCATGGCTATCACACACACCAATATCATACTGTAGAGTATGCGTGTGGTGATGGGATAGTTGGAGTAGTATAAAAGGAAACGCCTGAGATAAAATTCTATTACCTCAAATCCATAAAAATCAACCGAATATCCATCTGGGTAAATGCTGCCCATAAAAACAATGCTATTAGTTTGTCACTTTGCTATATGCGCTGAAGAAATGCGCTCGGTATGTAGGCCGTGCACATCGTCATCAGGTCGGTCACTACCATTGCCACGCGTTGCTGCCCTTGGTAGCGTGCCACTCTGCCAATCACGCCAGAGAAAGCCCCATCGGTGATGCGCACCAGTTGACCGGTCTCAAATTTTGGTATGGCCATTGAAGACACGATGATGTCGTTGGCTTCGGCGGCACATATTATCCTCAGACTATCGATTTGGTCGTCGGGCACTATCATGGGAGTCTTTTCTGTTGTTCGTCCCACGAGGGTGTGCCGATAGTAAAATCGTAGGTATGGCAGATTGACGTTGTCGTAGACGAAAGCCTGGATCTCGCTCTCAGTGCCGCGTGCAAAGAATATGTTCGGCAATCGTGATTTGGTGACCATCTCCCGTTTGCCGTCGACCTCTTTTTCCACCTCGATGGTGGGAAGGAATGCGGTAACCCCCTTCGACACCAGATAGTCATACGCCTTGCGCTCTCTGCCATAGGTGGTGCGCAGTGCATACCAGTGCGCAGCCTCGCTGGGCGATTGCTGGCTCTGTGGAGTTGCGAAAAGGGTGTTTCTGGTGGACACCCCTTTTTCAGAATTTTCTGCCATAGCAGCATTCTGAGAGTCGGGGGGAGTGCAGGAGGCAAATCCGGCACGATGAAGATTTTAGCTTCCTCTTGAAGTGTGCACATCATGCAATGTGCAATCATCAATTGTCATATCTGCTTGTTTAACTTTATTCTAGACAGAACCCAGTTAATAAGTTGACAATAAGGGGTGTGGGCATGCCGATACTTGCTTTGTGCCGTATCGGAGTTATGAAGCCAAATGACGATTTGGCTTTATGGAGGGAGAATTTGGTTACTTAATATTGGCTATTGAGTATCGCCAATACGGAGCAAATGGTTTAAAGCACACAGGCATTAGTGTCGAAGCAAAGGTACTTATTTATATTAATAAAAAAATAAATAATCTTTAAAATCTCATTTTCTTGCTGATTTTGAAACACAATTGAAACATTGTGGCAAAATTTTACAGATTTTGCCCTGATTTTACTTGAAATACATATATGCGACATATATGCATAAGTTGCAAATATGCAATCATGCCAATGCATATAATTGCGTGTGAATATGAGGGCAAAAGGCGAAATTATCAGGTGAGAGGTTGGGTAATCGAAATTATTGCGTAATTTTGCAATTGATTAAAAAAACAACTCCGAAAATTGTATTTAAACTGAATAAAAATGAGTAAAATCATTCTCACTGGCGACCGTCCAACTGGTCGCTTACACTTGGGCCACTATGTAGGCTCTCTTGCTCGCCGTGTTGAGCTCCAAAATTCTGGAGAATACGACAAGATAAATATTATGATTGCCGACGCTCAAGCGTTGACCGACAATGCTGATAATCCTGAGAAGGTGCGCACAAACATCATTGAAGTGGCTCTCGACTATTTGTCGTGCGGTCTCGACCCAGAAAAGAGCACTATCTTCATCCAATCGCAGATTCCTGAATTGTGCGAACTCTCGTTCTACTATATGAACCTCGTGACAGTATCGCGCTTGCAGCGTAATCCTACTGTGAAGACAGAAATCAAGATGCGCAATTTTGAGGCTAATATACCAGTTGGATTCTTCACATATCCAATATCGCAGGCTGCCGACATCACTGCATTTGATGCCACTACAGTGCCTGCTGGTGAAGACCAAGAGCCAATGATTGAGCAGGCAAGAGAAATCGTGCGCCGATTCAACAACACTTATGGCGAAGGCACATTGGTGGAACCAGAAATTTTGTTGCCAACAAGAGCCGTTTGCTTGCGTCTGCCTGGCACCGACGGTAAGGCTAAGATGAGTAAGTCGCTCGGCAACTGCATCTATCTCTCTGACACTGCTAAGGAAGTGAAGAAGAAGGTAAACAGCATGTACACCGACCCTGAACACCTCACAATCGATTCTCCAGGACACCTTGAGGGCAACTGCCCATTCATCTACCTCGACGCGTTTGCGTGTGATGAGCAGGTGAAGGAATATTTGCCAGACTACAACTGCTTGCAGGATTTGAAGGATCACTATACCCGTGGCGGTGTGGGCGATGGCACTGTGAAGAAGTTGCTCTGCAATGTGCTTGAAGAGAAGCTTGCTCCTATCAGAGAGCGTCGCAAGGAATTTGAGAAGGATATTCCTGCCGTGATGCAGATTCTAAAGAAGGGAAGCGAAGATGCTCGCAATGTGGCTGCCACTCTTGATAGAGTGCGTGCTGCAATGCGCATCGATTACTTCAACGATACTGAAATGCTCAACAAGATCTACGGTAAGTAAAGTTTTCTAAACAGGGAGCATATCCCCCACGAACATACATCGCCCCATCAGCATACTATAAGTGTTGGTGGGGCGATTGCGTGTATCCCAATTCTGTCATTAGGGCTTGGTTGGATTTTGGAATGTTAGAAGCGCAGATTTTATGGGGATTTCCGTGCTGCCCCAATAAACGCTCGCCGGTAGGGACGGTCTGTAAAATCCGCAAAATACTACTCCAAAATCCTCAAACGCGTATTGCTAATTCATGCAAAAGATGTCTTATAAGAAACGAAAGGCTCCAAGCAGTAGAAAAAACAATTCCCATTTACGGTCTAATGACGACCGATTTGGGTTTATTAGTGTGTCAACACAATCCATATCCTAACGATTGATTTGGGCTAAACACAAAAAAACACTTGCAGAGGAGGCGGGTAACGCAGCCATTGCAAGTGCCTATGTTGTTGTCCGAAATCGGTCAATATGACGTAATGTAAGAATTTGGATTATGAGTGCTGAGGGTTATCGCAGCAGCAGCGATCCGTCGCCGTAGCTGAGAAACCGGAAATCATTGTCGAGGGCATAGCGATAGATGTCGCGCCAGCGCTCTCCGCCCACAAATGCCGATACCAGCAGAAGCAGGGTGGATTGCGGTTGGTGGAAGTTGGTGATCATTCCGCTTATCACGTGGAATTGGAATGATGGCGCAATCATAATCTGCGTAGAGCCAAGGTATGTGTCGATGTGGTGGCGGTCGAGATAGTCAACCACATTCTGCAACGCCTTCTTGGTGCTGATTTCACAAGGTGTGCTGTAAGGCATCCATTGCTTCACGGTGAGCATTTCCTCGTCGGCATCGGGGTTGGTTTCGAGCACTTGCCCCACATAGTAGAGACTTTCGAGGGTGCGCACGCTTGTTGTGCCCACTGCCACCACCGGACCTTCGGCGTTGATTAAATCCACCAACAGGCTACGCTGCACCGAAATAAACTCGTAGTGCATTTCGTGCTCACCTATGTTCTCGCTTTTCACTGGCTGGAATGTGCCAGCACCCACATGCAGGGTGAGTTCACGGCGTGTGATGCCACGCTTGTCGCACTCTGCCAGCACCTCATCGGTGAAGTGAAGTCCTGCTGTTGGTGCCGCCACGCTGCCATCGATATGGCTATACACGGTTTGAT
>CAJLWM010000026.1 GCA_905210415.1 uncultured Prevotellaceae bacterium
CGCCGACCCTCTGCTTGTAAGGCAGATGCTCTGAACCAGCTGAGCTAAACGCCCTCGTTGTTTCCCTTTTGCGATTGCAAAGGTACGACGAATTTTCAATTCCGCAAAATATTTCAGCACTTTTTTCAACATTTTTTCACCTCACAACACCTTAAAACGCGTTTCTACCTTATTCTCAACAAGTTGGTATAAAAACCTTTTTTTGCGTTATTTTTCGCCTATTTGACCATTTGGATAAAAGTGGCTATTTTTGTATTACAAACTAATCAAAAGAAAATGGCAGAAACCAAGCAAGCTACCCGAACCAGGAAAAAAACTCACTACGCCGAACCGAAAATGTATCGCGTGCGCATGCACAACGACGATTTCACCACAATGGACTTCGTAGTGATGGTGTTGAGCGTGATATTTCATAAGACCGAAGCCGAGGCTACAAGCCTTATGCTCGAAATCCACAACCAAAAGTCGGCTGTGGTGGGCACATACCCACTCGACATCGCGCTCACAAAAGTGAGCAAGACACACAATCTGGCAAAGGAAAACGGGTTTCCGCTGCATTTATCAATAGAAGAAGAATAGACAAATATGGGAAAGAATAATATGAATGGCCATATCAGGCTATCTGCCGAGTTGGAGAATACGCTGCGACTCACGGTGATTGAATGCCTCAACCGCCGCTTGGAGTATATCACTCCTGAGGCAATGCTTCTCACGCTCGTAAACCTTAGCGAGATGCGATATGCCCTCGAACTTAGCAAAGTAGATGCAAAGGATATTTCAAAGCCTCTTGTGCAATACCTCAACAAACTGCCAAAGGTGCCAAAAGGCTTGGTCGATTACGAACTCGAGCAATCATATCTCCTCAACAAATTGTTTGACGTGGCAGAAGTATCGGCAAAATATGCCGACATACAAGTGGTAGAAACCGAGCATTTCCTCTCGGCTTTACTATCGTTGCCCAATTGCTATGCCAGCGATGTGCTCGCACAAGCAATCACGGCAGGCGCTGGCGAAAAAGAAACCGTGGCCATCACCAAGTTCATCGAAAACATTGAATACGCTCGCTCACTAAAAAACGAGATCACAAACAGCGCTGATGACGACGACGGCGCCATCGTAAATGGCTTTGACGACGACGATTTCATCGGCAGCTCGTTTTACGACGAGCCACAACAAGAGAATGAGCTTTGGACAAACTTTGTGACCGACATCTGTGCTAAGACCGACAAGCATAATCAACTCATAGGCCGTGCCGACGAACTCAACCGCACCATTCAGGTGCTTTGCCGCAAGGATAAAAACAACGTGCTGCACATCGGCGACCCCGGTGTGGGCAAATCTGCCATAATATATGGCTTGGCTCGTATGCTCAACCATGGCGACGTGCCAGAGCGCCTGAAAGGCTACAAGATCTACGAAATCAACATGGGCGATATGGTGGCAGGCACGCAATATCGCGGCGACTTTGAGAAGCGCATCAAGATGGTGATGGAAGGCCTGCACAAAGAGGGCAAAGCGATTGTCTATATCGACGAGTTTCACAACATAATAGGCACTGGCTCCACCCGCGAAAGCGGCATCGATGCCTCCAACCTACTGCGCCGCTATTTTGAGGACAGCGAACTCCGATTCATTGGCGCTACCACATTCGCCGAATACAAACGCTCGCTCGCCAATTCGCGCAGCATCATGCGCCACTTCCAGCAAATAGAGATACTTGAGCCATCAATCGACGACGCAATACAGATTATTTCCAAACTGAAGTCGAAATACGAGCGTTTCCACGGCGTGAAATATCCAAAGGACGTGATAGAGTTTGCAGTGAAAGCAAGCGCAAGATATATTCACGACCGTGCCCTACCCGACAAGGCCATCGACCTCATCGACGAAGCCGGCGCATTCATTGAAATCCGCTTAGAAGAGGATAAGAAGGTGAGCAAAGAACTCATCTCTCGCATCCTTGCCAAAATATGCAAGGTTGACCACATCTCCGACATAGATGATGGCGACAACGACGAAGAACGCCTCAGCACGCTCTATGAGCGCATCAGTGCTAAGATATATGGCCAGGACTCTGCTGTGAAACAGGTGGCGGAATCGGTGCTGATGTCGCGCGCCGGATTGCTCGACACCAACAAGCCTATGGCAAGCCTACTGTTTGTGGGCCCTACAGGTGTGGGAAAGACCGAAGTGTGCAAGGTGCTTGCGCAAGAACTCGGACTCTCGCTTGTGCGATTCGACATGAGCGAATACTCCGAAAAACACACCGTGGCAAAGCTTATAGGCTCGCCTGCAGGCTACGTTGGCTATGAAGACGGTGGTCTGCTCACCGATGCCATCAGAAAGACGCCTAACTGCGTGCTTCTGCTCGACGAAATCGAGAAAGCACACAGCGACATATTCAATCTGCTATTGCAGGTAATGGACTACGCTTCGCTCACCGACAACCGCGGCACAAAGGTGGATTTCCGCCATGTGATACTGATTATGACAAGCAATGCCGGTGCGCAGCACTCCGGCCGCCCAAGCATCGGATTCACCGGTAATGTGAGCCGCGGCGACAATATGATGAAAGCAGTGAAATCGACTTTCAAACCAGAGTTTCTCAACCGCCTTAGCGGCACTGTGGTGTTTAACGACATGGACAAGGCTATGGAATCGCTAATCCTGAAAAAGAAACTCGGAGAACTTCAAGACAGACTCACTCCTCGCAAGATTACTCTCACGCTCAGCGATAGCGCCATAAACTGGTTGCTCAACAAGGGATTCACCCCAGAATACGGAGCACGCGAACTTGAGCGCGTAATCAACCAGTCGCTCAAGCCGCTACTGATGCACGAAATTTTGTTTGGTTCACTAAAGAAAGGCGGTAGCGCCTACGTGGAATGCAGCGGCGACACGCTACACATCAGCACAAGTGCCAAGAGGTCGTCAACGCGAAAGGAGAAAAGCGAATGATAACACTACTCGACGACAATCTGTGGTTCCCCGACCCTCATTTCGGCGAACCCGACGGCCTAATAGCTATCGGTGGCGACTTGAGCATCGATAGACTGCTACTTGCCTACGAGAACGGCATTTTTCCTTGGTATTCGTTTCGCGACCAAGATATCATGTGGTGGTGTCCGCTCGACCGATTCGTGATTTTCCCCAACGAGATACACATCTCCCACTCTATGCGCACGCTCATCAATAGCCGACGCTATGAGGTGTCGATCAACGAGGATTTCGACGGCGTGATACGTGGTTGCAGCGAAGGACGCGTTGACGAGGAAGGCGCATGGCTCGGCCCGGAAATCATCGAGGCTTACACCGAATTACACAAGCAACAGTTCGCCACAAGCGTAGAGGTGTGGGACGGCAACACCCTCGTGGGCGGATTATACGGCGTGACGATGGGTCGCTGCTTCTTTGGCGAAAGCATGTTCTCTCGCGTACCAAACGCCTCAAAACTGGCTCTTATACACCTCGCAAAGGTGTTCGGACAACTTGGCGGACTAATGATTGACTGCCAATTCGAAACCAAGCACCTCAAGTCGATGGGCGGACGGCATATCCCCTACGACGAATACATGAAATTCGTACTTCAGGAATAGCAATACAATAAACCCAAAACGGTCATTAGGACGTATATGTAAAATTTTCTACTGCCCGAATTGGGATAAACGCGAGGAGAACTCCCCTACCATCATTGGTTTTTGAGAGTTCTCCTCGCTATATTTTCGCCCCGATGAGCGGAGGTTACTTCTTTTCAGACTTGTCGGTCAAGCGTTTTGCCTTAAACACCGAAGCATTCTGTGTGAGAAGCGTATTAAGCTTTTCACCTTGCAATGGCTTGATGTTCACCACCGGATTGTCGAAGCGTGTGAGGTTGTGGTAATTGCCATATCCATTAGCCAACGCGCTTGCTACATATCCAAGAGCCTTATCGGTTTCGCCAGCCTGAGCCAACAAAGCCGCTGCCACATAATACGATTCACCGCCAGGAAGCATGCCCTTTTGGATGATTGTATCAGCCCACTTCGCCGCCTCTTCTTCGCGATCGAGCGCAAGCAACGCAAAACCACGGAGCGACGACAAATCATCGTCCTTGAGCAACACGCGAGCATAGTCGTGCTTTGCATCAGTAGGCTTATTCAAGCGGTTGGCATACAACCATGCGCGAAGCAGCGTAGCCTCCGACGATTCCGAATCGTTTACAAGAGCCATATTGAGCGATGTCAAAGCGTCCTTATCGTTGCCTTGTGCGATATATGCGCAAGCCTGCTCTATCAATGCTGGCACATAGTCGACATTGTTGGCGAGAGCCAATTTTGTAGAAGTCACAGCATCGGCAGCCTTGCCCAATGCGCGCTGTATCTTAGAGCGAGTGACGTAGTAAGAAGGCTCAGTGTCGCACGCACGGATAGCGATGTTCACATTGTTCAACGCATCGGCATACTTGCCAAGGCTATATTGCGCCTTTGCCAAATCAGCATAGATGCCATGATACTCATAGAGTTTGTTGTCGTTGATAGCTTTGAAGTAATATTCAGCATCGGCAAAGTGATTGTGACCCATTGCCACCTGCGAAGCGATATAGTAGAACAAGCCATTGCGTGGAGCCTTTGAGATAGAATTGTTGAGCGCATCTATCACGGCATCGTAATGCACGTCGCTAAGCAAAATCAGGCTTTCTATCACATCTTGATTGTCCTTACCCACGCTCAATGCAGAAATCAGGTCTTGCGCAGCCGACTGGTATTGCTCCATCATGATGAGCACCTCGGCACGATTGACAAACACGGCTGGCTCGGCAGGATACAGCTTCACTGCACGGTCGACATAATCGGCAGCCTTACCGAAATTCTTGCGCATCACCTCTATGCGAGCCAATCCTGCCATAGCATCGTAGCTGTTTGGCTGAAGGCGAAGGATGCGTTGATAGCATTGCTCTGCATCGTCGTAGTTCTTCATATTATAATTGGCTTCAGCGAGCAGACCAAGACAATTGACGTGCGAAGGGTCGATTCTATTAGCAGCATACAGGTCGAGAAGACGTTTCTCTTCCTCACCGCGCACGTCGTAGATCTTTGCGCGAAGCATAAATTCCTCGAAGCGCAATTCCTTTTCGTTGGTTGGCGTATATTTTATTGCACGCTCCACATCGTCGAGCGCACGCAGATAGTCGCCATTCACAAAATACTGATTGGCGCGGCCACACAGACTTTCATAGTCATTTGGGTTCTTCTGCAACTCTTCGTTGTATACATTCATCACAGCATCGTTGATGCGACGCTTCATATCGTCGTCTTGCTGCTGCGCTCCTGCAACAAACACACTTCCACATGCCAATGCCATTATGAGGCATTTCTTAAAATTGATTCCCATATATACCGAATATTATTGTTCTCTGATTTTATTCACTGCCATTCTCAATTCTGTGAGGCGAGTGAGCAAGCCTTCAATCTTGTGAAGCGGCAACATATTCGCGCCGTCAGACTTTGCCACTGAAGGATCTTGGTGTGTCTCGATAAACAAGCCATCAACGCCGATAGCGATAGCCGCACGGCACATAGGCTCAATAAGGTGAGGCAGACCGCCAGTAACGCCCCTTGACTGGTTTGGCTGCTGCAGCGAGTGTGTGGCATCTAATATCACAGGGCAACCGTTGTGCTGCATCTCTGGTATTCCACGGAAATCCACCACCAAATCCTGATAGCCAAACGTGGTGCCACGCTCAGTGATAGCAACATCGTTGTTGCCAGCATCACGCACCTTCTGCACTGCAAAAGCCATAGCCTCAGGCGAGAGAAACTGACCTTTCTTGATATTCACCATCTTGCCAGTGCGAGCCGCAGCCACGAGCAAATCGGTCTGACGGCACAAGAATGCAGGTATCTGCAACACATCTACGTATTCGGCAGCCATAGCAGCCTCTTCAGGCAAATGGATGTCGGTCACCACCGGTATGCCAAATGTTTCACGCACCTTGCGCAATATCTCAAGGGCTTTGATGTCGCCAATGCCCGTAAACGAATCGATGCGCGAGCGATTGGCCTTACGGTAACTGCCCTTAAACACATAAGGTATACCCAAGCACTTTGTCACCTCGCTGATGTGTCCGGCAATGTCCATTGCCATCTGCTCGCCCTCAATCACACAAGGGCCTGCAAGCAAGAAGAAATTGCCGTTTTCCGACGATATCAGTCTATCTATCATCATATTTTTTTCAGTTTTTCCATATTTATAATATTGACGTCTCTAAGCCTCAATGGTTTAGTCGGCATCACACATTTGTTTTGCAGTGTGGCACATAGCACATGCCATCACAGCCGCCGTCTCGGTGCGCAATCTGCTATCGCCCAAAGAAATAGGTTCAAATCCGGCTTTCAGCGCAGCCTCAATCTCGTCTTGCGAGAAATCGCCCTCAGGACCAATCATTATCAAGGCAGGCTCGCTGGCCACATATTCCTTTGCAAACAAGCGACGAGGAATCGATGGGTCGCAATAAGCGATATACTTCTTGCCCTCAAACGGCATCGCTATCACCTCGGCTATCGGTGTCATTTCGCTAAGCGACGGCAATGTGCACTTCAGCGACTGCTTCATTGCCGACACCAATATCTTATTGAGGCGCTCGGTTTTCAGCTCCTTGCGCTCACTGTAGCGACAACGCAGCGGGATTATGGCATCGATGCCCATCTCGGTGCATTTCTCCACCATCCACTCCATACGGTCGAGATTTTTAGTTGGAGCTATGGCTATCGTGATGCTGCTGCCCCAGTGCGGTGTTTCGTGCTCTGTCGACACTATCTCCACAGCACAGCGCTTATGATGAGCAAGCGATATGCGGCAGAGGTGGCAATTGCCATTGCCATCCACCACCTCTATTTCGTCGCCCTCTTTCAAGCGCAAAACCCTCACGCAATGCCCACTCTCCACTTCGGGGAGAGTGAGTGTATCGCATATTTCCGGAGCATAAAACCTATGCATATTCTTTTCTATTCTATGTGTTAGTTTAAAACAAAATCACTTTGCTGCCTCTTGTGGCTTCGACTTAAAGATAACCATAAACGAAACAGCCACAACCAAAGCAAAGCCGGCAAAGATAAACCATGCGCTCTGCCAGTCACCCACCAAGTAACCCTCTTCCCAGTGGCAATAGTGGTTGACAATTTCACCAGCAATCAATGTGCCGATTGTTGCGCCCAAGCCATTGGTCATGAGCATAAACAAGCCTTGTGCAGATGCTCTCACCTTCACACCGCACTCTTGGTCTACAAACAAGCCACCCGACACATTGAAGAAGTCGAATGCCACGCCATAAACCACGCACGATGCGATAAACAAGATTACGCCTGGGAACACTGGGTTGCCAAGACCGAAGAATCCGAAGCGTCCTACCCACGCAAACATGGCTATGAGCATCACAGTCTTGATGCCATATCGCTTCAAGAAGAATGGGATGAGCAAGATGCACAATGCCTCAGCCACCTGAGAAAGAGAAATCAGCATTGTGGCGTTGTTAGCAGCAAACGAATTGCTATATTCTGCCATACCCTTGAAACTGGTGATAAATGGTGTTGCAAAGCCATTGGTAACCTGCAACGACATGCCAAGCAACATCGAGAAGATGAAGAATGTAGCCATTCTTCTATCCTTAAACAATTTGAATGCGTCTAAGCCAATAACCTCGCTGAGCTTCTGCGATGGCTTGCTCACCAAGCGGCATTGTGGCAATGTGAAGCAGTATAAGAACAACAAAACGCCCAAAACACCCGATACGAAGAACTGCATATAGGTGTATTGGAATTTGTTGGCGTTTTCAGCCAATGTGAAGAAGAACGAACCGCCATCGAGCGTAGCGCAATTCACAAACCACATTGTGGCGATGAAGCCCACAGTGCCAAACACACGTATAGGAGGGAAATCCTTTACAGTGTCGCCACCGTTCTCTTTCAAGATTGTGAATGCGGCAGTATTTGATAATGCCAACGTAGGCATATAGAATGCTACACTTATCGTATAAATGGTGATAAATGTAGCTTTGTCTGGCATATCAGTGCTCATGCCCAAATAGCAGAGCAACAACATTGCTGCACCAGCCATCAAGTGGCAAATACCAAGCAGACGCTGTGGCTGCACATAGCGGTCAGCAATAATTCCCATAATAGTAGGCATTACTATAGACACGATACCCTGAATTGCATAAAACCAGGCTATCTCAGCGCCCATTCCCACTTTTCCTAAATAGTTACCCATACATGTGAGATACGCTCCCCAAACGGCAAATTCGAGGAAGTTCATCACGATGAGTTGTAGTTTAATATTCTTCATCTTATAAGTTTGTTATGATATTTTAGTTTTCTCCTTTATGTTTTTTCTCAATAAGTTTCTGTATTTCCGAGGCACGCTCATACTCCTCGTTCTCCACGCACTTGCGCAGCATTTTGTTGAGTTCCTCCACGGCATATCGGCTCAAATCCACCTCGTGTGGCGCTGTCGAAGAGCTTTCGCCACTCTTCTCCTTGCTCTTAAACCCGGTGGAAAGCAATATCTCGCGAGTGGTGAATATCGGAGCGCCTGTGCGCAATGCCAATGCCACGGCATCCGACGTGCGCGAGTCAAGCGTCACGCTGCGGTCATCGCTACTAAGATGCAACTCCGACTGAAAGACGCCTTTTTCAAAGCGCGAAATGAACACCTCATCGAGGCTTATACCGAAAGCATGATACATGCTCGCCATAAGGTCGTGCGCCAACGGACGCGGAGGCACAATATCGCTCAGCTTCACGGCTATCGCCTGCGCCTCAGATGCGCCTATAACCACGGGGATGCGGTAATAGCCACCCTCTTCAGCCAGCAACAGCGCATAAGCACCGCTCTGCACTTGGCTATACGTAATGCCCACCACATTGAGCCTTACCCGTTCATTCTTATCGTCGCCTGCCGCCATAGTGAAAATGCGTTATCTTTATTTATCTATCTTTTGACCCGTAATCACACCGCTGCCATAGCACAGATGCCCTTGAGCATCATACACCACAGCAAACTGACCCGGTGCGATGCCTTGCACATCGCGTTCGCTCTCTATCACATATTCATTGCCTGTGAGGTGTGTGAATCGTGCCTTGATAAAGTCGGGTGTGTGACGATTCTTAAACATGATATCCACCGAACCTTCCACACCTTCCCACGGGTTGCCTGAGATAAAGTGCATCTCATCGAGGTGCAAGATGCGGCCATATTGCTTCTCTGTGCCATAACCGTTGCTCACATACACCACATTGTCGGTTGGATTTTTCTTCACTACATACCACGGACCGCCACTCAAGCCCAAGCCCTTGCGCTGACCAATAGTGTGAAACCAAAATCCCTTATGCTCACCTATCTTGCGGCCGGTCTCTATCTCAATGATATTACCCTTTTTCTCGCCAAGATGGCGGCGAATAAAGTCGTTGTAATTAATCTTGCCCAAGAAGCAGATGCCCTGGCTATCCTTGCGAAAAGCATTTGGCATATTAGCCTCAACGGCTATGCGACGCACCTCAGCCTTTGGCATGCTGCCAATAGGGAACATCAGGTGCTCTAATTGCTTATATGAAATCTGTGCAAGGAAGTCGGTCTGGTCTTTCACAGGATCTACGGCAGTAGCCAAATACTTCACGCCATTCACCACGTCGGTTGTAGCATAGTGGCCAGTCGCTGTCATGTCGAACTCGTGGCCCCAACGCTCCTCGAAATATCCAAACTTAATCATCTTGTTGCACATCATATCGGGATTAGGAGTCAACCCTGCTCTCACGGTGCGAAGGGCATATTCCATCACATTATCCCAATACTCTTGATGCAGCGACACCACCTCAAGCGGCAAGCCATATTTGTGCGCAATCAGTTGGCACATCTCAATGTCTTCCTCAGCCGAGCAATCGCCCTCATCATTGTCCATACCTATGCGAATGTAGAATAGTTGCAGGTCGTGCCCCTCCTCCTTGAGTTTGTGCACCACCACTGCGCTATCCACACCACCCGATATCAATACTGCTATTCTCATTTTACTTCTCCGTTCTAAAATTTTTCAGATTACGCCTCATCGAGCGTCTTCTCATCCTCAATCGACGATGCATCGTAGCTCACTGTGTAGCGGGCCAAGATATAGTCGAGCGAGATTTTACCAGGACCAGATATTCCGAAATACACAAGTACGCCGCAAAACAAAATAGGCAACATCACCGGCATCATGCCAAACATCGCACTTGCACCGTTGCCATCGCCTTGCATAAGCATATTTGTTGCAAGCCCCATTATCACCAGAAGCGGAAGAATGGCTACGCGAGTGAACAAGCCAAGCACTATCAGCACCGAGCATATCATTTCAGCCGCAATCAGCACTTCCACCATTGTGTCGCCGTTCATACCCATTGTAGAATAGTATGCACTAAACTCGTCGAAACGGACCATCTGATTCATACCTATCTGCAATATCATCACACCGGCAAAAAGACGCAAGAATAAGCGCGACAAATTGCTGTAGGAGTGTGTAGACATATACACGAATACGTTTTTAGCAAATCTCAGCAACATAGTTAATCCTGTATTTTTATATTAATATTTCTCTTTGCAAATCACTGATTAAACACCGACTTGATTGCATCTAAATCGACATTTTTCTGAATGATGTTTTTATCCTTGTCGAGGATAATAAACGATGGCAAGAAGCGCACGTCATACACGCCGTCGGTCGAGAGGTCCTCGCAAGCACCCACAATCCATTTATCTGAATAGTCTACAGCATGCTTTGCCCATTCCTTATTGAACTTCTCCGGTGAGATGCACAGCAATTTCACCTTACCCTCATCGAGCACAGCGTTGATGCCCACATCGGTGCTCAAGCGCACACGCTCAAACGAATGATCCGGGTCGGCGTCCTTCGACAGATATACAAGCATCATATCAGCCTCTATGGTGCTAAATTTCACCTTATTGCCATCAAGGTTGACATATTCCACATCGGCAAGCGAAGAACCCACTTGCGTGCGATTGATGCGTTCAAGCTGCTTTGCATAATACTTGCGCAAGTCGCCGCGAAGCGATTTGTTCTTTGTGGCCGACTTCAAAAACTCGCAATACAATTCATCGCTCCAGTATTCTGCCCCCACTTGATAGAGGTCTTGATCGGCAAGATTTATGATTTTCTCATAATTGCCAGCATTCGACTGCGATTTGAAGATAAAATCGCGCAACGATGATATAGCCACAGTGCGATGGCAATAGCGCATAAAGCCCAGATAATCACGGAATGCGCCATCAAATGCCTCAACATCGGTGATAGGTTTCGACAAATCGTATTTCTCCCAAAATCTTATCACAATGTAATTCACACGATTTTCAAAAGTCTTGATGGTGTCAGGAGCCACTGGATAAGGAAACAAAGTTTTTGGCGCCTCAGGCACAGCAGCAGTGTTGACATCTTGTGCCAAGCCCTTCAACGACATCATTGTCACCAATGCCAATGCCACAACAATAAGTTTCTTCATTCTATTTCAAATAGTATTTTTAATATTTCTACCTTAGTTTCAAACGCTTACGTCCATAGCACCTCCATTAGGGCCACAGCCTTGCCAAAAAGTTACACTTTTAATAAGTAAAAGTAATGCTTATTATTCACAGCACAAAATCTAACGTTAAAAAAAACGTTTCACGCCAACATTTTTTAGTTTTTTCACCTCTAATCGACACTCCTTAGCGCCTTTGCAATAAACACACAAATCCGCCCCGGTGCACTGCACCGAGACGGACTTATCTTTTTAGATTAATATCTAAATTAGGGTTTACTTGTTTTCGCTACGATAAGCATCAACAGCGGCCTTCACTTGACCATGGAGCAAAAGCAAACGCTTTGCCTCTTCGTAAGGCAAACCGAGTTCGTCTACCACCATGCGAGTGCCACGGTCAACCAATTTAGCATTCGATAGTTGCATATTCACCATCTTATTGCCTTTCACGCGGCCCATCTTGATCATCACCGAGGTGGTAATCATGTTGCAGATGAGCTTTTGACCTGTACCGCTCTTCATTCTTGAGCTACCAGTAACGTATTCTGGACCAACCACCATCACGATGCCGATTTCGGCAACTTCAGTGATAGGAGCATCTGGATTGCTACAAATGCCAGCTGTGAGACAGCCAAATTCGCGAGCAGTCTTCAATGCACCAAGCACATAAGGAGTAGTACCAGAAGCAGCGATACCAATCACTGTATCCAATGGGGTGATGTTATGCTCTTGAAGGTCCTTCCAGCCTTGTTCGGTGTCGTCCTCTGCATTTTCCACAGGATTACGCAAAGCCACGTCGCCACCGGCAATCAAGCCGATAACCCATGATGGGTCCATACCGAATGTTGGTGGGATTTCCGATGCATCGAGCACACCAAGACGACCTGATGTACCAGCGCCCATATAGAATATTCTACCACCCTTCTTCATGCGTGCTACAATACCGTCAACCAACTTAGTGATTTGAGGGATTGCCTTTTCAACAGCGTCGGCCACCTTGTGGTCTTCTCTATTGATGTCTGTAAGAATCTCAAGAGTTGACTTCTTTTCCAAGTCGTTGTAGAGCGATGATTGTTCGCTAATCTTTACAAATGCCATGTTTTTTTACCAGTGTTTTCTGTTGTTAACAATTTATGCGTGCCTCAGGGCACAGCGCATTTACTCTCGATAATGATTATTTAGCGTGGAATTTCACGAGACCTTCCATTGGGCTCTTGATGACTGTGCCAATCTTGATGTACAATGCAGAAGCAGCCTCTTCTAGAATGCTGCGGTAGTGCATAGCAATCGAACCGATGAAGTTTACAGGAAGTTCCTTGTAGTTTTCGTAATTCTCAACGTTGCGCACGAAGAATGCCTTGAATTCGTTAAGCACCAAGCGGTGGATAGCTGGTTCTTCGATGTTTTGAATCAAGAATGGTGACAACGAAGCCAAGAAGCGGTTAGCACCTGGTTTGCGATATACATTCTCAATAATCAAGCGAGGTGTGAGATTGTAGGTCTCCAAGAATTTGTCAGCAAGTGCTTGTGGCAATTGACGCTTCAACACGTCGCCTACCAAACGCTTACCAAGAACAGCGCCACTACCTTCATCGCCGAGGATGTAGCCAAGTGGTGATACGTTGTCAACGATCTTTTCACCATCATAGTAGCAAGAGTTAGAACCTGTACCCATGATACAAGCGATACCAGGGTTCTTGCCGCACACTGCACGTGCTGCAGCGAGCAAGTCGGTGTCAACCTCTACTGTGCCTGCTTCCGGCATGTTGCGACGGATAGCACGTTCTACACTACCGCAGATTTCTGCAGAGATACAGCCTGCACCATAGTAGTACACTTCTGTAACATCTTCTGCCGAAATGTGTGGCATCAACTCATTGGCTATAATGTTAGCCATTTCATCTTCGCTCATCAACAATGCGTTCATACCTTGTGTGAACACTTGAGCTTCTTTCTCTTTTCCGTTTAGCAGCACCCAGTCTGTCTTAGTGCTACCACAATCTGCAATTAAAATCATATCTTTATATAAATTTTCTTTTTGTATAATACATATCCAATACACCAAACGATGCAAACAAGAGTCACTGCATAGAGGCATGATGCCATATTAATCCAGTCTTCACCAACCAAGTTCAACCAAAGGTTCTTGTAGATGAGATTGTGGATTGATACGCTTTCTCCGCCAATAGGCAATTTCACTGAGCCAAACAAGATGCTAAGTACGCTACCCATCAAATACATGAACAGTGGATTAACACCAAATGCTTCGAAGAACTTACACCACTTGCTGTATCCGAGGATGTCTATCACCCATATCAGCACTGCAAGCAGAGATGTTGCCATACCGCATGTCATAAGCACATAGGTAGGCGACCAAAGGTTCTTATTCAATGGCATAGCGTAGCTGAGAAGCCAGCCCACCATCATCATCAGTGTGCCAGCGATAAGCAATTGGCGCACTCTGTCGTTGTTGTCTTTCACTTTCACTATCAATGCACCGAAGAGCACACCTATGAGCACGTGAGCGATAGATGGCAATGTGCTGCAAAGACCTTCAGGATCGAATGCTGGATTAAGCAACTCTTGTGAGCCATAGCCCGCTGTCATTGTGAGGTCGTTGGCAACCGAGCTCCACGCGCCTGCGTGATACATGTGCTGAGGTGTGAGCACCGCATTGTCGATGCGATAGATGATGTTGTCGAGCGAAATGTCGTAGCCGTGTCCGAGAAGCAACATCAACGAGTACACTACA
Source organism: uncultured Prevotellaceae bacterium (assembly GCA_905210415.1). GTDB lineage: Bacteria > Bacteroidota > Bacteroidia > Bacteroidales > Muribaculaceae > SFTJ01. The sequence continues at coordinate 14,290 of CAJLWM010000026.1, forward strand.
AGCAAGCCTGCCACAATCCAAGGAATGCGCTTAAATGGCACTGTGCACAATATCACTGCCACTGCAAAATAGCAGATACCCAAACGTTGAAGCACACCAAGGATGCGCATATCAGCAAAATTGTTGGCTGCCTCGGCGAGTGTGCTGCCGCCTGCAAGCGAATAGCAGAAATGACTCAACCAATGTATACCAAGACCGATGAGGAAAAGTATCACCGAACGGCGAATAATCTTCACCCAAACATGGCCATTCAATTTAAAGTCAAATTTTCTCAACGAGAAGAATGTGGCAACACCCATCACAAACATAAAGAATGGGAATACCAAGTCGGTAGGAGTCAAGCCATTCCATTCGGCATGACCCAGCGGAGTGTACATATGGCTCCAGCTACCTGGGTTGTTCACGAGAATCATACCCGCAATGGTAATGCCTCGCACAATGTCGAGCGATTTCAAGCGCCCGCTTTTCTGTTTATTTTCCATTTTTGTATTATTTCTTAGGAGTAGTACATTCGTCAATCAGATACACAAGCGACTGATATGGAACACCTGAATTGGTGGTCAAACCAATCTCGCAAGTGCGGCTATTAGAGAATCCGCGCTTCACGCCATGAGCCTCAATCTGTGGGCGCAACTTGCGCAAGCCATATTCGTTGAGCTCTGGTGTATGGAATCCCTTGTCGCCGGCAAAACCACAGCAGCCCACTTCCTCTGGCACAAGCACATCGCTTGAGCAACGGTTTGCCAAATCAAGCAACTTGTTGGTCAATCCCATCTTGCGGGTTGAGCAAGTGACATGTATGGCAATAGATTCGTTAGTCTGATGGAATTCAAGGCTATCTGCCACATAATCGTGGATGAATTCTATCAATTCCAATGGCTTCAGACGCTTCATATTCTCACGCATGCGGTGCAAGCAAGGGCTTTGGTCGCACACCACCGGATATTTGCCACCTTGTGATGCCTCAAGCAAAGCGTCCTCCAATTCCTTGGTCTTGCGATCAGCGATATCCATCATACCCTTACTTTCCCAGATTGTACCACAGCACAACCCGTCCATATTCTTAGGGAATATCACTTCCCAACCGCACTTCTGCATAAAGGCTACCACAACGTCTACCAAGTCGGCCTTCTTGCCGCCCGACTTGCTATAGCCCATAGTCTGGTTTATGCAACTTGGGAAATACACCATCTTCTTGTCGCTTGGGCTAACGTAGATATCTCTCTCGTAGTGTGCCGTTGGCAACGATGGTGTCCACAATGGCATACCCATCTTATGAAAGGCCTTACCCACCGAGCGAACTGCCTTATCGCCTATCACGCTCTGAGCCACACCTGCTGCTGTTAGCACTGGCTTAAGTACAGCAAATGTTGCTGCTTGGTGCTTAGCCACAAAATCGCCCACCTTGTAGCCGAAACTACCCTCTGGCAAGTCTTCGCCACGGAGGTCGTGCGTCATGTCGGCCACATTGATGTTCATTGGGCAAGAGGTGCTGCACAATCCGTCGCCGGCGCAGGTTTCGTTGCCATAGTAGCGATACTGCTCTTCAAGGCGACGCAAGCGTTCTGGATCTTCGCCAGTTGAGCGCAAACGCGAAATTTCACGTTGCACAATAATGCGTTGGCGTGACGACAAAGTGAAACCGCAACTCATGCAATTCACCTCGCAGAAGCCACATTCAATGCACTTATTCACATGGTCGTTGGTCAATGGAAGTGGCTTAAATCCCTTGATATAGCATTCTGGGTCATCATTGAAGATTACACCAGGATTCATAATATTCTTAGGGTCGAAGAGTTCTTTCACCTCTTTCATTATTTTGTAAGCCGCTTCACCCCACTCGTTCTTGACAAATGGTGCCATATTGCGACCTGTGCCATGCTCAGCCTTCAACGAGCCGTCATACTTGTCAACCACCAATTTCTCAATCTCCATCATGAGATTTTGATACTTCTTCACATCAGCATCAGTCTCAAACGACTGCGCAATGATGAAGTGATAGTTGCCCTCAAGTGCATGACCATATATGCAGGAATCGTCATAACCATGCTTCAAGAGCATTTGCTCAAGGTCTTCTGTAGCCCTTGTCAAATCCTCGATGTGGAATGCGATATCCTCAATAATCACTGTTGTGCCCAATGGACGAGTGCCACCAACCGATGGGAAAATACCCGAACGAATAGCCCAATACTTTGAGTATTCTTCTGGGTTGTCGGTGAAGTTGGCTGGAACGTAGAGTTTGAATGGCGCTATCAATTCCTTTATTTTTTCAATATTGGCATACAATTGCTCCTTAGTGTCGGCCTTAGTCTCAGTGAGCACTGCGGTAAGACCTTCGCCCGTAGTATCATTTACCGACGACAGTGATTTCTTATCGAGAATCTCTGCACTGAACACAGGGCCCGGCTTCATAGCCACCACTGCATCGCAAGCTTCGCTCATCGACGAGAAATATAGCATCGCACTTGCCGAGTACTTATACTTATGACCAGTGGCCATAGTGAATTCGCTGGCGAATGCCAATGTACCCTCCGACCCCACCATCAGGTGAGCAATGATATCGAATGGGTCGGTATACATCACAAATGGATATAGGTTAAGACCTGTAACATTCTTGATGGCATACTTATATTTGATGCGCTTGGTGAGTGCCTCATCGGCAAGCACACGGTCGCGAATCTCCTCAATCTTAGCCAAAAATTCTGGGTGAGACTGCGCAAACGCATCGCGGCTCTGTTTGTCGCCGGTGTCGAGCACAGTGCCATCGGTGAGAACGATGCGAATGCTGCGTAGCATACGGTCGCTATTGGCGTGTGTGCCGCAATTCATACCCGAAGCATTGTTCATCACAATGCCACCCACCATAGCCGATTTCTTCGACGCTGGGTCTGGCGTGAATATCCTGTTGTAAGGCGCTAATATCTCATTCACACGTTCACCGATAATACCCGGTTGCATTGTGATGGTAAGAGCGTCGTCCGATACCTTATATTTCTCCCAATTCTTGCCAGCCACAATCAGCACAGAGTCGGTGATTGCCTGTCCCGACAAACTTGTGCCAGCAGCACGGAAAGTAACAGGTAGGCCCATGCCATTAGCATCACTCAGCAGGCGTGCAACCTCAGCCTCATTCTTAGAGCGTACCACGATTTTTGGCAGTCTACGATAGAAGCCGGCATCCGTACCCCATGCCAAGCAGTGCAAGTCGTCGGTATATATTCTATCGGAAGGAATATATGCCGATATAGCATTATAAAATTCTTTATATTTAGCCTCCATAGACTAATTCAATGATTGATTTATCGATATAAATAGTATTTGCTTGATTGCAAGCGGAATGCGTCGGCATCTTTGTTCCACAATTCGAGGATGTCAGCCACGCGATAATTTTTTGAAAGCATTTTTCTGATCTTATCGGTTCCGCACACCTTGTCAAACATATTGAAGCGGTCAGCGAATGCCTTGTCGAATGCCAAGTGATCAGGATACATCTTAGCAAGAACTTCGATAGCGTAGAATTGTATCAAAGTCAAATCGCAATCCACAGCATCGGTGATATACACTTGCACACCTTGGATGTTTTGACCCTTGTTTGCACCATAGAATGGCTTCACATAGATTGGACGGAACAATACGCCCTTCAAGTGAAGGTCGTTCATAGCCTTTGTGAACTTTTGAGCATCGATCCATTCTTGGCAGAACAATTGGAATGGCAAAGTGTAGCCAACACCAATGTGGAGATATGGAGTTTCGCCAATGATACCAGTGGCAGCATAGTAGTAAGAATGTGCTGCTTGTGGAACGTGTGGCGATGGCAAAATCCACGGCATACCAGTTTGTTCGAATGTCATATATCTATGCCAGCCTTCCATAGGAACGACTGTGAGCTTGCACTTCACGCCGTCCTTGAGCTTGCCTTCATTGTTTAGGTAAAGAGCCAATTCACCAGGAGTGAGGCCATAGAGATAAGGAATGCAATATTTGCTCACGAATGAGTAGAAACCATCTTCCACGAGGCAACCTTCCACCTTGTTACCGCCAAGTGGGTTTGGACGGTCGAGCACCATAAATTCCTTGCCATTTTCGGCACATGCCTCCATGCACACACCCATCGAGCTGATGAATGTGTAAGAACGGCAACCATTGTCTTGAATATCATACACAAGCACGTCGATATCCTTGAGCATTTCCTTAGTAGGCTTGTGATTTTTTCCGTAGAGAGAATACACCTTCACGCCAGTGGCAGGGTCAATCGAGTTGTCTACCTTGTCACCTGCGTGCACGTCGCCGCGCACACCGTGTTCTGGACCATACAAAGCCACCAATTCCACACCTTCTGCTTCGTGCAAGATATCGACTGTTGATTTCAATTTGTTGTCAACGCCAGTTGGGTTGGTGAGCAAGCCCACACGCTTGCCTTTAAGTTGGGCGAAACCGCCATCGCGAAGCACTTCCACACCAGGCTTCACCTGTGCGCCCATCGAGAGCGACATCACAGCCAATGCAAGTGCACAAATATATTTTTTCATTTCTATAGTTCTAATAAGAGTGTTCGTTTACTTAAAATTATTTACGACCGTATTCTGGGTCAATCTTGCGGTCGGCAAGGTAAGTCACTACAAGTGTAGCAATGCAGCATGCCATCACCATCCAGAAGAAGTTGACATAGCCGATAGCCTCTTGGATGTAACCAGCCACGAAGCCTGGGAGCATCATGCTCAGTGCCATAAACGCTGTGCAGATTGCATAGTGCGATGTCTTGAATTCGCCTTCTGAGAAATACATCATATAGAGCATATATGCTGTGAAACCAAATCCGTAACCGAATTGCTCAATACAGAGGGCAATAGTGATTACAGCAAGGCTGGTTGGCTGTGCCACTGCAAGGTAAACGAATGTCAAGCATGGGAGTGTCATACCTGCAGCCATCCACCAAAGCGATTTCTTCAAACCGAGTTTTGATGCAATCACACCACCGATGATACCGCCACCGAGCAATGCTATCACACCGCATGTGCCATATACAAAACCTACCACTTCGGTGCTAAGACCAAGACCACCTTCAGCTGTTGAGTGCACCAAGAATGGCATACAAAGCTTAATCAAAAAGCCTTCTGGCAAGCGATAAAGAAGCATAAATGCCACTGCAAGATAGAAGCCTGGTTTCTTAACAAACGACACAAACGAATTAGCAAATTCCGACAAACCTGAGGCAGACGAAGCGCCATCGTCAATACGTGGTTTATCATCGGCAGAATGAGGCAATATGAATATGTGGTAAAGAGTGATCACGAAGAATACCACTGCACTCACGCCAAGAGTAACTTGCCATGACATTGGGATGTTCTCAGTCTTGCCGTTTTCGAGCAAACCAGCGATTGCTACAAGCACACCTTGTCCAAACACCGATGCAATGCGATAGAATGTGCTACGCACACCGATAAATGCAGCCTGACTGCTTGGGCTGTGAGCCAACATATAATATCCGTCTGCCGCAATATCGTGTGTGGCAGAAGCAAATGCTGCTATAATAAATAGTATCAAAGTGATGGTGAACATACTAATTGGAGTCTGTCCTGAAAGTATCATTGACACATCAGGCTTTGGCAATGTGAGGGTGAGCAACACCATAAGTGCTGTCATAAAGACTTGCATTGTCACAATCCACCAACGTTTTGTCTTCACAACGTCTACCATTGGGCCCCAAAGTCCCTTCAAGAACCAAGGGAAATAGAGCAATGTTGTGAAAAACGCCATATCGCCGTTTGGCACGCCCATCTTGGTGAACATCATCACCGATATATTGTTTACTACGAAATAAGGTACACCTTCAGCAAAATAAAGCGTTGGTACCCACCACCAGGGATTTCTTTGTTCTAAGTTACTCATGATTATATAATGTAGTTATCTGCGCGTTAATAAAATAGTGGAGTAAGATTTCTTTATAATTATAGCCTTGTTCGCCCATCACGGCTGCACCTATCTGGCACAAGCCCACACCGTGGCCCCATCCTGCTCCGCGGAGCACAAACTTTGCTGGATAGCCGTCGGCATCAACGTCGTGGCGTTCCACGATAAATGCCGAGCTATAGAGGTGCGATGGCGACAATGTGCGGCGAATCTCCAATTCCTTACCGATAGTGCGTGTGAGTTTCTCGCCCACAATCTTCAGTTTATACAAGCGAGCGCTTGTGCCGCGTGCCACTGGCTGCAAATCCTTGATTTTGCCATAATCAACACCAGAGCGGTTCTTTATCAATTCCTTTATCTCGTCTTGGGTATACACCACGCGCCAGCGATAGAAATCTTGAGTTTCCTGGTCGTAGTTGTTAAGCACCTGTGAGAGAATCTTAGCATCAGTGGTGTTGCAGAATGCCTTTGGCTTAGTGAGAATCCACTCTTCTGCTGCACTTTCCTTAGTCAAATCAGGGAAGTTGTCTTCATCCTTATCGTCGAGCTTGGCCACGAGGTATGGATAATGCTTAGGTTCCCAACAGTTTTCAAACTCCTCATACACACCGCCACAGCACTTCGAAAAACGAGCATCGCAAAGCTCGCCATCGTAGGTCAGCACTTGGCCGAATGTTGCGTCGATAGCTTGGCGAACAGTGTCGGTAGACTCACGAGTGATGCCTTGATAGCGTTGACAGTGATCGTCGGCACACACATCGAAGTTAACGTGGTCTTCGCGGTCATACCAGCGGATATATTCATCGTCAGATTGCTCTGTGGTCTGATATTGAGTGTCGCTTTGAGCGAGTTTCTTGTTCTTATCGATTTGCGCAAGCAACCAGCTACGCGAAATCACAGCATGAGCCTTCAGCAACTCAAGCGAAGCCGTAGCACTCATTTCTGATGAAATCACACTCAACAGATACTCCTCTACCGAAAGAATGTTTACGGTGGTGAGTTTTCCGTGTTCTACGATCAATTTCAGCGCACCGCGAAACGATTGGTTCTCTTTGCGTTCCCAATGGAAGTTAACACCGATGGTCACACCGACCAATGTAAACGAGCCATTAGCAACGTCTTGCGGTTCGAAAAGCAATTCACCATAAGTCTTTCCGTTCCACAGCACCTTGCCATCGCAGCACTCTGCACGTTGTGAGCCGCTTTGCACCATGCCATCAACCTTGTATTCGCTATTCAACACAAAGTCAATCACAGGTTCATTCATAATGCCCACTTTCACTTGAGGTACATTTCCCATATAATATATCTTTATATATTTAGTTTTAAGAGTTATTTCAAATTTTGCAACATCGCATGAATTTCGTCGCGTGAGTAGCTCACCTCATCGAAAATCATCGTTATTTCTTTTTCCCCGATCTTCTCGAAATCTTTTTCTAGTGGGACTGCCAATACACCGCCCATATCTACCGATGCTGGCGAAATCAAAATCTTGTCATCGCCATCAGTGCCATAGCATGAAGGACGATGCTTTTTGCGAGGGAACACTGTGATAATCCACTCTCCGTCGCTATAACTGCACAACACATTAAGCATTGGCTCGCCGTCTTCCTCTATCATTGGCAGACAGCCTAATAATGCTTCAAACATTTTCACACCTGCTTCCACAGTCTTAGCGCCGATCACAACTGCGGTGCGAGCCAGGCCGCTCATTATGCTCATAGTGGCATTTTCACAGCTGTTCACAACGGTCTTCTCGCCATGCTTCATATCATCAAGCCATGGCATAAAGCCCTTATTACCGGCTTGAAAGTGCATGTGGTCGGGAGCCGATGCTCCACAATGCGGTCCGTTGTAAAACAATTCGTAGTTGTCAATCACCTGTGCCAACTGCATCATATCGCCTATTCTACCCACAATGGTTTGCTGGGTGTGGCGGCTGCATGGTATGGTGAGATGTCTTGGGAAGATAGGATATGGATTCACCAATATCTTGTATTCATCGCCCCATTGAAGCCATTTTTGTTCTTTTGGTCGGTTTTCGTCACACAAGAAGCACTTGCGAGCCTTGAGCGACGCAGCATCAACCTTGGCTGCACTCGAACGAATGCGAGCAGGGTTAAATTGGACTTTAAACGTGGCGTTACCCACCTTTACTGTTTTCACTTTCACATGGGCAAGTGCAGCAAAACTATCTGCAGCGAGTGGCCATTCAGCCAATTGCCCATCAAAAAACTCGTCCACTTCAACCCTGCTTACGTTCATCATTCGTTTCTAAAATAATTTACATTAAAAAATGTTAGTTCAATATCAAAAAAGATTACTTCTTAGCCTTGTTCATAGCCACGCGTGCCATCAACTCCCATGTGCGGATGCGATCCTTATAGGTGTTATTGCGGTTCATCTTTTCTACGTCAAGAGCAGCATCGCTGTTGTCGTCCCAACGACGGCAAAGGTATACTGACTTGTAAACTCTACCAATCTGATAGATGCGAGACATGTTCAAGCCCAATGCATAGTCTTCACCGTAGTTCACTGCAGGAAGTTTCACTTCGCGAAGCACTGGAGTGTAGAATGCACGTGGAGCGCCAAGACCATTGATACGGAGAGCATTGTTGCGACCGTTTTCTGGAGTCCATTCCTTGTGGTCAACGAGGCCTGGAGGCAAGATGTTGCGGTTGATGTCGGTAAGAGTGTATGAACCCACTACCATAGCGCAATTTTGTTCGTAGAATGCGTTCACCATTGTGCTGAGGGTGTTTTCGTCCTCATAAACGTCGTCGCTATCGAGTTGAACACAGAACTTACCAGCTTGTTCGTGGTGAGCAGCAAGGTTCCAGCAAGCACCTACGCCGATATCACCAGCGAGCATGTGGATAACTTGTGGATTGTTGCCGAAGCGTTCTCTGATGATTTCTGTAGTGCGGTCGGTTGAGCAGTTGTCTACAACGATGATGTTAAACTTAAAATCGCACTTTTGAGCAAGAGCGCTTTCGATAGCATCAGCGATAGTGCGTTCGCGTGTACGAACTGGGATTACTACTGTAGCTTCTACAGGGAAGTTGTCTTCGCTAAATTCAATGTGCTTGAATTCTGGAGCCAAGTAACCACCGATTTCCTTGAGGTGCTCGGTACAAGCTTGTTCCATTTCGATTTGGCGACCACGGTTCTTTGGGTCAACATAGTCAAACATCTTTTCGCCACTCTTACGAGTATCGAGTTCGATATCGCTATAAAGGAATTCGTTGATGTGAGTGAGTTCAGCAAATTGCGACAATTTCAAGCGCAAGTCATAAAGACCAGCGAATTGATAGTCAGCCTTCATAGCAGCAACAGCCTTCTTGAAGCAGTCAGCGCAGAACAAAAGCACAGAACCGAAATCGAAGTCATCACGGAGGCTACCGAATTGATAGTCGATTACAGGAGCCTTGGTGCTTGTTGGCAAGCCTTCTTCGCTATAGTGGTCGCCGTTGTAGTGGTCGGCATATACCATACCACTTTGAGTGTCGCTTGCGATCTTCACCATGCGTTCGAGAGCGAATGGACCGAACTTCAAGTTATCATATTTCTGATAGAACAACACGAAGTCGCTATCAGCCTTTTCTGCGATTGCCTTGATAGTCTTAGTAGAAGTAAGACCGTCAATCTTAATCACTTCGCAACCCTCTACAGTACCTTCTGCACCTTCGAGTTGGAGCAAATAAATTTTCTTCACCAATGCGTTAGCCTTCAATTCAGCTACGGTAGCCGATACTTGGTTGACATCGGCAAATGGTAAAAAGCAATTAATTGTTTGAGCCATAATTTGGTTTTGTTTTTAGAATTTATAGTCGGTTACTTTTTCTTATTCTTGTTGTAAGCGATGCGAGCCTTCAACTCCCAGGTGCGAGTGCGGTCCTTGTAGAGGTTGTTGGCATTCATCTTAAACACGTCGAGATCGGCATCGGTGTTGTCTTCCCAACGACGAGCGCAAGTGAGCACTTCCCATACTCTGCCCATGTGGTAACGGCGAGTTATGTTCAAACCCATAGCATAATCTTCGCCATAGCAAGTGTTAGGCAAGTAGTGCTTGCGATAGATTGGAGTGAAGAATGCGCGAGGACCACCCACACCGTTCACGCGGAGCAAGTTGTTACGACCGTTTTCTTCAGTCCACTCCTTGTGCAAGATTGCGCCTGGAGGAAGGATGTTCATCTTAAAGTCGGTGATTTCGTAGCTACCAACCACCATAGCACTATTCGAACGATAGAATTCGTTCACAATAAGGGTGAGCACATTGTCCACCTTATACACGTCGTCGCTATCAAGACCAATCACAAAGCGTCCGCAACGGCTGTCGTCTACACCCAAGTTCCAGCATCCGCCAATACCAAGGTCGTGACGCTCTGGGATGATGTGGATCACACGTTCGTCGTTAGTAAATTCTTCGATAGCCTCCGAAGTGCCGTCAGTAGAGTGATTATCCACGATAATCAAGTTATATTTGAAGTCAGCCTTCTGATTAAGCACCGACTTGATAGCATCACGGATTGTGCGAACGCGGTTAAGCACAGGGATCACCACTGTACATTCCACATCAAATTCACCTTCCTTGAGGTTGATTTCCTCATATTCGCCTGGAGCGAGGTAAGCGCCCACACGCTTGAGGTATTCTGTGACAACGGCTTCCATTTCAAGCTGCTTGTCGCGATTATTTGGATTTTGGTAATCGAAGATTGCCTCACCACTGCTGCGCAAGTCCATTGCTACCTCTGTATAGAGATACTCGTTGATGTGCACCAATTCGCCCATTTCGCTCAAGCGCAGACGCAAGTCATACATGCCTGCATGCTTGTAGTCGCCTGTCACTTCGCTTACTGCTTGCTTCAAAGCCGCAGTCTTTATCAAAATCACCGAACCGAAGTCGAAATCATCGCGAAGACTACCTTGTTGATAGTCGATCACTGGAGCCTTTACAATCTCGCCCTTACGCTCTTGATAGCGGTCAGCATAGCACATCACTGCACCACTGTCCTCAGCTATTTGCAGCATTCTTTCAATGGCGTGCAAACCGAGCTTCAGCACGTCGCCATTGCTGTAAATAAGAGTATACTCTCCCTTGGCTGCCTCTGCGATAGTTCTCACCATTGCAGTAGAGGTTTCTCCATTAATGTTCAACACCTCTGCACCATCAACGGTCACATTTTCCGGAGTTGCATTCAGTACATAGCAATTCCCTGCCACAGCAGTTGCCTTCAATCCGGCAATAGTAGCTGCAGCTGCTTCTTGTACTGAAAATAAAACGAATGAATCAATCATGTTTTGTTTGTATCTTATAATTAATGTCTGTCATCTCATTTTGCGAAGAAATTTAGCACCTCGCCCATCATCTTGTCTCGGCAATTGCCACACTGAATAGTCTCAAATGGGAACCCAATCACCACAGTGCGATAGTTTTGCATATCGGCTGCGATACCCGCAGGTATGTTGTTTTCGCTATAGCGCATGATGGTGTTTGCCTTATCGCTGCCTGGTATCACGCCATCTGGCGATTCCACACAGTAGATTTTCTCATTCTTGGTGTTGCTGAATTTATAAGTGTCGCCCACGAGCAATTGCTTATATGGCGATACCACGCTGTATGCCTCGCCAGTGATTGCTGCATGACCTACACGCCACTCATATCCAAGCACTTCTTTTGCAAACTTTTGTTCGGTCTTGCCCGATGTGATGCCGTCCCACACATCACTTGCGACATACGATCCGGTCACCATCACGTTACCGCCATTTGCTGTATAGCCAGTCAACGCTTTCATCAGCCCATCTGTGTAGATCTTAAAGCGGTTTGGCACCGCACCACGACCGACCTTGATTTCTTTTTGCTTGCCGAGGATAAGGTCGAGAGCAAAGTAGCCGTCAAGCTTCAAACCGTCCTCCACAGCCTTTACGCTCGACGAAACGAACGAATAGCCTGCATTCATCACTGCTGCGCCATGCACCACTGGATAGTCAAATGTATTACCTGCAATCACCTTGTTTTCGTAGTTGCTATGGCTACCGCCAAATCCGGCTGCGTCATCGTCCTTCCACGGGAGGTTGCGACGGAACTCAAATTGAGAACCAATATAAGAGATATCATATAGGTATGGCACACCTGAGTCCTTATCGTCGAGGAATCCGGCATAAGCATTTTCTCCTTCTCCTGCCACAAACGAATCTGGAGCAGATATGCGAGTAAAGCCATTTACCACCATCACCATTCCCTTAGAATCTTTTGCCACACCAAGGGCAAGAACTTCAGAATCGAAACTGCGGCCACCTTCGTTCAAAGCCACAATCTTAAAGCTGTGGATAGCGTTGTCTGTGATTGTCACCTTATAGTGAGTGTCGGCTGTCACAG
>CAJLWM010000027.1 GCA_905210415.1 uncultured Prevotellaceae bacterium
CCCGCCGCCGCTCTTGCGGCGATAGGTCTGTATGCCATTGGCCTTGCAATACTCAAGGTTTACCTCATTCTCGATCACTTGGTGGCGTCCAAATATCACGGTAGGTTCCACTTGCCATAGGAAAAAGCAGTCGTCGCACCCATCGTCGGTGAGGGTGCTTGCTACGTATTCTTCCATAGCGAGATAGAAGCTTAGTTTTTGCTGGTTCGAGTTAGGTAGTTTTATGTGTTTCATTATAGCGTTTGTAATCTTGTACAAATATAATCATAATAATTGTAGGCAGAGCCACTTTGCCCGCTTTTAATAAAAATTTCATTTTATTGTGGGGCAAATTCGGCGAGAATATACTGTAGAGGGTATAAAAAACAGACCGCGGCAAGATTACCGCGGTCTGAATAGATGTTTAATGTTATGATGTAATAACTGTTATTTCACAACAACCTTTTGGGCTACGCCAGAAGCGCGAACCACATAGATGCCTGTAGGGATTTCAATCATGGTTTCGCCTTCAGCAACATTCACGTTGCGAACCATTGCGCCATCGGTAGTGAAAATGCTCACTTGTGTGGCAACAGGGCTGCTGACCAAAATGCTTTCAACGCCTGGAGTGATAGTGACGTTGGCAGTGGCAACGTTTGCTATGCCAGAAGCCTCTTGATCGTAGATTTTGTAGCTGTCTACGATGGTATATTTCTCTTCGCTTGGATAGAATGTAGATTGGATGCGAACTTCAACCCACTTCTTGTTGCAGAATGCTTGAGGAATCTCAAAGTCAAGGTCGTTCCATTGTTCTGGGAGATTGTTCCAGAATGAAGCCACTGTGGCGTCGTCTACACCAGGAGCAACAACGTGAATCTCAGAATTGGCCAATTGTGAGCCGCCCCATACGCGCAACGATACGCGAGGCTTCTTAACGCCAACGGTAGAGAACTTAGGCAATGCCACGAGAGTGCGTGTTTCTACATAAGAGTTGGTAGGGTATGAAACCATTGCATATTGTCCGGTTTCGGCATCTGTCACGCCATATCGGCTTGCGTCGGCAAGAGCGTGCTTGCCTGAGTATGAAGAATTAGGCTTAACGTCGATTACTGGAGTGTAGGTGTATTTACCTGTTTTGAAGCTGTCGGCCATTGGCAATGTGAATGGTTTGCCGATGGTGAGAGTGGCATAAGTGACGTATGGGCTCTTGCCACCGATGTTCTCGGCCTTGATGCCTGCATATCTTACTGCCATTGGAGTGCTGGCGTCGACAGATACGTCGCATTTATTCACTGCACCGAGCGATTTCTTTTCTACCCAGCTGCCGCCTTCGTAGCTGCAGAGGTAGTAAACCAAGCTTTTGGTGTCGTAGTAGCCTTCAGCAGTGGCACCCCATGTTGGAGCAGTCCATGATAGATGAGCTGTAAGGTTGTCGTCGCTCAATTCTACATTCACAGCGTTTACCGAGCCAGGGGCAGATTGACCGGTGAATACACTTGTCTTAGAAGCCAAGCTTGCGTTTTCGCCGCTCATCACGGTCACGGTGATTTCGTTTGTGCCTTGCACTGTGGTGATGGCAACGTTGGTGAATTCTTGACCAGCATTGCCGTTTACGGTTACTCGTTGCTCACCTGTAGTGATTACGGCAGTAAGAGGCTCGTCAGCACCGATGTTTTCGCCACCGATGTTCTTAGTAGGCATCTTGAAGTTGACAAGTGCTTGGAGTTGGCCTTGAGGACCAGCGGTTGCGCTGAGGTTAGTGACCTTTTCTGGGCATTTTGCCGAGCGGTCAGAAGCCTTGATGCTCACCTTGCTCACATACAATACGTCTTGTGTGGCAGGTGATACGCAGTGGATACCCACATAATAGGTGCCTGCAGCAGGAACCTTGAAGTATGATACGAAGTCTTGTGCGGCTGAGTTGTTGAGTTTGCTGTATGATGCCACTACAGTCATTGCTGCAGGGTCTGGGCTTGTGCCATAAGCAACCTCAAATGCCTCGTTGTAGTAAGGCAAGCGAACGAATGATGTTACGGCTAATTCATAAAGTGCGTTCACGTCGGTGAAGGCTGTCTTTGGCAAGAAAATCCAGTCGTCGGCAGGATTAGCACCGTAAGAGTAGAAAATTGCTGATTTTGTAGTGTCGTATTTCCAGAAGAAGTTGTCGTTGTTGCTGTTTACGATAGTGCAAAGGTCGAGAATATCAGGATTGAAAGTGATTTCTGCTGGCAATGAATATGGGTCGCCGTAGATAAACTTAGGGGATTGTGCCTTGTCGGATGTTTTGCCGTTGTAGATAGCTTCAACAGTTGCCACATAAGCCTTTGCTGGGCCAGCAGGGAATGTGTAGGCAAAAGTGGTGCCGCTTTGGGGTGTCTTGTTCACCATGTTGCCGTTGACGTAAACGTTGTAGGTAACGGCTTCGGTGTCAACATATCCGCCATTCACGCCGGTTGTTACAGCATCCCACTTGATGCCGTTTTCGTTGATTACCACATTGGCTGGAGCAAGAGGTTGGTCCTTACCGATAAATGCCACTTCTGAGATTGAGGCACTCGAATTGTTGTTTGCGTCGATGGCAGTGAATGTGAATGTGTGGTTGCCTTCGCTCAAGTTTTCGAAAGTGAAGTCTACGTCGCCACCTGCTATTGCAGTAAGTGTGGTGTGGTCAACGCCGTCGATTTTAGATGCGATGGTGACGCTGCCAGTAAGCACTGAATTGTCGTAGTATTTATCAGGAGCAGTCACTGTGACGCTACCAGAGAGGGCAGCCTTAGGGAAGTTGATTGACTTAACAGTAGGAACTGCTGGAGTGTTGGACTTTGGAGTCTTGTTGCCCGATGCAAGCACCTTATATTCGGTGAATGAAGGGAACGAACCAGTCATTCTGCCGGCGCCGGTCTTTGGGTTGATGACGATAGAGGCAGAAGAGTAGTCGCTGAGAAGTGCAGCCCAAACGAATTTCTTGTCTACAGGGCTGTAGGTCAAGGCTTGCTTGTAGAGCGCTGGTTTGAAGCCTGTGGCGCCAACTACGGTTTGAGCACCATTGGTGAGATTGATATTCACAAAGTCACCAGTCTTGGTGATACCATAAAGCTTGCCTTCTGTGGTGTCGAAACCAATCATGAAAGGAAGGTTTTCCTTAGTGATGTCGCAAATCTTGGTGAATGTGCGAGTGACAGGATTGATGGTTTGGAGCAAGTAGGCGCTACCGTCGGCGTTGTAGGTGTAGGCATAGGCGACATCGTTAACGTCGTCGTAAGCGCACATAAACACATATTGGGTGGCGTCGGCGTTGCTCAAATCGCCAGATTCCAAAATCTTACCAGTTGCCAACTCGCATACGTAGTAGCGCATGCTGAGGTAGCCGCTCACGTTCTTACCGTAGTAGAAATACACTTTGTCGTCCTTGACGAAGCCTGCGTCTGGCGACAATTCATCGTTCGTCCAGATTTTCACTTCTTCGCCCGATGTGACGAATTCACCCCAGAATGTTGGTTCTGGATAGGTGTGCCAACCCAAGATGGTGGCTCCCGAAGGGCTCACCTTGACGGTGCGTGACTTGAGAGGATTGGCTACGCGTGCATTGGTGGTCTTGAGCGTTGCTATCTCTTGTGATGTAAGAGATGGGAATGGATCGCTTAGAGAGTTGATTTTTACTCCCTGTCCATTTGCTGTGTGCGACATAAGCAGAAGCGCAAATGTGGCAAACAAAGCTGTGAAAGTAAATTTTTTCATAAGCTTTTAATGTTTATTAGATTTTAAAAATAATGTTTTATAACTGTGTAAATAATAATATGCTGCAGAAATAGTGATATTACTAACATTTTGCAAATTTAAGGCTGGTTTTGCGAACCCCCCAAAAAAATAATGCGAAAAATCCGCATTATTTTGTCACGGGCATTTTCGCATCAATCCACGATAGATATCCTTTGTTGAGTTCAATCACTGTGTAGCCTTTTTCAGTGAGAATTTGGGCAGCCTTTTTGCTGCGTCGTCCGCTTCGGCAATACACAGCCACGGTGCGGCGGGCATCGAGTGTCTTGGTGGCTATGTCGGCGAAATCGTCTTTTAACACATCGATGTTGATGGCCCTTGCGATGTGGCCGTCGGCATATTCTTCGGCAGTGCGAGAATCGAGCACCTGCACGGCGGTGTCGGCGATAACCTCTTGAAACTCGGGTGGAGTCACCGACTTAAATTCTGCGGCGTTGCAGCCCAGCAGCGATCCCAGAAAAGTCGCGATGAGAGTGATGAGTGAGTGTTTCATTGAATATATGATTTACGTTTATTGAAAAATCGCTTTAGTCGCCTTACTCCCTCAGCCCCCAATATGGCGAGTCCGCTATATTGCAGGGCTTTTGCCATGCCGAAGAAAGCGGTCCACAGAGCGGCTTTGGCAGCCATGCTTATAGGTAGGGCAAATTGGGCAAATGATATGATGTAGCAGGGTATGCAAAGTGATAGCACCACCACTCCTGTGCGGAATGATAGCCGTGACAACCATTGCAGAAGGTTCTGTAGAAGTTTTTTCATTGTAGTGCGCTATGTTTGCGTAAATTGGTGAAGCTTTTGATCCTGTGCAAAGATAGTAAAGAATTTTGTATTTTGCAAGTCGCATAGGTATGCTGAGATGGCATTAATACGTCATAAATTCCGATTTGGGTTTAATATAGGTGCTAATTTCGCTTGTGAGGCAGATGCTTTTTGAAATTATGGTTATCTTTGTGGCAAAGAAAAAATTTGGGAATTAATCATAAATCATAAAATTATGCTACGCAACTTTTTGTTTTCAGTTCTTATAGCCTGTAGTGCAGGCATAGTGTGCGCACAGACACCTCAAGACTCCATTGAGATAGTGAATGCCAAATGGACAGTCACACAATTGGATAATGGCGCAATTGCCAAGTTGGAAAAATTCAACAATTTATATGAATCTCACCAGTCGGTGTTTGTCGTGGAGATTGATCCAAACCGATATGACTTGGTGGTGAAGACACACGAGGGCAGAGAACTGACCACCGATAAGGCCAAGGAAGATAAAGCTGTGGCTGCCATCAACGGCACCTATTTCGGCAAAAACGGCCGTTCGGTGTGCTATGTGGCACGCGATGGCAAGGTGGACGACTACACCACAAGCGGCATTACGCTACTATCGGATGGCGCTGTAGTGGTAGAGGGAAACGACAAGAACCAAGTGGAAATCATGCCTTGGGTGGTGTCAACAGAGTCGGAATACGACGTGGCGCACAAATCGGTGATGGTGTCGGGTCCGCTTATGGTGAGCCAAGGTAAGGAGTGCGATTTCACCGATTGTAAGGTGGCGCATATTCCTTATCGCAACCCTCGTAGCGCAGTGGCGCTGATGCGCGATGGTAAAATTGTGCTTGTGGTGGTAGATGGTCGCCGCAAGGATGTGTCTGACGGCGTCACCATACCACAATTTGCCCACATGATGAGAATTCTGGGCGCAAAGGATGCCCTTAATCTCGATGGCGGCGGTTCGAGCGTTATCTGGAACGAAAAAGAAGGAATAATGAACACACCGAGCGACGGACATGAGCGCACGGTGTCTAACTCTATATTGGTGATTAAGAAATAAAAGCGCGCTGATTGCGGAATTATGGCTATCTTTGTGCTATGAAATTGAGAATGATATTGATGGCGTTAGCATTGGTGCTGTGTGGCACGATGCGTGCGCAAGGACAGCCCGACACCACAGCCGTGCTGGTGCAGGATAGCGCGTATATTGCGATGCAGACGGCAGAGATAGAGCGTCTGCTCGCCGAGGAATATGCTCGGCAGATGCTTGATAGCTTGACCGCATCAAAAGCCCCAACACCTCGCTTCAGCGTGCGTCAGGCGATATTGCCAGTGGGCCTCCTCGCCGTGGGTACGGTGGCTGTGTGGGAGCACAATATGGTGAAGGCTCGCAAATATGTGCTCAAGCGCGTTGAGGCAAGCCACACCAATGCCGACGCCTATCTGCAATGGGTGCCAATGGCTATGAACGTGGGATTGAGCCTGTGCGGAGTGAAAAGCAAGTATTCCCGCACCGACGACCTGCTTGCATCGGTCACATCGATAGCGGTGATGTATGGGGCAGGCGCAGCCATGAAGTGGGCAGTGGGCGAGGAACGACCGCATCAGCCCGACAAGCACAATAGTTTCCCGTCGGGCCACACTATGCGTGCCTTTCGCTCGGCCGAGATGATGCGCCTGCGCTATGGCAATTGGTGGGGTGCCGGTGGATATGCCATTGCCACAACGGTGGCTTATCTGCGATTGCGCAATGGCAAGCACTGGGTGAACGACGTGGTGGGCGGTGCCGGAATGGGCATCCTCAGCGCTCGTGTGGGATATTGGCTTGTGCCGTTTGAAAAGAAGCTGTTGGGCCTCGACCGCAACCGTAACTCTCGCACGGCAGTGGCTGCTGTGCCATATTATGATAGTGCCAACCGTGGCGTAGGGGCCGTGGTGGCAGTGCAATTTTGATGATAATTAGCCTATGAAACGAAAGATATGTATAGTGACCAGCACCCGCGCCGATTGGGGGTTGCTGAGTCCGATAGCCGTGGCTCTTGACAAGCGCGACGATGTGACGCTGCAAATCGTGGCCACAAATATGCACTTAGATGAGAAGTATGGTGGCACCTGGCGTGAGATATTAAACGACGGGTTGCACATTGATCGCAAAGTGCCTATGAAGGTAGATGGCGACAAGCCAGTGAACACGGTGAAGGCAATGAGCCAGTGCATGAGCGGTATGGCTGATGCGTTCGATGAGTTGCGTCCCGACCTATTGCTGATTCTCGGCGACCGCTATGAGATGCTCACTGTGGCTGGAGCCGCACTGATTTTCGGCATTCCTATCGCACATATCGCGGGAGGGGCTGTGAGCCGTGGCGCTTACGACGATAGCATTCGCCACTGCATCACCAAGATGAGCCATCTGCACCTCACCGAGACTGAGGCTTATCGCCGACGTGTGATACAGCTTGGGGAAAACCCTAAGTATGTGTTCAATGTGGGCGCAATGGGCGTGTATAACATCAATCAGATGCAATATCCGCCGCGCGAGGAGTTGGAACAGAGCATTGGCACCACGGTGCCTGAAGGCTCGTTGCTTTGCACATTCCACCCTGCCACTCTCGATAGTGTACCGCCAAAGGTGCAGTGTGAAAACTTGCTTAGCGCACTCGATCAGTTCCCCGATCACAAAGTGATATTCACATATCCAAACAACGACACCAACGGGGCGGTGATAATCGACCTGATAAATGCCTATGCCAAGGCGCATCCCGATCGCGTGGCTGTGTTCCCTTCGTTGGGAATGAAGAAGTTCCTGTCGGCGCTACACTGCGTGTCGGCGGTGATTGGCAACTCGTCGAGCGGCATCGTTGAGGTGCCATCGATGCGCATACCTACGCTGAACATTGGCATACGTCAGCTTGGACGTATGGCAGCCGACTCGGTGGTGAATTGTGGTGTGAGCGTGCAGGAGATTGCCGAAGGGCTGCGCACTGTGTTGAGCGATGAGTGTCAGGAACGATGCCGACACACTGTAAACCCTTATGAGCAACCCGATACTCTCGACAAAATAGTGAAGGTGGTGTGCGAAACGCCGCTCGACAACATAACGATAAAACCATTCTACGACTTGCAATGAAACCAGTTTTTGTGATTCCTGCCCGTGGCGGCAGTAAGGGTATCCCTGGGAAAAATATAAAACCGCTTTGTGGCAAACCGCTGATTGCCTATAGCGTGGAGGTGGCTCGCCAGTTGGCTGACGACCGCGACATATGCGTCACTACCGACGATGAGCGCATCGCGCAAGTGGTGAAGAACATGGGGCTTGACGTGCCGTTTATGCGTCCCGACTATCTGGCTACCGATGGCTGTGGCACCTACGAGGTGCTGCTGCACGCCGTGAAATTCTATGAGGAGTTGGGTAGAGACTACGATACGTTGGTGCTGCTGCAACCTACGTCGCCTATGCGCACTGCCGAGGATGTGCAGGCTGCTATCGATGCCTATACGCCCGACATCGATATGGTGGTGACCGTCACTGAGGCGGCTTCAAATCCCTACTATAATTGCTATGAAACCGATGAAAACGGCTTCCTGCATATCTCAAAGGGCGATGGTTGCTACACTCGCCGCCAAGATGCCCCTAAAGCGTGGGAATATAATGGCGCTGTGTATGTGATAAACATCGAGAGCCTGAAGAAGGGTCCGCTTGGCAGTTTTAAGCGTCGAAAAATGGTGGAGATGAGCCGTGAACGCTCGGTGGATCTCGACACTCCGCTC
Source organism: uncultured Prevotellaceae bacterium (assembly GCA_905210415.1). GTDB lineage: Bacteria > Bacteroidota > Bacteroidia > Bacteroidales > Muribaculaceae > SFTJ01. The sequence goes on from CAJLWM010000027.1 coordinate 8,290, forward strand.
GACTGGATGGTGGCAGAGGCTATTATGTCGGGGATGAAACAATAAGAACAGAAAATGCAAGAGAATAAAGATACAGAAAAGACATCCACGTTTACGGCCACGTTGAGCAACGGGCTGCGCTTGGTGCATGTGCCCGGCAATGGCAATGTGGCATATTGTGGCGTGGCGGTGAATGTTGGTAGCCGTGACGATGCTCCGGGGCATTATGGTATGGCTCACTTTGTGGAGCATACTATCTTCAAGGGCACTTCGCACCGCAGCGCTTGGCACATTATCAACCGCATGGAGTCTGTGGGCGGGGAGTTGAATGCCTACACCACCAAAGAAGGCACGGTGGTGTATTCGGTGATGCCTAAGGACTATCTGGATAGGGCAACCGAACTGATTGCCGACTTGGTGACAAACTCCGTATTTCCGGAGGTTCAGCTCAATCGCGAACGCGAGGTGGTGATGGACGAGGTGGATAGTTATCGCGACACGCCGAGTGAAGCTGTATATGACGATTGGGAGGATAAATTCTTTGCAGGTAGCGAGTTGGGCCATAATATACTTGGCAATGAACACGACTTGGAGAGTATCAGCGGCGAAGACTGTCGCAATTATTTGCTCCAACATTATGTGACAGAGAATATGGTTTATTTCGTGTATGGCGACATACCGAGCAAGAAGGTACTTCGCCTTGCCGAGCGATATTTTCTGCCTATCGAGCAGCGCGCGTTGGTGCGTCCTGCCCGTGTGATGCCAGCCGAGGTGGCTCCGTTTCGCGAGAGCATCAACATCGGTTCGCATCAGTGCCACACTGTGCTTGGCACAAGGCTATTCGATATGCGCGACGATCGCCGCTACGCTATGGCGCTGCTGAATAATATGCTTGGCGGCCCGGGTATGAACTCGCTGCTGAATGTGCAGTTGCGTGAGCGCCGAGGTATGGTGTATGCCGTGGAGTCGAACGTGTCGCTGATGAGCGATTGCGGTATGTTTCAGGTGTATTTCGGATGCGATTCTCACCATGTCGACCCGTGTATGCGCATCGTGGGCGATGTGATAAACCGCCTTGCCGAGCAGCCGCTCACTGCTCGCCGTCTTGATGCCGTGAAGCGCCAGTATGCTGGACAACTGCTTGTGGCAAGCAGCAGTGGAGAAGCGTTGGCGCTGAGTGCAGCCAAGAGCATGCTCTATTCCGGTCGCGTGATAACTGAACGCGAAACCATGCAGCGCATTGAGGCTGTGACGCCCGAAGAGATGATGCAAGCCGCGCAAATGCTTGTGCCGTCGCGCTGGTCAACGCTCACTTTTCACGGTTAGAATCATTGAGACAGCAGGCCTGATGCTATTTGCCCTATTTGTCGGAAAAATAGAAAGGAAATGCTTGGTTTTCGGTGAGGAATGAGTATTTTTGTAAAACGAAATATCATAAACACAGATTTAAGTAATAATAAGAAACATGAGAGAACAATATAAAAGAATACTTTTGAAGTTGAGCGGTGAGTCGCTCATGGGCGAGCAAGGATATGGCATCGATGCAAAGCGTGTGGCTGACTATGCCGAGCAAATCAAGCAAGTGGTGGAAAGCGGCGTGCAAGTGGCTATCGTGATTGGCGGCGGAAACATCTTCCGTGGCTTGTCGGGGGCTGCTAAGGGTGTCGACCGCGTGAAAGGCGACCAAATGGGTATGCTTGCCACCGTTATCAACTCGTTGGCGCTGAGCAGTGGTCTTGAGAGCATTGGTCAAGCGGCACAGGTGTTCACTGCCATCAATATGTTTCCAATCGGTGAGTATTACAGCAAATGGAAGGCTATCGACGCCATGAATGCCGGCAAGGTGGCTATCCTCTCGGGTGGCACTGGCAATCCTTTCTTCACCACCGACACTGGTTCGGCGTTGCGTGGCATTGAAGTTGAGGCCGACGTGATGCTCAAGGGCACTCGCGTGGATGGCATCTACACTGCCGACCCAGAGAAAGACCCTACTGCCACTAAGTTTAGCGAAATCACCTACGATGAAATCTACAATCGTGGATTGAAGGTGATGGACCTCACTGCCACCACTCTCTGCAAGGTGAACAACCTGCCTATCATCGTGTTTGATATGGACACTAAGGGCAACCTGATGAAAGTGATGAACGGAGAGCCTATCGGCACTTTGGTGTATGAGAAGAAGTAATCAAATGAAAAAACAGATATAACACAATTCAATATGAACGATCCTAAACATTATTTAAACGAAGCAGAGGAGAGTATGCAACTTGCAGTGGACTTCCTCGACGAGGCTCTTGCTCACATCCGTGCAGGTAAAGCCAATCCGAAGATTCTTGATGGCGTGCGCGTTGACTACTACGGCTCACAATGTCCGATAAGCAATGTGGCAAACATTTCGGTGCCTGATGCTCGCACTATCACCATCACTCCATGGGAAAAAGCGATGTTTAAGGTGATTGAAAAAGCTATTATCGACTCACCTGTTGGCATCACTCCAGAGAATAATGGCGAAGTTATCCGCTTGGCTATTCCACCTCTCACCGAGGACCGCCGTAAACAACTTGTTAAGCAATCGAAGGGTGAAGCTGAAAATGCTAAGATGAGTGTGCGCAATGCTCGTCGCGAAGCAATAGAAGGCTTGAAGAAGGCCGTTAAGAACGATGGTATGCCTGAAGACGTGCAAAAAGATGCTGAAAACACTGTTCAGAAAATCCACGACAAGTATGTGAAGAAGATTGAAGATCTCTTTGCTGCTAAGGAAAAAGAAATCCTTACTGTGTAAGCAGATGTGGTTGTGCCCCGTTGCGGGGTCTACATAGAGAATACATAATAGCCGCAGTGACCAGTCACTGCGGCTATTTTTTTGGCTATACACAATATAGATAACAAATATAACTTAATAATAACTCGAACTTATGTTTCTTTTTCTCAATGCAAAGTTACAACCTATAGTGAATGCCTGCAATCACCAAAAGTAGGTATTTTGCTGTGCATAATCTCAAGGCTGTGTGCCATAAGCCCAATTCGGTCATTAGGGCTTGAATGGATTTTGGAGTTTTATAAGTGCAGATTTTATGGGAATTTCCGTGCTGCCCAAAAAACGCTCATTGGTAGGGACGGTCTGTCAAATCCGCAAAACACTACTCCAAAATCCTCTGACGCGTATTGCTAATTCATGTAAAATCTGCCTTATAAAAAACGAATGGCTCCAAGCAGTAGAAAAAATTCACATATACTTTCTATGGCCGATTTGGGATAATTGATTGATTGTCTATGGCGATGTGGTTGCAGAGCGATGTGCTGACGCTTTGGTGGCTATTTTTGATGTTTTTTGCGAAAACGTTTGGTAATTAGAAATATAGTGCCTATATTTGTGCTATTATAATAATATGATAATGTGAGTAGATAAATAATAAAGTAATATTAAAATAATATCACTGAAAAACATTTATTTGCTCAATCATCAAAAACGATGCGATTGATTAGTGAAAATGAGACAAAGACATGGCAGCAGATAATGGTAAACAAAAGGTGAAGAGTTTTGTGCTGAGAATAGATGCACAGACTATGAGCGCTATTGAGGAATGGGCTGCCGATGAATTTCGCTCAGTGAACGGGCAGTTGCAATGGTTGATTGCCGATGCGCTGAAGCGAAGCGGACGAATGACGGCAAAGAAAAGAAATGGTTAGTATATATGGCTTGGCAATAGCCTTGCCAGGCGCCGAAAGGTAAATTATTAAAAAAGGGCGAAGCACTGTGTGATACAATGCTTTGCCCTATACCTTATTTGGCAAGTGCCAAGGTTGGCAAAATGCCGTGGTGATTAATAGTTTTCTGCTTTGATTTCGAAGTAGCTTTGTGGATGGTTGCACACTGGGCATACCTCAGGAGCTTTCTTGCCAACCACGATGTGTCCGCAGTTGCGGCATTGCCAGATGCAGTCGCCCTCGCGAGAGAATACCACGCCGTCTTCGATGTTCTTGAGAAGTTTGCGATAGCGCTCCTCGTGATGCTTTTCGATAGCAGCCACGCCTCTCATCAATGCGGCAATGTCGGTAAAGCCTTCTTCTTCGGCTTCGTGAGCCATGCGATCATACATATCGGTCCACTCAAAGTTTTCGCCTTCGGCTGCAGCCTTGAGGTTTGATACAGTATCCTTTATTTCGCCGCCTTCGAGGAGTTTAAACCACATTTTGGCGTGTTCCTTCTCGTTTTGAGCAGTTTCTTCAAAAAGTGCTGCGATTTGTTCATAACCCTCTTTCTTTGCCTTTGAAGCAAAGTAAGAATATTTGTTTCTTGCTTGAGATTCACCAGCGAAAGCCTCCATGAGGTTGCGCTCGGTCTTTGTTCCTTTTAGATTTTTCATCTTGTGTATTTATTATTAAGTTAACTTATTGTTTGCGTATATACATAACAAATTCTGTGCCAAAACCAGTGGAGCTTTTGGCGTCGTAAAGATAATGAAAATTGATAAAAATAGTTCGGTGAAAGGTGTTATTTTTTTATAATCCCGGTGAACGTGCGGCCTGATTTTATGCCTATGCGTCGCGCCGAGAAATATTTTTCTGGCTGGCAACGGGTGCATTCTCCGCTCGTGGCTATGTTGTGGGGTAGTATGCCGCAATCTGTGAGCACCAGGCGGTTGGCTTCTTGCAGCGAGATGTGTGCTTTGCCCGTGATGGCGTGGCGGTGTGTGATGGCATCGATGGGAAATCCGGCTTCGGCGAAACGCTCCACCACCTCGTCGCCCACCTCGAAGCAATCTTGGCAGATGGATGCGCCAATGGCTGCAAATATGTCGCTTGGTTGTGAACCGAGCTCTTGCATGGTTGCCACGGTTGCTGCGGCTATGCGCATTGCTGTGCCTTTCCATCCGGCATGTGCTGCGGCAATGATGCCGAGGCGAGGGTCGGCGAGCACTATAGGCACACAATCGGCGGTGTTTATGCCTATTGCCACGCCACTAAGTGTGGTCACGATGGCGTCTTTCTCGTTGAGCAATGCTTGCTGCTCTTGATGGGTGAGTGAGAAGAAGTTGTGCGAGATAGTTACTACCGAGGCGGTATGGGTCTGTCGTGGCATAACCAACTTGTCGGGCGTGATGCCTAAATGACGGCAGAGGCTTTCGCGGCACTCGCTCACGTGCGCGGGGTCGTCGCCAGTGTAGTCGCACAGATTGATTTCGCTGTATGGGTTGGCTGTGTCAACCAGCCCACGCAGCGTGGTGAATGCCGTTATGCCGGCTGTCGGTGTGTTGAAGCCAAGAGGCTCAATCTTCATCTTCATATTTGTCGGGCCAATATTCGTCGTCCCATTCCAGTTCTATGTCTTCGTCTTCTAATGGTTCGTCGTCGGTCTCGATAACAAACTCATCTTCCTCCTTCACGCGGTGGCTTGTGTCGAGGTCGCGGTGGGTGAGTTGCTCAGGAATACGGTTGCGCTCGTCGTTGATGGTTCTCCAGAGCATATCCTTAAGTTCCGCCAAGCCCATACCGGCAACCGAAGAGATAAACACAGTCTCGATGCCGTCGGGCAATTCTTGGCGCATTTCCTCCATGAGTTCGTCGTCGAGCATGTCGCATTTGGTGATGGCAAGCACGCGAGGCTTGTCCACCAAGTCGGGGTTGAATTTCTCAAGTTCGTTGCAGAGTACGGCGTAGTCGGCACGGATGTCGTTGGTGTCGGCAGGAATCATGAAAAGCAACACGGCATTACGCTCAATGTGACGGAGGAAGCGCAGACCCAATCCGCGGCCTTCGCTTGCGCCCTCAATGATACCAGGAATGTCGGCCATCACAAATGAGCGGGTGTCGCGATAACCCACGATGCCGAGGTTTGGCTCGAGCGTAGTGAATGGGTAGTTGGCAATCTTAGGCTTGGCAGCCGAGATAGATGCCAAGAGGGTAGACTTGCCCGCATTAGGGAAGCCCACCAAACCCACGTCGGCAAGCAGTTTCAACTCCATAATCACTTCGCACTCTTGGCGTGGTTCGCCGGGTTGCGCGTAGCGAGGAGTGCGGTTGGTAGGGCTCTTAAAGTGCCAGTTGCCCAATCCGCCGCGTCCGCCCTTGAGCAGCACCACTTCTTGACCGTCGTCGGTGACGTCGCAGATAAACTTGCCTGTTTGAGCATTAAATACGGCTGTGCCACAAGGCACTTCTATGATGCGGTCTTCGCCGGCCTTACCAAAACTGCGGCACTCGCTGCCCGACATACCGTCGGTGGCAAACACGTGGCGCTGATATTTAAGGTGTAAGAGGGTCCATAGGTTGCGGTTGCCGCGCAATATCACGCTGCCTCCGTTACCTCCATCACCTCCGTCAGGACCGCCTTTTGGCACATATTTGGCGCGATGTAGGTGTGCTGAACCGGCACCGCCCTTACCTGAGCGGCACAAAATCTTCACGTAGTCAATAAAATTTGATTCTGCCATAGTTGCGTAGTGTCTGTTGATGTTTTGGGCACTGCTAATGCCGTATTTTATAATAATTTAGCGTGCAAAGTTACGAAAAATCCTTCGCATTGCAAAATATCATCTCCCTTTGCGCCCCACTATCCACCACATGGCCCCTTTTTCGTCGGCAGTATTAGCCCCAAATCGGTAATTGATAAGTCTTCCAATCGTTTTGCCAGATTTCCGGAGTCCATGCCATTGCCCGAATTGGGATTATATTCTATTTGTAAATAGAATTCCCGTTTTATTTGCATAATCGTGCCCTGTGAAGAATTTTTGGCAATGTTGCCACTTTTTCTTCACAGAAGGTGCGAGTTTTTGTGAATTTTGTGGAGTCTGCGAAGAATTTTTGGCAACGTTGGGGGCGCCGAGGAAAAATAAATTTGGAAATATGCTTGTGGTGTGGTAATTTTGTGGAGTGCGTATTGGCACGAAAATTGTTAATGAACTAAACGGAATGCACAATTGTTTGTGTTATTGGGAGTTGTAATATAGAGTGAACTAACGATAAGATCAGAAAATATCATATTATGGCAGGAAAAAGCGGAATGGATTTGACACAGAAGATGGTGCAAACGCAGCGTCAAGTGGCGTTGCCGTCTACTATCCTTGTTGGGCAGATGCTCGAGAGAAGCTATGAAGAGGCTTTGCAATATGTCAATGACGAACTCGACAAGAATCCTGCCCTTGAACGTGTGTCTGACGAAAACTCTGCGCAAAAAAACGATTCCGACTATTCTGATGGCTATGAGGGCGGCGATAATAAGCGCGGCGAGGATTATGACCCTCGCAACGACTATAGCAAGGAGGAAGATGCTCCTGCCTACCTGTCGCGAATGCCCAACCAGCGTGGCGTCGACGATGAGGTGTATGTGCCCGAGGTGGTGGAGGAAGAGAGCCTCTATGACCATCTCACCGAACAACTTGCCCAACAGGAACTCACGCCCGAGCAGATGATGATTGGCGACTATGTGATTGGCAACATCGATGGTAATGGCTATCTCACCCGCACGGCTTACGATATTTCATACGATATTATCACCAAAGAGAGTCTCGACATCAGCGAGGAAAAGGTGCAGCAGGTGATTGACGTGATCAAGACGCTTGATCCGCCCGGCATTGCTGCCGTGAATCTGCGTGAGTGTCTGCTCATACAGCTCAAGCCTCTGGTGGGCAGCGACCATCTGGCGGAATTGTCGTATAAGGCTGTGGATAGGTATATCGACGATATTGGCAATAAGCACTACGATAAGTTGCGCCGTGCTTTGCGCATCGACGATGCCACGCTTGCCCAGGTGCTGAAGTATATACGCCACCTTAATCCATATCCGGGAGCGGGCTTTGTCAACGACCGAACAGTGCAGCATGCTATCACGGTGAATCCTGATTTTCGTGTGGAATATGATGAGGAATCGGGCGAGATAGAAATCACTTCGCTCAATCGCTTGCCAGAATTGCAGGTGTCGGAGAGTTATAAAATCTCCACCGAGGGCCGATTGCCTAAGGGTATGAGCAAGAGCGAGAAAGGACAGCAGAAAGTGGTGCGCAACTATGTGACGCGCGCCGAGGAGATGATAATGCTGCTTAAGATTCGCCAGCAGACGTTGCTCAATGTGGTGCGAGCCATCGTGCGCAAGCAGACCGACTATTTCGTGACGCTCGACGAGGCACAATTGCACCCGCTCACGCTTGCCGACATCGCCCCGATGGTGGGTAGCGACGTGTCGGTGATTTCGCGTGCCACTAAGGGCAAATATATAGAGACGCGCAATGGCTGCGTGCCGTTTAAGTTTTTCTTCACCGAGGGTATGGTGGTGAAAAAGGGCGAGGGCGACTCTGATGTGGAGGAGGTGTCAACCCGCGAAATCATTAAGGCGCTGAAGACCCTTATCGACAACGAGGATAAGACGTGTCCGCTCACCGATCAGAGCCTCACCGATTCGCTCAACGAGATGGGCTATCCCATCAAGCGCCGCACGGTGGCTAAGTATCGCGAAGAACGCCTCAATGTGCCGGTGGCACGCCAGCGCAAGGAGCACGTTGTGCGCTGAAGCCGAGAGGAAGCGGGGAATATTTTTGCATATCAGCCCCCGATTAGGCCCGAATTATTTGAATATTTGGCTAAAGAAGAGTAATTTTGCTATGCCTGACGTGTCCCAGTGTGGACAAACGTGGCAGGCAGGAAAATAAAACATCAGAATATGAAAATATTTGGAGCGTTTGCTCGATTTTTTTCCACGGTGATGAGCCCGTTGTTGATGCCCAGCTACGGCGTGTTTCTGGCGCTATGGGTGTCGGTGATGTGCTATCTGCCTTTGGGTACACGATTGATGGTGACAGTGGTGGTGTTTGGCATCACTTGCATACTGCCAATGGTGTTTATCGCTCTGCTGCACAATGCCAAGATTATCACCGATAAGCGGCTTGTCAACCCCAAGGAGCGTTGGTTGCCATACATTTTTGCTTTGGCGTGCTATGTGGGTGCGGCATTCTATCTGCGCCATGTGCATAGCCCATCGTGGCTCGAGGCATTTATGTGGGGTGGAGTGGCTGCGGTGACAGTGTCGGCCGTGGTGAATATCTGGTGGAAAATCAGTGCGCATGCCGCAGGAGTGTCGGGGCTGTTGGCTCTGTTGCTTGCCATACACAATCTCGGATTGGAGGCTTTCGGGCTCTTGGGCACGATATGCGTCACCATTCTGCTGTGTGGCTGTGTGTGCACTTCGCGACTTCTGCTCGATCGCCACAACATTTGGCAGGTGCTGGCAGGCGTGGTGAACGGTTTTGTTTGGGTGTATTGGGCAATTCGCATCTTTGCCTGATGCGCCATTTTTTTGAAAAAGAGTATTAACATAATAAGATAATAGATATTAACGACATGAAACCATTGGTTAGTGTGATAATGGGTAGCACCAGCGACCTTCCAATCATGGAAAAGGCGCTCGGCTTGCTCAACGAGATGGAAATCCCTTTTGAAGTGCTTGCATTGAGTGCTCACCGCACCCCTTCGCAAGTAGAAGAGTTTGCCCGCGGAGCAAAGGCTCGTGGTGTGAAAGTGATAATTGCTGCGGCAGGTATGGCCGCACACTTGCCAGGCGTGATTGCTGCTATGACTCCGCTGCCTGTGATTGGTGTGCCTATCAAGTCCACCGTGGGCGGTCTGGACGCACTACTTGCCATCGTGCAGATGCCTCCTGGCATCCCTGTAGCCACTGTCGGCATCAATGCAGCGCTCAACGCAGCCATCCTTGCCACCCAGATGCTCGCCCTTGGCGACGAGGTAATCGGCGAGAAAGTTGAGGCATATAAGCGCAGTCTGGAGGAAAAGATTGTGAAGGCTAACAACGAATTGTCGCAATTGGATTATAAATTCAAGACCAACTAAAACTTATTGCAGATAATAAGTTGTAAGATACTTGTTTGTTTTTCAAACGAAATAAATTAGGGCTGACACTTCTCTTGAGGTGTCAGCCCTAACTCTTCAAACGTTCAAAAAGTTTTACCGGACAGTTCCCTTCGCCAGAATGGCAAACAAGTTGAGATAATAACAATGAACCTTGTTATACAGAAGCAATAATATTTTGTATCATTTCGTACACTTATTTTGGGGTACGCAATGGCGAAGTCAGGAAAAAAGTATGCGTAAGGCAACAATAAAACAGTTTATATCGTTCATAAATATTCTATAGTATATGCCGTCATATATCGAACCAGTTTACAAATTACAGAAAAATACGGACGACGCCAATATAATTATAATATATAATAAACAACCACTATTAGATGGCACTATTCTTTTTTCTTTATTTATTTTTCTGGCATTTTCTTTCGCATTATCGGGGGCATTGCTGTTTTTAAGAATTGCATTCCTTACGTTAATTGATTCATCTAATGCCAATTTCGACAATATATCTACGGGCGTTATCGGATTTGTGGCTATAGCAGTCCTAATCCCCGAAGAAGAATGATTGGCAAATTTCCTAAGTTTTTCATACGATATATCAGATCTTCCACAAAGAATTCTAATCACTGAAATATCCGTATCGGTAAACAAGCTGTCTATAATTTCATCATCCAACGGAACTAACTTGGCAACGGCGCGACGCACTTGAGGGGATTTGTCTTTTGAAAGTTTTATTAAAACTTTATTATTCTGGGTTTGACCTACGAGTTCTATTCTAGTGGCTAATGGTATGGTTGTATTGTTTAAAATAGAATTTTCAGCGCTCAAAATTTCTTTCTTTTTTAATTCTTCAGCTAATCTTTTCTGCTCTTTTATCACCTCTTCTTGCCTTTTCCGTTCTTCTTCACATCTAAGAGCCTCTTCTGCCGCCTTTTTTGCACGCATAGCACGCTCCGAAGGTATCGTTACTGTCTCATAAAAATGAGACTCGTCCGCTGAAATAAAACGGGCACTTGTATAGTAATTATTTGCTGCTCCAATATATGGCAGACGAGGCATACTATCATCGCTATTCTTTTGCCAATGTAATTTTGTTCGTTGTTTTTCTAAATATTCAACATCTGCATAATTAAATGGCTTATTAGAGTTACCATCTTCATAACTAGACCAATCACCTCTACATCTGCTTTTTTCTCTATTAATCCTATCTGTTAATTCCTCAATCTGTCTCTCTAATTGTTTCTTTGAATTATCGTATTTTACTCTCTCCGCCTGATAACGCTCCCAGTTATCACGTTGTTGATTTGTCGAACGCTCGTTTCCATAACGCCAACAATCATAACAGAAAATTTTGCCATCCGGCATTATATAGTATTCATTGACCATTCTTTGGCAACCACCTTGACATTTCAACATAACTCATTTCGTTAGTATTTAAGATATATTTAAACTGCTGTACCGTTTAGAAATCTTCCGCTTCGCTTTTGAGCCTCGGCGTGGAGCACGCACTTTAAAGTTAGTGATTATTTGTTAAATGGCAAGCGAAAAATGTAAAATTTCCGCATAAATCGATATTTCCTCCTGTTTGCTTAGATGTCTTATCCAATTTTATATTTTACCTATCACATAGACACTCCATAATAGGCAACATTTTAAAGCTACCAACCCGAACAGTTTGTTTACGCAAAGGTATTAAAAAAGGCGTTAGTAATTAGCTAACTCCTTGATTTTAAATGTGGGCCAGCCTGGATTTCTGACTTCGTTACTCAAAAAACGTATTTTATAATATTAGTTCTATATAACAAAGTTCAAATATCTTGTTAGATAGAACTAATAATTGCAGTAGTGAATGTTCGATAAAACTTGTCAGAAACAATATTCTGCGTCTTAGATTCCTGCGGAGACAACACCTATTGCAACGAGGTGTTGGTAAATAGAATAATTATTAGTAAATTTGTTAGGTTAAGAAACTAATAAAATAGATTGTAATGATAAACTATAAGCGAAGGTACGCAACCCCTGTAAGGATTAAGAATCTGATGATGGGTTCGGACTATCCGGTGCGTGTGCAGTCGATGACCTCCACAAGCACTATGGACACAGAGGGTAGTGTGGCTCAGTGCCGCCGCATAGCCGATGCTGGAGCCGACTTGGTGCGACTCACTGCGCAGGGTGTGCGCGAGGCCGAGAATATTGGCGTGATTCGCCGCCAGTTGATTGCCGAAGGGTATCAATTGCCATTGGTGGCAGATATTCACTTCAATCCTCGTGCCGCATTTGCCGCAGCGAAAAACACCGATAAGGTGCGTATTAATCCGGGTAATTTTGTGGATGTGGCTCGCACGTTCAAGAAACTTACGTTCACCGACGAGGAGTATGCTGCTGAGTTGAAGAAAATTTCTGATGCTTTGGTGCCTTTTATCGCAGTTTGTCGCGAAAATCGCACGGCTGTGCGCTTGGGCGTCAACCACGGTTCGCTTAGCGACCGCATCATGAGCCGTTATGGCGACACTCCTGCCGGTATGGTGGAGAGCGTGATGGAGTTTTTGCGCGTGTTTGTGGCAGAGCGATTTTTCGATGTGGTGATCTCAATCAAGGCATCGAATACTGTGGTGATGGTGGAAACTGTGCGCCGACTGGTGGTGGCTATGGATGCCGAGGATATGCACTTCCCAATCCACTTGGGCGTTACTGAGGCTGGCGACGGCGAGGACGGCCGCATAAAGAGTGCCGTGGGTATTGGTGCCCTGCTTGCTGAGGGCGTAGGCGACACCATTAGAGTGTCGTTGAGCGAAGATCCTGAGTATGAGGTGCCGGTGGCTCAAAAATTAGTGCAATATATTACATCTCGTGCCGGACATCCGCTGATCGATGGCGAGGAATGTGTCGAATATAATCATTTGCAACCTGAGCGTCGTGCGTCAGGCACGGTGGCCGACATCGTTGGCGGTAAGCGTATGCCCGTCACAGTGGCGTCGTATAGTCCATCCCAGGTGCAGGGCAAGCTTCGCCCCGATTTCTATTATGTGGCCGACGGTGCAGTTGCTGCCGATGGCAACCGCTATATTGTGCCAGCTGCCAGCTATGATGGCGCTGAAAACGCCTATCCGCTCTACGATGTGGCGCAGATTGGCGATGCTCTGAAGTGCGCTGCCCCGATTGTGTGGGTGAAGGCTTCTGCCGACACTCCGGCATCGGTGCTTGAGCCATTGCGTGGCGCTGTCAATGTGGTGCTTGTGATTACTCCTGCCAACGTGAATGTGGCTGGTAGTCTGCAGGCTATGTTGCATGCTCTAATGACTGCAGGCATTGAATGTCCTGTGGTGCCACTTTGCTCGTATGACGATACCGACAAGGAATGGCTGCAGGTGAAGGCTGGCGCTGATATGGGCACGCTGTTGCTCAATGGCTTCCGCGATGGCGTGTGGGTTGAGGCCCCATGCTATGCTTGTGCCGACGATGTGGTGCGTCTGGAATATGGTATTCTTCAGTCTGCGCGTTTGCGTATGAGCAAGACCGAGTTTATATCGTGTCCAAGTTGCGGCCGCACACTATTCGACCTTCAGCACACGGTGAAGCAGGTGAAGGCTGCCACTTCGCACCTCACTCACCTCAAAATTGGCATCATGGGCTGCATCGTGAATGGCCCTGGTGAGATGGCTGATGCCGATTATGGCTATGTGGGCGCTGCCGTGGGCAAAATCAGCCTGTATAAGGGCAAAGTGTGCATCGAAAAGAATATTCCTCAAGAGGAGGCAATCCCTCGCCTGATTAATCTGATTAAGGAAAACGGCGATTGGGTTGACCCAGAATAAAGTATTGTATAAGAAAGCAATGAAACGATATTTCTGCTATATTGTTATGAGCATATTCGCCATAATGGGAATAGGCAGTGTGGAGGCTGCCGGCAAAAACGATTGGGCACAGTTTGGCAGATATGCCGAGGCTAATGCGGCGCTCCAGTCGAGCCCCGATGTGGTGTTTTTCGGAAACAGCATCACCGATTTTTGGCCGGGAAAGTCGCCACGATTTTGGGGCGAGCATCCGGGATATGTGGGTCGAGGCATTTCGGGCCAGACCACATGTGAGATGCTTGTGCGCTTTCGTAGCGATGTGGTGAATCTGCATCCAAAGGCTGTGGCCATCTTGGCGGGGATCAACGATATCGCACAGAATATCGGGTATATCTCGCTCGATAATGTGCTTGGCAACATTGTGAGCATGGTGGAGATAGCCCGTGCCAATGGCATAAAGGTGGCTTTGTGCTCGGTGGTGCCGTGCAACCATTTCGCGTGGCGACCAGAGATGCGCCCTGCCGAAGATGTGCGTCGCCTCAATGCCTTGATTGCCGACTATGTGGCACGTCGTGCCGATGATGGCGTGAAATACGTTGATTATTACACCCCGATGGCCAATGCTGAGGGCGGGCTCGACCCCGTGCTTTCGGCCGATGGCTGTCATCCGTCGGCCGATGGATATGCTATCATGGAAAATGTAATATCTTCAGCCCTTGCTGGTTGGGTGGAATGAGTCGCGCTAACGGCTAAGAAAAATATTTTTAATGTGGCCTGTGCAATTTTTTTGTTGTCAAAGGGCGATATTTTCAAAAAAATAATAACTTTGTGGTATGATAGTGCCGCAAAGTTATTGTTGCTTTTAGACGGGGCAAATTTTCTATTCCCCTCGCGTTTCTGTGGAAGTGGCTCGTGGAGATTATCGAAGAATGATCAGTGGCAGGAAGAAGAGACTATCTAAAAATATAAAAACAGATTCAGTTGATTATACATAAATGAATGCGTTGCTGGTAATACTAATCGTTGCTCTATTGATGGTCGCCGCTGTGTGCTTGTATCAAGCAAAGAGGCTACGCTCGCTCGTCAATCGCAACAAGGCGATATTGAGGTCGATAGAGTATCCTGTGCTGGTGGTGGATAGAGAGGGCAATGTGATACGCGTGCTCAATCATCCGCCGTTGAGCAAATATGGATATATCAACAACGACAGGACATTCAATATCGAAAAATATATCATTTCGCCCGATGAGGTGGAGATGCGCAGGCATCTGCTGACGCATTGCATCGACAATCAGACACATGGCACCGTCACCGTGCACACTCGCACCACCAATGGCAGTGTGCGTGTGATAAACCTGAGTGTGGCTTACAACTATGGCGGAAATGCCATCGAGACGTCGGTCGACGTCACCGACTATGCCGAAGATCTTGCCAATAAGGAGGTGAAATATCGTGCTGCCATCACACAGCTGCAGATGATGCTCAAAGCCGCTGGCGCTATGCCGTGGGTGATGGGCCCGAAGGAAGAGGTGGATGTGATAGGCGTCAACCGTAGTGGGCTGCCCGATGAATATCAGGCTCCGGAAATCGAGCAGTTGCAACTGCAAGACAACGATTTCGCTGCTATCGACGAGGAGTATCGCGACCTCGTGAGGGAGAAGATTGCCGATGTGTTTGCTGGTAAGGTTGAGGTGGCACAGTTTGATTATAAAGGCCGCATCCTCAAGCGGATGAAAGACAGCATCTGGTTTCATACGTCGTGCACGCCCCTCACCATTGCCGACGACGGCAAGGTGATAAGCGTGGCTGGCACCACAAGGATTATAGAGAACGATAAGCGCAATCAGGCCGAATTGCAGAAAGCCAAGCAGCGTGCCGAGGCAAACGATCGCATGAAGAGCATGTTCCTATCGAGCATGAGCCACGAGGTGCGCACTCCGCTCAATGTGATTCTCGGTTTCGCCAAGTTGCTCCCTACGGCTGATGATGATGAGGTGCTGGAATATCAAAACATCATCGAGAAGAATGGCGAATTGCTGCTTAACCTTGTCGACGACGTGCTCGATATGGCGCGCATCGAGGCTGGCGAATTTAAGATAAACAGAGAAAAACTCGAAATCAATGCAGTGTGCGACTTGGCAGTGTCGAGTCTTATTTCGAAGCCGCACAAGGGTGTGGCGCTCGAGTTTGTGCGCACAATGCCCGACACATATATTGTGGGCGACAACAAGCGCATCATGCAGGTGCTGATGCAGCTCACGGGAAATGCACTGAAATATACTTATAAAGGAAGGGTCACTGTGCGCGTGGAGCTTGAGGGTGACGACTTTGTGAAGGTGCTTGTGCAAGACACGGGCGAGGGTATCGCCAGTGAAAACATCGATAAGGTGTTTGAGCGATTCTTCCGTGCAAGTTCGTTGGAGGTGGGCACGGGCCTCGGCTTGCCAATATGCAAATCGCTTGTCGTGCAGATGGGCGGCAAGATTGGAGTTCAAAGTGTCTATGGCGAAGGGTCGACGTTCTGGTTTACCATTCCTCGGGCTTGAATGCGCTTTTTTGTCGTGGGTAAATCCACAGTTTGTATTATTTAGAAATATCATTTTACACATTATTATATGGAAGAACCAATTTTGAATGCTCATAACAAAGATGAGTATCCTCCTGCCCACTCGGCAGAACATATATTGAACGGCACGATGGTGAAGGTATTCGGTTGTCGACGCGCCAAAACCGCACATGTGGAACGCAAAAAATCGAAACTCGACTATGATTTTCCTCGTGCTCTCACGCCCGAAGAACTGACAATGCTTGAAAATAAGGTGAACGAGGTGATTGATGCCGACGTGCCGGTGACTATGGAATACGCCAATCAAAACGATGTGGCCGACCGTTTCGACCTTCAGCGTTTGCCCGACGGCGCAACTTCTACGGTGCGCATTGTGCACATCGGCGACTACGATGAGTGCCTTTGCGCCGGAGCTCATGTGGAGCATACTGCGCAAATCGGACATTTCCGCATCTCGAGCACGCGCTATCAAGACGGCACTTTGCGTTTGGTTTTCCGCCTTGACGAGCCGAAAATCTGAAAAGTGCCAGGGCGTCGCAAAATGCGATTTTGCGTGCCAAAAACGGCAAATGTGTTGCATAACATAAAATTCATATATTTTAACAAATGTCTTATTTGTTATGAATCAGCGATTTGTGTAAAAATGTGAAAATTTTATGAAAAAATAATCCGCAAAAGTTTTGCAGGTTTCAAAATTAGCAGTAACTTTGCACTCGCTTTCGGGAAACAACGAAACAAACGATAAGCAACAGATCTTTGAAATGATTGCGAAAAGGAAACATTGACAACAGTGAGAGACAAGGAAAGGTGAAGACCTGAGAACATTGTCCTCGTCAAGTAAGAAATTTCCAAGACAGGTAAACGATAAATCGGGCGTCACTTGGGAGCGGGAATAAAAAGGCTAATCGTTCGCGGTAGCAAGTCTGAAGACGTTTTTCAAACAAGAAAAATAAAAAGAAGACAAGATACAACAACGAAGAGTTTGATCCTGGCTCAGGATGAACGCTAGCGACAGGCTTAACACATGCAAGTCGAGGGGCAGCGAGGGAGTGGCAACACTTCTGTCGGCGACCGGCGCACGGGTGAGTAACGCGTATGCAACCTGCCCTTCACAGGGGGATAACCGGGAGAAATTCCGACTAATACCGCATACGTCCTCCGGGGGCATCCCCGGGGGATGAAAGAGTTATCGGTGAAGGATGGGCATGCGTGATATTAGGTAGTTGGCGGGGCAACGGCCCACCAAGCCCACGATATCTAGGGGTTCTGAGAGGAAGGTCCCCCACATTGGTACTGAGACACGGACCAAACTCCTACGGGAGGCAGCAGTGAGGAATATTGGTCAATGGGCGGAAGCCTGAACCAGCCAAGTCGCGTGAGGGAAGACGGTCCTACGGATTGTAAACCTCTTTTGTCGGGGAGCAAAGGGGCCATTAATGGCAGGATGAGCGTACCCGAAGAAAAAGCATCGGCTAACTCCGTGCCAGCAGCCGCGGTAATACGGAGGATGCGAGCGTTATCCGGATTTATTGGGTTTAAAGGGAGCGCAGGCTGCGAGGCAAGTCAGCGGTCAAATGTCGGGGCTCAACCCCGGCCTGCCGTTGAAACTGTTTTGCTAGAGTTCGAGTGAGGTATGCGGAATGCGTTGTGTAGCGGTGAAATGCATAGATATGACGCAGAACTCCGATTGCGAAGGCAGCATACCAACTCGCGACTGACGCTGAGGCTCGAAAGCGTGGGTATCGAACAGGATTAGATACCCTGGTAGTCCACGCAGTAAACGATGAATACTAACTGTTCGGAGGGCGACCTCTGAGTGGTAAAGCGAAAGCGTTAAGTATTCCACCTGGGGAGTACGCCGGCAACGGTGAAACTCAAAGGAATTGACGGGGGCCCG